>MAGS01000051.1:0-20572 GCA_001717005.1 Candidatus Methanomethylicus mesodigestus | reverse complement strand
GGCAGGAGCCGCCTTGGCAGATTTGGATCTGGCGCGCTTTGGCGCCTCGGCACGGACCTCCGCCGTCTCGGCGTCCTTTGAGAGCTTCGAGACCTTCTTGTGCTTGGCAGACTCCAGCAGCCTGTCGAGGAGGAGCTGCTCGCTCCTGCCGGAGAGTAAGGAGAGGTCCCTCGCCACCTCCCGCGCGTATATCTGGAAGATGCTCTGCCGGTGCATCTCGTGCTCCTGCCTCTGCCTGTGCGATATGAATGAGTAAATCATGCGCCCGAGGGTCTGCAGCGCCAGCTTGAGCTGCTCGCGGATCTCTTCATGGTAAGCCACGGCGAATTTGCCGGCGACGATGTAGGGGACCTTCGTGGAGACCAGCGAGACCACGATAATCATGGGTGCCATGGGCAGGCTGCCCTCATCCTGCGGGATCTTGTAGTTCCTCCAGTTGATCTCCTTCGCAACCTTGTACAGGAGGCAGTCCTTTGAGTCGTATATCAGAGGGCACTTGTTGCCGAGGCGGATGACCCGCGCCTTGAAGACGCCCTCCCTCACCTTGTCGCAGTCCAGCACGACGGAGGGCCCGCCGTAGACGACGCCCACCTCGACCTGGAACGGCATGCCCCTGTAGGACCACGGTTCCCTGGATACGACGCCGATGAACTCTGAGTCGGCGTACATGCGCTTGAGGGAATGCCTGAGAGCATCTTCACCGATCGGGCTCAGCACGTCCAAGGGCGGCCTCATCAGGTCGCTTTCGCGGGCGGCCTTCAGCAGAGTCTCGACATCTATCGACTGAGGCGGCAAGTTCTGGTTCTGCTTGGCGGCCTTCAGTATCTGAGCCGCCTTGTCTTCGGATATCCTGACGAAGTGCTTGACGAGGAACTGCTTGGCGTTGCCGCAGCACAGGTCGTTGGACCGCATCTCGAGCAGAGCCCCCGGCTCCATCGAGAGCAGGTGGGGCTTGATCTCCTTTGCCTGCGGCGGGAGCACGTCGTTAGCCCGCTTGAAGTGCAGCACGCTTGGTTCCTGCCCCGGCTGGACGACGACGGTGAACCTCAGGTCTGCATGCGGGTTTGCGAGCGATAGCTCCTTTATGAAGGACTCCACCTTCCCCGTGTAGTCGCCGGCCACCATCAGCTCGACGCGGGTCCCGTGCGCGCGGGGGAACGCGGTCTCCTCCGATGAGACGAGCACAGGGTTGTTGCTCTCTGTGTCTATCTTCAGGCGGATCCTGTTGGCGGCCTCGTCGGATTCGGTCTTGGTCGTGATCGTGGCAGGCTCAAGAGAGGTCAGCTGCGCGTATATGATGGCGGCGTGTACCCCGAGCCCCTGCTGCCCCCTCGACTGCTTGAGGGCGAAGAACTTCGAGCCGTAGAGGACCTTCCCAAATGCCTTCGCGACCTTGCTCTTGATGACCCCGCACCCGTTGTCGTCCACCGAGACCCGGAATATCGGGAAGCGGCGGATCCCGCCCTCCTTGGTCTTGTTGGTGATGACCTCGTACTGCTTCTCGGTTGCGGTCAGCTTGACCTCGATCTCTGGCAGTATGCCCATGGCCTCGCAGGCATCGAGCGAGTTGTCCATCAGCTCCTTGATCGTCTGGACGAGCGCGTGCTCCGGATCTCCGAAACCTAGTTGGCCGAGGTTCTGCCGGTAGTACTGGGCAGGGTTGACCGCGCGCATCTTGCGCGCCTCGTTCTCGGCGGTGGTGAGGAGCTCCTTTACTGCCGGCTTGGCTGCGCCCCTCCTCTTCGATCTGGATCTCGATCGCCTAGCAGACCTGCGCGGGGCCACGGCGGCGCTGTCGTTGACCGGAACCTCCTTCGCTTCGAGGGTAGTGTCTGCCAAGTCGATTGTCACCCAAAAGAGTTGTCCTGCAGGGGCATATTTGCTTCAATTAAATAGGAAATACTATTTATCGTTTCGCGGCTAATGGCGGAGCATCTCAGAAAGAGTGGGATAGGGCGCGCCCCCTGCGGGCGCACCCGGGATGGGTCTCAGAATCCGGGCAGCTCCTCGAGGAGCATCCCCTCTATCACGAATGCGCCCCTCTGGAGTGCGATCATCTGGGCGTTCTTGAGGCTCTGCTCGTTCTCGGAGAAGATCTCGAGGACGGGGTCGCCCTTCTTCACGGCGTATCCGATCTTTGCGTGCAGCATTATGCCGGCGCCCTTGCAGAGAGGCGCGCCTGCAGCCTTTGCAACGGCATTTATGGCGCTGTTGTTTATGCTGCTTACGTACCCGTCGATCGGAGCGGGCACGACGTAGCGCAGTTTGCCAAGCGGCACGTCGTCAGGCTTCACGTCCGGGTCGCCGCCCTGCTTCTCTATGATCTCCTGCATCTTCTGGTAAGCCTTTCCGGAGCGCAGCAGGTCCTTGGCGAACGCCTGGCCCTGCCCCTTCGGCGTGACGCCGTTCATCTCCAGGAGCATGCCGGCGAGGGATGTAGACTTCTCGATGAGGCTGTTGGGGCCTTTCCCGGTCAGCGCCAGCAGCGCCTCCCTGGCCTCCAGCGCCGGGCCCACTGTATGGCCCACGGGCTGGTTGCCGTATGTTATCCCGCAGCTCACCTTTATGCCAAGCCTCCTCCCTAGCTCTATGAAGTCGTTCCCTAGTGCCCTCGCGGTATCGAAGTCCTCGACCTTCGCGCCCTTGCCAGTCGGTATGTCCAGGACCAGAGTGCTGACCCCGACGGAGAGCTTCTTGGCCATTATGGACGCCAGCATCTGCGCCTTGGGGTCGATCGACAGGGGATGCTCTATGCGGATGAAGAGGTCATCCGCCGGCGCCAGGTTTAGGCTGCCGCCCCATGCGATGTATCCGCCCACATCCATCAGCAGCTTCCGGAGCGCGTCCAGAGAGAAGGTTACCGGCGCCAGGACCTCCATCGTATCGGCGGTCCCCGAGGGGCTCGTTATCGCGCGGCTACTCGTCTTGGGTATCTTCAGGCCCGCTGCCGCGACTATCGGGACTATGAGCAGCGTGACCTTGTTTCCCGGGACGCCGCCTATGGAGTGCTTGTCCACCACGGTCTCCCCGAAGTCTATTGTCCGACCGGTCTCCACGATCGCACGCGTGAGGTGCTCCACCTCATCCATGTTCATGCCGACGTATTGCTCGGCCATGAGAAAGGCGGCGACCTCCAGCTCGCTCAGGGAATGGGTGACGGTGTCCTTTACGATGCGGTACAGCTCCTCCTTGTTCAGAGTGCCGCCCTTCATCTTCTTCCTTATGAAGGCAACGGATGGCGGCGGGGTCGCCACGCTCAACTCGATGGCGTCGCCGTCTGAGACTGCAAAGAATGGCAGGAAGTCCTCGTAGATGCCGATCTCGCCCCTCTCGACCATGCTGTCGGAGACGTCCACTATGGCGATGATCTTCTGAAGGTCCTTCTTGAGTGAGACGCGGTCGTGTATGTGGAGCATCATCTCCCCGGCATCGGTCTCGTTCAGGATGACGCTCTTCTCGCCGGTCTTTATCTTGATGATCTTTGCGTTTAGCTCAAGCATTATAAAATCACACAGTCTAACTAATCGCCGACGGGAATATTAAATTTGACCCAGAGGCGGCAGGGCAATTACGTGAAAAAGAGGGGGGCGGTCAGTCCCCTTTAAGCTTCTTCTCGCCCCAATGCTGGATGGCAATTGCCAGCTCTTTGTGGTCCTTGCTGTACTCGTCGATGCCGATGCCGAGCATGCATGCGTCGATGGCCTGGCGCATGGCAGTGGCGCCTGCCCTCGTGCCCAGCGGGTGCCCGTGAATGCCGCCGCCCGCGTTTATCACGAAGTCCTTTCCGAATGCCCTGAAGTTGGCAGGCACGAAGCCCGGGTGTATCCCGCCCGACGCCACGGGGAGGGTCGGCTTCTTGCCGTACCAGCTTCCCTTGAGGAAGGCCAGGATCTCCTGCAGCTCGAGGCTGATGCCCTCGCCGCCGCCCATCTTGCCGGCACCGGAGCCTGTGTGCAGCTGGTCGCAGCCCAGCATCCTTGCGATCTTGGCCAGCGGGAGCATGGCTATGCCATGCCTCGGGTTGCGCGTGAATGCGGCATGCATTGCGCGGTGCATATGGATGGGCACCTTGAAGTCGTGCTCCTTCAGGAACCACTCCACGGTGGGGAAGCCTAGTATGACCATGTCGAGCATCAGGCAGTTGCAGCCGTTGTCGATTGCGGTCTCTGCCATCCGGACCATGTTGGCAGGGGACGCCGTGACGTTTACGGCGAAGAGCACCTGTCTCCCGGTCTCGGACTTTACCCGGTCAAGTGCCGCCATCACCTTCGATACGCGAGACTCAAGCGGACAGAACGCCTGGTTCACAAGGGTCTCGTCGTCCTTGATGAAGTCTACGCCCCCGATTGCGGCCTCGTAGCAGACCTTCGCGGTCTGGTCCGGGTCTAGGCCGACCTTCGGCTTCACGATCGTTCCCACGTGGGGGCGCCGGTCCTTGGTAGTGCCGACGATCATCCTGACGCCGTCGATGCCTATCCTCGGGCCGGGGTACATGTCGACCACCGCCTTGGGGAAGCCCACATCCAGAAGGCGGACGTTCTTGATCGCTGAGAGGCCGAAGAGGTTGCCCGCGACCATGCTCAGGATGTTCGCTATCCCGCTGGTCTCCACGTCGAAGAGCGCCAGCGGGTAAGCGATGTATATGATGCCCGATTCTGCGTCTCCTTCCATCCTGTAGAGTTTTGCAGGGAGCTTGCTCTGAATCCATTCGTTCGTCGTGGATATCTCCGTCCACGTTCCGATGGACTCCTCGGTTGCGATCGCTATCCCGGCCGCCTTGAGGCCCATCGGGCTCTCGACATAGTATTTGGCGGTTATGCACTCCTCAGGGTCTACCGACCCAGGGGGTGCCATGAAAAGGTCGTCGATCCTGATATCATATTTGTCTGGCTTGGAATCTGATTTTGGATTTGGTCCTGACATCCATCATTCCTCCTCTATAACGGTCTTTCCGGGCGACTCCTCGCCGATCGACCAGCCGTACTCCTCCATAAGGACGAGGATCGCTGCCTGCGGCGGTATTATCCCGCGCTCGGTTATTATCGCGTCTATAAGCTCGGCAGGGGTGACGTCGAATGCAGGGTTTGCGATGCGCACGCCCGACAAGCCGCCGAGCTCCTCCCTCGGAACGACCTCCTCAGGCGGCCGCTCCTCGATCTCCACGAGCTCCCCCAGCACGGTGGACGGGCTGAACTTGTAGGTCTCTGCGCCCACATAGACCCTCACCCGGGCCTCCTTTGCGGCCAGCGCGATCTGGGCGGTGCCTATCTTGTTGACGACCGCCCCGTTAGAGGTCACGACGTCCGAGCCGACCACCACCTTGTCCACCTTGGGCATGAAGTACCTTGCGGCCGAGTCGACGATGAGCGTCACAGGTATCCCTGCTGCTGCCAGGGCCTTTGCTGTCAGCCTGCCCTGGAAACGCGGCCGCGTCTCGTTGGCGATCACCCTGAAATCCTTTCCCTGCCGCTTTGCCTCGGTCAGGATAGAGATCGCGACGGAGGAGTTGCAGTGGGTCATTATCAGGTCGCCGTTCCTTATCCGCTTCGCGCCGAAGTCGCTTATCCTCTTCACTGCCTCAAGGGAGGACCTGTTGAAGTCCTCGGACGCCTTAACTGTCATCTCCCTCAGGGAGTCTGCACCCTGGCCCGCCCTGTGGAGCCTGGAGACCCTGTGCCGGACGTACATCAGGGCGTTGGCAAGGGAGACTGCCGTCGGCCTGGTGTTCAGGAGGAGCCTGTACGCCTCGCCGAAGCCCTCCATGTAGGCATCCGGATCGCCGGTCGTGGAGGACCTTGCGTATATGGCCAGCCCATCCACCGCGGCCCTGCCTATCTCTGCCGCGCCGCGTATGCGCATCGTCGTTATGCCGTCTGCAAGTTGAAGGAGCTCTTTGGAGAACAAGACCGATCGCCCCACTAGAAGGTTCAATTATACTTAAGCCG
Organism: Candidatus Methanomethylicus mesodigestus; assembly: GCA_001717005.1. GTDB lineage: Archaea > Thermoproteota > Methanomethylicia > Methanomethylicales > Methanomethylicaceae > Methanomethylicus > Methanomethylicus mesodigestus. The sequence goes on along the minus strand of MAGS01000051.1, from coordinate 14,627 downwards.
TGTGATAAAAAAAGGTTGGGTTTTTGACGGCGGGCGGGCGCGTCACGGGGAGATGGCCCTTGCGAGGACCGGCGCCACCGAGACCGAAGAGTGGGGGCCGGGGACGGTGTCGGTCGAGATGAGCTCGGACATGCCGGCCGCCTTCAGCCGCTCGTATGCGCCCTCGACGAGGAGGGAGTGGGCCGCCGCGGCGTCTATCGGCGAGAAGCCCTGCAACCGGAGCTTCGCGATGACCTCCATGAGGGTCTTGCCGGTGCTTATCATGTCGTCGACCAGCAGCGCCCTGCTCCCCTTCCCGAAGGAGACGTCGGAGACCCTGACATCCCGGTCGCCGAGGCGCTCCTTCTCAAGGACATACAGCCTTGAGGAGAGGGTGGCAGCCACCTGCTTCGCCCACTGCTCGGACTCCATGTCGGGGCCGACCACGACGATGCTCTCCCCACGGTGAGCCTTGGCATAGTGCTCGGCTATGAGCGGCATTGCGGAGACGTTCTCTGCGGGGATGTCGAAGACCTCGGAGATCCTGGAGAAGCGGTGAAGGTGCATGTCCACGGTGATTATCCGGTCCGTGCCGGCCCGCTCGATGAGCCTTGCGAAGGCCTTCGCGCTGAGCGGCTCGCCGTCCCTGAAGCGCTTGTCCTGCCTGGCGTAGGCGAGGTAAGGCACGACTGCCGTCACGGATCGGCAGCCGGCGCCGCGTATTGCATCGACTATGAGGGCGTACTCAACCAAGTATGAGTCGGGGTTCAGCCCGAGGGACTGGAAGACCGCAACGTCCTGCCCCCTCACGTCGCCGTCGACCCGGACATACTGCTCGCCGTCCGGGAAACGCCTCCTGCTTGTGTCCAGCACATTGAGACCGGCGATCTTGGCCGAGGCCCTTGCTAGCGCCTCGCAAGAAGAGCCGTATGTGACGAGCATGGGTCATTCCTCCGAATCGTCGAACATGCCGGCATAAAGCCCCACGAGGTCTTCCCTAGATGGCTTGCGCGGGTTCTTCGCGATGAACCGACCGTGGTTCGCGATAAGGTCGTCGACCATCTCGTCCACGGAGTCCGGCGATATGCCGATCTCGCCCAGCTCCATGGGCAGCCCGGTCGTCTCCATTATGTCGAGGATCCTGCACGCGATCTCGCTCCCAGACTCCGTCGCAGTGAGTCCGTCGGTGTCGATCCCCAAGGCGCCGGCTATGAGCGCGGTCTTCTCGGGTATGGCGGGGGCGTTGAACTCGATGACGTGCGGCTCTGAAAGGGAGACCGAGGCACCGTGTGGCTGCCCCTTCTCGCCGCGGTAGGCGTATGTGTAAGCCATGCCGTGCGCCAGGCACAGGCCCGTGTTGGAGAATGCCAAGCCGGCCATCACGGAGGCCATCGAGAGGCCGTTCCTCGCCTCTATGTCCTCGCCGTTGCAGTATGCCCGCTCGAGGAAGTCGTCGACGAGCCCTATGGCGTCGAATGCCAGCGCGGTGCTTATCGGGTTCGAGTCGATGGACATTATGGATTCGACGGCGTGGCAGAGCGCGTCTATGCCGGAGGAGGCGGTGGCGGCAGGTGATGCCGTCAGCGAGAGCGCAGGGTCCACTATCGAGACCGCAGGGTAGATGTGATAGTGCATTATGGCCAGCTTGAGGCCCCTGTCAGCGATCACGGATATCGGGGTGACCTCCGACCCGGTCCCGGCTATCGTCGGTATGGTCACGATCGGCGGCCCCTTGTTTGCAATCCGCTCCCCCCTGAAGTAGGATGCAGGGTCCTTGTCGTTGGCGGCGAGCATCGAGGCCGCCTTTGCCATGTCGAGTGAGCTTCCGCCGCCCAAGCCTACCACGAGGTCCGGCTTGAGCGACCTTGCCTTCCCCGCGAGCGCCAGCAGCGCCTCAGAGTCAGGCTCCGGCGGGACCGTGAAGGCCTCCACCGATCCGGAGGAGGCCAGGGCGTCCCTGACCCGCTTGCATACGCCGGTCTTGCCGACGTTCGGCCCGGTCACCAGGAGCGCCGATTTGAACGGCAGCCGCTTGAGCTCTTCGTTCAGGCGCTCTATCGCGTTCACGCCGTAGACGACCTTGACCGGCGCCTGGTAATTGAAGAGCCTGAGCATCGGATGATACGGTTTTGGTTCCATAAGAATGCCTCACTTCAAATATGTTTTTTAGCAACTTAAAACTTATCAGAGTTCGGTGCGCATCATGATTACGCGAGAGATGGTCTACGAGGTTCTCGACTCGTACGGCAAAGCCAAGCCGACGATAGGGTCTGTCGGGAGCCACTCCGCCCTTGACATCTCGGACGGAGCCAAAGACGAAGGATTCAAGACAGTGGTCGTGTGCCAGAAGGGGCGCGAACTCCCCTACAAGGCATTCAGGAGGGTCGTCGACGAGGTCATAGTCCTGGACAGGTTCGCCGAGATTGCGAGGGACGATGTCCAGAAGAGGCTCAGGGGGATGAACACCATATTCGTCCCGCACAGGGCGTTCTCAACCTATGTCCCTTACGGCGAGATAGAGGACAGGTTCCTCCTCCCGATGTTCGGCAGCAGGATGATGCTGAGGTCTGAGGAGAGGAACGCCCCCAAGAACCAGTATTACCTCCTCGAGAAGGCAGGGATACGGCAGCCCAAGAAGTTCAGGAGCCCGGAGGAGATTGACACTCTGGCGATCGTGAAGGTGCAGGAGGCCAAGAGGAAGATCGAGAGGGCGTTCTTCACGGCGACCGACGAGAAGGACTTCCGGAAGAAGGCGGAGGAGAGGGTGGCGAGCGGCCTGATCAGGAGGGATGACCTCGAGAAGGCCGTGATCGAGGAGTACGTGATCGGCACCTACTTCAACTTCAATTACTTCTACTCGCCCGTGCGCGGCGAGGTCGAGTTCATGGGGATCGACAGGAGGCTCCAGACGAACCTGCACGACTTCGTATCATTGCCGGCGAGGCAGCAGCTCGAGTTCGACGCGCCCCTCCAGAACATCGAGATAGGGCACATGGGGGCCACCATAAGGGAGTCCATGCTCGAGAAGGTCTTCGAGAACGGCATCAAGTTCGTCGAGGCGACCAAGAGGGAGTACCCTCCGGGTATGATCGGCCCGTTCGCGCTGCAGGGCGCCGTGAACAAGGACCAGGAGATAGTGATATTCGACGTCTCGCCCAGGGTGCCGGGGAGCCCCGTGATAGGCACGACCAGCCCCTACACGAGGTACGCCCACGGGATGCCCATGAGCGTCGGCCGGAGGATAGCCCTCGAGATAAGGGAAGCGATTGAACAGGGAAGGCTCAAGGAGATAGTAACTTGAGGCCAGCGGTCGCCACCATAAGCTCGCACTCGGCCCTCCAGATCATGAAGGGGGCGAAGACGGAGGGGCTCGAGACGGTCCTGCTCTGCCTGAAGGGCAGGGAGGGGCTCTACGAGCGCTTCGGTCTGGCGGACAAGGTGATCACGATCAGCGCCGTTGAGGACCTCATGAAGAAGGAGGTCCAGAGGAGGCTGATCGGCGAGAACGCCGTGCTCGTGCCGCATGGGACGCTGATATCCGGGGGCGGGCTCGAGGAGTTCGAGAGGGAGTTCGAGCCGAGGGTCTTCGGAAACAGGTTCATATTCAGGTGGGAGTACGACCGCGTCCTGAAGGACAGGCTGCTACTCGAGGCGGGCGTCAACGTGCCGAAGAGGATCGCATCCCCCGGGGAGATCAAGGGGCCGGTAATAGTGAAGCTCCCAGGTGCCGAGGGCGGGAGGGGGTACTTCATCGCGGACAGCCCACAGGACTATGCCAAGAAGATGAAGGCCGTGCGCGGCAGGGGGCTGCTGAGGGATGGGGAGGAGGAAGATGTCTTCATACAGGAGTACATAATCGGCGTGAGCCTCTACCCCCACTACTTCTTCTCCCCGCTGACCGGCAAGGTCGAGCTGCTCGGCTGCGACAGGAGGTACGAGACGAGCGTCGACGGCATAGGAAGGATAAGCGCCAAGGACCAGCTCGAGATAGGGCTCACCCCGACGTTCAGGGTGATAGGCAACTCCCCGCTCGTGCTGAGGGAGTCGCTGCTCATGGACATATTCAGGGACGGGGAGGGGTTTGTCGAGGCCTCCAAGAGGCTGGTCAAGCCCGGCGCGATCGGCCCGTACTGCCTGGAGATGATATGCGACGAGAGCGGCAAGCTCTACACATTCGAGTTCTCGGGGAGGATAGTCGCAGGCACCAACCTCTTCGTCAACGGCTCGCCCTACAGCGACCTGATCTACGACGAGCCGATGAGCATGGGGAGGAGGATAGCGAGGGAGATACGGAAGGCGGCCGAGAGCGGCGAGATGGACAGGATCACGACGTAGGGGGGCGGGGCATGCTCCACATAAGATGCGGCCCAGGGGATGTCGCAGGGCGGGTGGTCGTCTGCGGCGACCCGGGGAGGGCGAGGCGCGCTGCGGAGTTCATGGAGGGGGCCAGGCTGGTAAGCGAGAACAGGGGGCTCCTCACTTACACCGGGCGCTACGGGGGCATGCCAGTAACCGTCTCCACGACGGGCATGGGTGCGCCTTCTGCCGCGATAGTCATGGAGGAGCTCGCCATGCTGGGCGCGAAGGCGGTAATCAGGGTCGGCACTACGGGGGGCATCGGCAGGGGCGTGGAGATAGGGGACGTGGTAGTGCCCTCGGCAGCGATACCTCTGGACGGGGCGACCATGGCATATGCTGGGAGCGGCGCGCCACAGTACCCCGACGCCAGTCTGTCGGACCTCGTCTCCGGCGAGGCGGGGAGGAGGGGGCTCAGGTGCCACAGGGGGAAGGTCTGCTCAAGCGACACGTTCTACCTCGAGGAGGAGAGGAGCGCGGAGGCATGGCGCGGCAGGGGGGCGCTGAGCTTCGAGATGGAGTGCTCGGTGATATTCGCGCTCGCCAGGCTCAGGGGTTACAGGGCCGCGGCAATACTGACGGTGACCGGCAGGATACGGGGGGCAGGGGAGAGGGTGCTGGACCCGGGCGATACCGCCGGCGCCATCGAGAAGAGCATAATCTGCGCGCTCGAGGCGCTGAAGTTGGACATGCAGCCAGATTGCTATGCTCTAAAATAATCGAGCTTTTGTCTAAAGCGGCGATTTCTGATGGTGCATCGGTCTGACCAAAAAGTGATGTTAAAAGTTTATGTGGATACATAAAGATTGATGGTGGCCCGAACGGACCGTTTTAGATTGGCGTTACCCCTGCTTACAGCCGCTGAAATAAAAGATCATCACCAATGGCAACATGATAAATTGATGTACGCGTTGAAAAAGCAAGATAATAGAATCCAAGACATAGTAGATACTGCCGCAGTTGAGAACGGAACGAGCCTGTAGCGGCACCAAAACAGAAACGGAAGGCAGACCTTAACTGGAAGGAAACGGAACCCGAAAGGGGGAAGTCGACGGAAAGGAAAGGAAGGCTGGAAAGGTCTGTGAAGGTGCAACGGACAGGATGCATGATGGGACGAATCCAGAGCGTCTGGATAAAATCGGACGCTGCGACCGCGGGAAGTCGTTGCATGGGATAACAGGAAGGAGAAGTCCAGCCATGGTGGATCTTCAAATTCCGGTTGTCTCCTCAAAACCGGTTTCAACTGCGGTTTCTATTTTGGACATACCATAATTGAGCGCGCCGTCAATACTTTTTAGAGGGGAGCGGCCTAACTTAACCGATGGTCCGATTGCCGCACCCGCGCAGGTCTCCCAAGCACTTTTTGGACGTCCAGGCCCAGCTTAAGGAGGTCATAGAGGACGTCAACTACAGGGTGGCGATGGTCATAGTCGAGGGTGCGCACGACGAGCAGGCGCTCCTGAAGTTCGGCCTCAAGAGGCAGGTGAGGAGGTTCTGCGACTCCAGGATGCCTACGTTCGCCTTCGTGGACGAGGTCGTTGAAGACTATGCGGATGAGACGGTCCTCATACTGCTGGACTTCGACGATGAGGGGGCGAGGATGGCTGAGAGGATAGGCAACGAGCTCGAGGTGAGGGGCGTCAAGGTGGACGGGTTCGTCAGGAGGAGGGTCGCCCGGCTGCTCCTCCCCGAGGGGATACGCAGGATAGAGGAGATCGGCACCATAAGCTCGAGGGCAGAGCTCTGACGCGCTGCGAAACGTTGTTGACATATGCCCCGCCTAGAGATGGTATTTTTCTTGCGGATAATTTATAAGGGCTGAGTAGGGCGAGATACAGGGGAATGATGTCGGTGCAGATAGGCTTCGAGCCCAAGGTCGCGTTCCTCTGCCCCAAGTGCCACAAGGATGTGGAGATGGTGTACGAGCGTCCCAAGGGGACATGGATGTCGGACCACGGGAACTGCCTAAACTTCTCTCTCGTGAGGGAGCTTCCGGCGATAGGCGGCAGGGCGTCGGAAGGGCCGGTTGTGTTCATAAGCATCGAGTCTGACTTCTCGATAAAGGATGCTGTCGAGGAGCTCCGCAGGCTGTGCGACGGGGAGGGCGAGCAGTCGAAGAGGCAGAAGATAGAGGCGGGGATACGGAGGCTCGAGACGCGCACGGGCTTCGCCGAGAAGGCGCTGCCGGCGGCGATGGATGCGCTCAAGTCGGGCGCGTTCGGCTTACGGGTCGTGTCGGGGCGCAACATCTACGCTATGGTCTGGAAGGCCGGGGAGAGGTACTATGGGGCGGCCGACGGCGCGGGGCAGGCGGATACCAGCAGCGTCATCGCGACGTCGTCGCTGGACGAGGCCCAGAAGTTCGTCACATACTGGATGCATTACTGGGATTCGCGCCACTTGGTTTGAGCAAAGCTAAAAAAGGAGTGCGGTGAAGGATAGAAAAAAATGAGGGCCTGACCAAGTGGCGGACAATGTCACGATAAGGGAATTCAAGCCTGACGACCTCGAGTCGGTCATGACGATAAATAAGGTGTGCCTCCCCGAGAACTACTCGCCCGGATTCTTCCTCGAGCACTTCTACGAGAACCCGCGGATATTCCTCGTGGCGGAGGTCGGCGGGAAGATAGTCGGCTACAACATGTGCAGGATAGAGTTTGGCATCTCCAACCTGAAGACATCGTTCGTCCGGAAGGGGCACGTGATATCGATTGCTGTGATGGAGAACCACAGGGGCAAGCACATTGGACTGAAGCTTATGGAGGAAGGGATGCAGAGGATAAAGAAGGAGGGCGCCTCTGAGATGTATCTCGAGGTAAGGGTAAGCAACAGGCCTGCCATCGAGATGTACAGGAAGCTAGGGTTCAAGGCAGGCAAGTCGCTCGAGGGCTATTACAGGGACGGGGAGGACGCGTACATGATGGTCTCCGATCTGTCCAGTTCAGTTCTGGCAAAAGAGAATGCTGCGATGTAAATCCCGGGCGGAATGACCGATCCTACGGATGCCGCGCCTTTACGCGCGCTCGCCTTATCAGCGGGCCTTCGCAAGCATGTAGCCCAAGTAGCAGACAAGCAGGGTCAGAGGCAGGTAGAACAGCAATGCCTCAAATATGGGTTCGAAGAACGGCGTCCCGGATAGCCTCGTGAAGGCGGCGCAGCCAGCAAGTGCTGCCATCATCACCGTGCCGATAGCGGTATTCTTCAGCTCTTCGCTTGCCATAGCACAAGAACGTCTGCGGGGATATAAAAAGTAGATGCTCGCACTATGCGCCTATACGGCCAAGGCCGGAGAAGAATTCTGCCGCCTATGTGTTTGACAAAAAAAGGAAAAATTTAGCTGGGCTGATTCTTGATCAGCCACTTCAGCGGTATGTCCAGGTGCTTCCCGTTGGGGAGCCTCCGCCTTATCGTCATGGGCAGCGCGCCCGCATTCAGCTCGTTCGTCGCGATCTCAAGCGGGGTTCCGCCGAGGACCTCCATGATCGGTGGCGCGCCCATCGATATCTGGAGGGACCTCGCGCCGAGCACGCGTGCCCTCTCGAACCTAGTCATCACGGACGGACCTATCAGTTCCTTGGTCTCTTTTTCCTGGCTCAATCTACATCATACCTGGCATTCCGCCCATTCCGCCCATACCTGGCATTCCGCCCATTCCGCCCTCTGGCGGCATCGGCGGACCACCCTTGGGGGCGCTTGCCGCTATCACATCGTCTATCTTGAGGATGGTAATAGCCGCTTCGGTGGCGGACTTTATCGCCTGCTTCTTGACGCTTGCCGGCTCGAAGACGTTTGCCTTCGCCATGTCGCTTACCTTGCCTGCATTCACGTTTATGCCAAAGCTCTGCTGCCCCTTGGCATGAGCAGACCTTATCTCGACGAGCATGTCGACAGGGTCAAGACCTGAGTTCTCGGACAGGGTGACCGGGATCTCCTCCATCGCCTCTGCGAACTTGAGTACTGCCAGCTGCTCCCTGCCGCTGAAAGTCCTGCCGTACTCCCTGAGCTTGGTGGCGACCTCCTCCTCCGGAGCGCCTCCGCCGGGTACGAGCCACGGGTCCTGGACCACGTTCCTCACGACGCACTTCGCATCGTAGAGAGACCGCTCCGCCTCATCTACCATCCTGTCCGTGCCTCCCCTCACAAGGATCGTCACGGCCTTGGGGTTCTTGCAGCCCTCTACGAATATCATCTTGTCCTTCCCGACCCGCCTCTCCTCGACGTTCTTGGCGAAGCCGAGGTCTGCCTTGGTCAGGTCGTCTACTGTCGTCACTATCCTGGCGCCGCAGGCCCTTGCGAGGCTCTCGACGTCGGACCTCTTGGCCCTCCTGACAGCCATTATGCCCTTCTTGGCAAGGTAGTGCTGCGCGATGTCGTCTATTCCCTTCTGGACGACGACCACAGTCGCCCCTGAATTGGCTATGCTGTCGACGAGGTTCTTCAGCATCACCGACTCCTCGTCCAAGAAGCTCTTCATCTGCTCGGGGTTGGTGATGTTGATCTTGGCAGTGATCTCTGTCTTCTCGATCTCGAGCGCGCAGTCGAGTATCGCTATCTTCGCATCCGCAACAACCTTCGGCATGCCCGGGTGGACGACCTCCTTGTCCAGGACGACGCCCTTCACGAGCTCTGTCTGGTCGAGCGACTCGCCCTTCTTCTTCTCGAGCTTGACGTTCTCCAGGTCGACCTTGTACTTGTCGCCATCCTTCTCGGCAACCTGAACGACCGCCTCGACGACCAGCTGCGCCAGCCTCTCGTAGTGGCCGGAGACGACGCTCTTGCCGCTGAGCGAAGTTATTGCGGCGTCCTTGAGCATCTTCTTGTCCGTCGGATCCACAGATGCCGCGGTCTTGTCGATTGTTGCCAGCGCCTTCTCCATGGCGTTCTTGTAACCCTCAATTATTACCGTCGGGTGGACGTCCTGCTCCAGGAGCTCTTCGGCCTTCTTCAGGAGGGCCCCTGCGAGTATCACCGCAGTTGTAGTCCCGTCGCCGACCTCTTGGTCCTGCGTCTTCGCAACTTCGACCAGCATCTTAGCGGCCGGGTGCTGGACGTCCATCTCCTTGACGATCGTTGCGCCGTCGTTGGTTATGGTTACGTCCCCGAAGCTGCTTACTAGCATCTTGTCCATTCCTTTTGGACCGAGGGAGGACCTGATCGTCTCTGCAAGGGTCACAGCAGCCATTACGTTGGCCTTCTGTGCGTCCCTCCCAGTGGATCTAGATGTCCCCTCCTTCAGCACCAATACGGGTAAACTCTGATTCGCAGCCATGCTATAAACCACCTGGGTTGTAAAACTCTCTTCTCGGAAAAAAAGTATGCGCTTCTATATATTGCTTTCTGTGGCCGGTTCTGTCAATTCTTCGTCGGATTAAGAGCATTGTAAATAATCATCTGCAGCATCGAGACAAGCGCGCCCTTCCCCCTGCCCCCCACGCCATAGCCCGACGAAGCCGGGACCCCGATGACAGGAAACGGCACAAGCCCGCTGATGACCGACGCCAGAGCGCCGTCCATGCCCGCAACCACTATCGCCACCGCGGCCCCGTCCTCAAGGCACGCCTTCACGGCAGGGAAGAGTCGGTGGATGCCTGCAACGCCCACGTCGTAGAAGACCCGGACGTCGCACCCCATCTCGACGAGGATCGCCTTTGCCTCGTCTGCCACTCCCGCGTCGGAGGTGCCTGCGGTGAATATCGCGACCTTGCCCCCGTGCGTTTCCGTCGGCTGGCCGCGCCCCGGCTCCCTGAGAACCATGACCCGGCTCCGCCGGTCGTACTGAATGCCGATGCCTGAGAAGTGCTTGGAGACGCCGCGTGCCTTGCGCTCGGAGACGCGCGTGAGGATGGCCCTTCCGGTCTCCCTCAGCAGCCCGGACGAGACGCCGATCAGGTCATCGAGCGTTTTGGACTCCGCGAAGATGATCTCGGGGACGCCCTTGCGCGCCTCCCTTGAGACGTCCAGGCATGCGCGCTCGACGCTGGATGTGGCAAGGAGCCGGATCTTGGCCTCTGCCTCCTTGGCAGTGAGCTCCCCGTTGCGGACCATCTCAAGGACCCTAGCAAGCTCCAAGCCTAACACCGCCAGAAACAGTTCGCGCGTTCAGATGGCGCAGCGCATGATAAGTTCATTGGAGCGGGTATTTGAATGTAGTGCTCGGCGGCGGGTGCGGCTGAGCGCGGGGCTCACTTGCCCCCCTCGTCCACCCTGACCTTGACGTACTCGCCCTGCCTGACGTTCCGGAGCTGCTCCAGGTCGCTTGTGATCTTCCCGATTATGTTGACGGCGCTGTAGGGCTGCGTCTTGCCGAAGAATATGCAGAACGCCTTCCCGGGCGGCCAGTATGCGATGTCCCCGGGCTGCACCGTGGACCTAGCCTTCTCGGGCCCCGCGGCAACGGGGATGTCGAAGTAGATCTCCTCCTTCCAGAGGAAGGTCCTCGAGTTGAGCGGCAGCGCCTCGGTTATGGCCTCGACCGTCAGGGGTGAAAATATGCGGACAAGTTCGCCCTTCGCTACGACCTGATTAAAAGAGATGGAGATCGGGCATCGCTCGATCCTGTTGAGCATCTGCAGCACCCGTCGGCTACGCGGCAGGGACGTATATCTCGACCCTGCGGCTTCTCCTGAGCAGCTTGAGCGAGCCTTGCTCGGCCATTGCCTTCAGGATGTCCTTCGAGATGCTGTACTTCAGGTTGTACTTTGAATAGATCTGGTAGGGCGTCACATACTTCATCTTCGGAATGTCCTTCTTGATCTGCTCCAGGACACTGGGCTCGACTATTGCAGTAGTGGTTGCCTTCTGGATCTCCTTCTTCGGCGCTTCCTTCTTCTTTGCGTCGATCATACCCTTCGCCGACCTCGGTACCGTCTTCTTCGCTCCGCCCATAAGTTACACCTTATATCGAGAGCAATCAGCACTTGCAATAAAAATGTTTTGGTCAGGGCTTGCCCTGACTGGACTGCCTGGCGAGCGCAGGCTCAAGCCTTGACCGGTGTATGGAGTTCATGGTGCAGAACGGTATGACCTTGCCGTCGGGCAGCGCGTAGTGGATCGTGCACCGCTGGACGCGCTCGAGGTCGAAGTTGTACGGGTCCATGAAGTGCATGCCGCCGATCAGGACCACCTTCTTCATGAACTCACCGAGCGACTCGTAGTCGGCATGGACAAGCACAGAGGAGAGGAGGTTGCCCAGCAGGCTCATCTTGACGTGCCGGGTGGCACCCAGCAGCCGCATCTTGGCCCTCAGCTTCGAGCCATTCTGGCAGTCATCATACACCTTGTTCATCGCGTCCATGAATTTGTCGACGTTGGCGTACCTGGTTATCGGGACCAGGCGGTCGCCCTCGGGGAGGATCAGCGTCGCCATTCCGCAGTGCTGGTGGTTTGTGAACTCCTGGTACCTCTTGCCCTTCAGCGCGCCCACCGCCCTTGAGACGGGGAGCACTATGGGTATAGGGTAGAAGTCGGTCGCCTTCAGTTCCCCGCCGGTCTGCGCCTCGGCAAGCTTGAGCAGGTCGGGTATGGTTATCCGCATCGCCCTCAGCTTGGCCTTGTCTATGCGGCCGGCCATCGATACGGGCTGGAAGTTGACGCCCCTCACGACGTCGCAGTTCTTCGCGGCGAACCTTATGATGTCACCCACCTGGTCGTCGTTCACGCCCTTGACGAGCGTGGGTACGAGCACGACGCTGTGGATGCCTACAGTCCTGCAGTTCTCGATGGCCTTCTTCTTGGTATCGAGGAGGTCGAGCCCCCTTGCGGCTATGTACGGCCCCGGCTTCATGCCGTCGAACTGAAGGTAGAAGGTGCTTGCGCCGGCCTCGTAGATCTTCCTCAGGAAGTCTATGTCCTTCGATATCCTGACGCCGTTTGTGTTGACCTCCACGTGATCGAAGCCCTCACCCTTGGCCATCCGGATGAGGTCAGGCAGGTCTTCCCTCATTGTCGGCTCCCCGCCCGAGAACTGCAGCGAGTTCGGAGGGACGGGCTTGTTGCTCCGCAGGTTCTTCAGCATGTCCCTTATCTGCCCCTTGGTGGGGTCATAATGGTAACCCGCGGTCTCGGCATTGGCGAAGCAGATGGGGCAGCGGAGGTTGCAGTTGTTGGTGACATCGATGATAGCGAGTACGGTCTGGGACTTGTGCTCGGGGCATATGCCGCAGTCGAACGGGCAGCCGTCCTTGACCGGGGTCTTCGGATTCTCAAACCCCTGGCCGATGCACTCGTACTTCTCGGCCCTCTTGAAGATCTCGTAATCGCTCCAGTAAATATCATCAAACCTGCCGTGCTTCTCGCAGGTCTTTCCTAGGTAAACCACGCCCCCTTCCTCGTAGATCTGCGCGTCTATGACGCTCATGCACTCGGGGCAGAGGCTCTTTGTCGTCTTGAGGATCTGCATAATGACCGCTCCGAGCTTAGTGGAACCGCAATATATATTTGAGATTTTTCATACAAATCATATGGTGTAACGTATGATTAAACGACGCCCTGCGACGGCCCTGCTGAGGGGGATCGGGCTGACGGATACTGAGGCCGAGGTATACCTGGCGCTCCTCGACGGGGAGGCGGATGCGAAGGCGGCGAGCGAGTCCTCCGGGGTACCGTACTCGAAGGTCCACACGGTCCTCTCCAGGCTGATGAAGAAGTCGCTTATAATCGAGCGGGGGGGCAGGCCGGCCGTTTATGCGGCAAAGAAGGTCCAGGATGGGATCGGGGACTACAAGAGGCAGCGCCTCTCCGAGATCGAGAGGAGCATGGCAGAGGCAGAGAAGGAGCTCATGAGGGTCGAGGAGTCGGACGAGACCGAGAAGTCAGACATATGGATACTCAAGAGCAAGGAGGGGATCCTGAACCGCGCCTACGAGGTGATGAGCGGGTCGAAGTCTGAGATCAAGTTCGCCCTGCCTGCGCTCCCAGGGTGGGTGATCAGCACGATCGCCCCGGTCCTGACGAGGGTCTCCTCGGATGACGTCGCGCTTAAGATGCTCGTCTCGTCGTCTGCTGATCCGGCGGACATGGCCAGGCTCTCCAGGTTCGGGGAGATAAGGGCCAGGGACAAGCTCTTCGGGGGAGGGATCATAGCAGACGACAGGGAAGCTGTGCTCTTCCTTGCCAACGAAGGGATCATGCCCAGCCTGGCGATCTGGTCGAACAACGCGGGGCTGGTCCAGGTGGCGAAGACCTACTTCGGGAGCCTCTGGGATTCCGCACGCCCCTTCTGAGGGGCACGTGGAGCCGCATTCTCCTTCTTTGATTCCATGGGGATCAGACCGTTCTTGCTTACCGTGAAGTAGTGCCAGAAGGTGTCATGCGCCGTCCCCTTCATCTTCCTGAGGCGCAGCTGCCTTGCCAAAACGCCCTGCTGTGCGAAGAGCGGGTCGAAGCGGTACTCAATTATCCCGTCCATGACGTAGTCGAGCATCCCCACGAACTCGTCCAGCGACCTCATGCCGAGGTGGTAGGATGCGAATGCCGTGATATGCTTCTCCTTGCAGATCTCTGCCCTCCAGTCCTTGACCATCTCTATCGTGGACGTGGGTTCGCTCATCGTGAAGAGCTCAGTTATCGAATCGATGAAGACAGCGCCCTTGCCATCCATGCCGTTCACTGCAGAGTATAGCGCGGAAGTGAGCTGCTGCCGGTCCCTAGGATTTGAGACTATTTCGACATGCTCGTCGGGATGCTTCGGGCTCTTTGTCCTGAAAGAGAAGCAGTCTATTATCCGCAGCAGGTTGCCCTTGAACGCGTCATCGCAGCAGTAGCCCAAGCGCGCGAAGTTGTTGATGATGGATTCGGGGCTGTCATCGAATGCCATAATTATGCAGGGCTCCCCCCTCTTCATCCATGCGCCGGCCAGCTGCAGCAGGGTCACCGACTTGCCGGTTCCGCCTTCGCCAAGGAGGAGGACGAAGGAGTTCCTGGGGAAGCCCTCAGGGGTGAACTCGTCGACCATAGGAATTCCAAAGGAGACGTTGTCCATTAGCAGAACCTCGCGGGGATTATGCCCCATGCAGTAAGTATGGGGTGCACATCACATAAAGCTTCGGTGGGGCAATGCTGTGCCCCGCGCACTCGCGCCGGCATCCGACAGGCATGGCTTCGGCCGGCCGTCCTCAAGCAGCATAGTCAAGAATAGGGCTCAGTTCTGATGTCATACTTCATGTGTAGTAAATCCGTAATACCAGCATTCATCATAGCCCATTTGAAGTTGAGCCGTAGTTTTTAATAAAGCTGATTGTGCCCAGAGCGGCATGGCAGAAGCCATCAGCACTGGGGCGGCATAGATAAATTAA
>MAGS01000050.1 GCA_001717005.1 Candidatus Methanomethylicus mesodigestus | reverse complement strand
GGCTGCTACATCCTGCTGGCCTCGCAGCCTCAGCAGCCAGTGCAGATAACGGCGGGAGGGGCATCATTCCCGTACCCGGTTATAACTAAATGGGCATCCGAATACAATAAGCTCTACTCACATATCGAGATATCATACCAATCAGTTGGCAGCGGAGGCGGGCAGAACAACCTCTTCGCGAAGACGTTCGACTTTGCAGGCTCCGACGCTCCTTTGACCAACGCGCAGCTTGCGAACTACACAGTGGTTCACATACCTGAGACGATAGGTGGCGTAGTCGTCACTTATAACCTGCCCGGCATGAACGCCACGATAAAGATGACCGCCAATGTGATTGCACAGATCTTCCAAGGCAACATCACAAAGTGGAATGACGCGGCGATAGCTTCACTCAATCCGTCACTCACCATGCCCGATGCAGACATCGTGGTTGTGAGGCGCTCTGATTCAAGCGGCACGACCTTCGTCTTTACCAGCTACTTGGCAAATGCGAGCTCCCTCTGGGCGCTCGGTTCAGGGACAAGCGTGAACTGGCCGGTGGGGCTTGGCGGATCAGGAAACAGCGGCGTGGCAAGCCTGGTTCAGCAGACGCCGTATTCTATTGGCTACGTGGAATACTTCTATGCAAAGAACAACAATCTGCCATCCGCGTCAGTGCGGAACCAGAACGGGGAGTTCGTCGAAGCATCGCTCGCCTCCATAGCTGAGGCCGCCCGCCAGGGCACGCCTCTGCTCACCAGTGACGTGAGGGCGGCAATAGTGAACATGCCCGGCTCCGGCGTATATCCCATCTCTGCGTTCACATACCTGCTGGTCTTCAAGGACCTCTCGTATATGACCCAAGCAGAAGCTACTGCCATCGTCAACTTCATCTGGTGGGCCATACACGACGGCCAGAGCTACACTGAGGCGCTTTACTATCCGGGGTTGCCGAGTGAAATTGTATCTCTAGGCGAGGGCATGCTGCGCCAGATCACTTACAACGGCGTAGCCATATTGGGATGAGGCAAATGCAGGGCAAGAAGAGTTCGAGCCACTACAACAGGCAGGACGCCGTCTTCAAGTACCTCCTGATCTCTGCCTCCCTGCTGGTCGTCGGGCTCTTCGCAGCCCTTTTTTTAATGCTTATCCGTGGGTCTCTGCCTTCGATCCTCGGCAACGGGCTAGGCTTTCTGACGGGCACGACTTGGGACCCTATCAACGGGATATACGGCGCGCTGCCAGCCATACTGACCACGATCGTTACCTCCTTGCTGGCAGTTGGTATAGCCATACCTGTAGCTCTGGGCATAGCCATCTTCTTCACAGAGTATGCCCCGGTGAAGGCTAAGTTCCCCCTGACCGTTTTCATCGATCTGCTTGCCGCAATCCCCAGCGTGATATTCGGCATCTGGGGGCTTTGGATAATTGCCCCCTTGATAAAGACATACGTGCAGCAGCCACTCGTGACCTCGATCGGCTTCATACCCATCTTCGGGGGCCCTGCTTATGGCATCAGCCTCTCTCTGGCATCGCTTATCCTAGCAATAATGGTCATACCTATAATCGCCTCGCTGGCGATCGAGCTCCTATCCCGGACGCCGATAACCCTTAAAGAGGGGATGATCTCGCTGGGCGCCACAAAATGGGAGTCCGTCATGAGGGTGGGCCTCCCTTTTGCGCGCATGGGTGTCATTGCGGCCGTGATGCTCGGATTGGGGCGGGCTTTGGGCGAAACGATGGCGATAACGATGGTGATAGGGAACAGCTACATGTGGCCCTTTGCCAATCCTTCGATATTCGCCCCCGCTACATCAATAACGAGTAAGATTGCCAGCGAGTTCTACGAGGCGACGTCAGCAATCTACGCGGGGTCACTGATCGAGCTCGCGCTTACCCTCCTCATAATCACGCTTGCCACCAATGTAGCCTTTAGATACATCATAAACAAGACCAACAAGGAGGCAAAGCGCTAATGCGGATGGTCTCGCGAAAGAATAAGGATCGGGTGGCGAGATGGCTCTCCCTCGCAATAACCGTACTTGCGATAATCCCGCTCTTGTGGATCATCTGCAGCGTCGTAGTCAACGGCATTTCCGCCATCAACCTCGAATTCATTACTGGCGTTCCGGCGCCCTATGGGGAATCGGGCGGCGGGATTGCCAATGCCATATTCGGTACGCTCATAATCAATGCCATGGCGAGCATCTTCGGGATACCCGTAGGGATACTGACTGGGATGTACCTCTCGGAGTATGCGACGAAGGGGAAGTTCAGTTCGGCCATCAGGACATCCGTCGAGTCCTTCTCAGGCGTCCCGTCGATCATCTTTGGCATATTCGCATTCACCATCATCGTGACGAACGTGCGGCACTATACCGCACTGGCCGCGGCCTTCGCTCTGGGGATCATGATGATCCCGATAGTCGCAAAGGCGACAGAGGAGTCAATGCGCGTTGTCTCCGACGACATGCGGGAAGCCGCCATAGCGCTCGGGGTGCCGAAGTGGGTCAGGACCGTGAAGATAGTCTTGGGCGTGGCGCGCGGAGGGGTCATCACCGGCTCTCTGCTGGCATTCGCGCGCATAAGCGGGGAGACCGCCCCGCTGCTCTTTACTGCACTCTTCAGCTTCTACTGGCCGACAGGGATAGACCAGCCCATGGCGACTCTGCAGGTCCTGATCTACAACTTCGCCCTGAGCGGATACCAGGAGAGGGTCCTGCAGGCTTGGGGCGCATCGCTGCTGCTTGTAATGCTCGTCGTGGCGATCAATATAGTTGTGAAAATTGTGACAAGACAGAAGTACAAAGAGGGCATCTGAAATGGATAACTGCACATATGAGAAGCTTGACATAAGCGGGCTGGACGCATGGTTCGGCGACAAGCAGGCCCTGAAGGGCGTCAGCCTGAGGATTAAACCGAAGACCGTGACCGCAGTAATCGGGCCGTCCGGGTGTGGCAAATCGACGTTCATACGCTGCATAAACCGGATGCACGAGCTGACGCCGGGCAACAGGGTCTCCGGCGTGGTCCTTCTTGACGGTGTGGACATCTACAAGAGCGTGGATTCGATGGACGTCCGGAGGAAGGTCGGCATGGTATTCCAGAAGCCAAACCCCTTCCCGAACATGTCCGTCTCAGATAACGTCGTCGCAGGGCTCAAACTCATCGGCGCCGCAAGCAAGAAGGAGCTTGAAGCAGTTGCGGAGGAGAACCTGAAGGCGGTGGGGCTGTGGAAGGAGGTGGAGAACGACCTGAAGAAGTCCGGGGCCAGCCTCTCAGGTGGTCAGCAGCAGCGGCTCTGCATAGCAAGGGCGCTCGCGATGCGCCCTGAGATAATCTTGATGGACGAGCCGACCTCGGCCCTCGATCCCGCGTCCACCGCAAAGATAGAAGATTTGGTGAAGACGCTGAAGGCTGAAACGACGGTCATCATCATAACTCACAATGTCCAGCAGGCTGCGAGGATCTCTGACATGACTGCATTCTTTTACTTGGGGGAGTTGATAGAGTACGGCGAGACGCGAACCATATTCGAGTCGCCAAAGAGTCCGCTCACAGAGCGGTATATAACAGGGAGGTTTGGATAATGGCAAATGAAATGGAATACATCACAAAGATAAATGCCGAGATCCATGAGATGCTGCAGATTGTGGATGCCCTTGGCGAGCGGGTCCAGAATGCGCTTGATAGCAAACGGAGGGGCATGAAGGATGCCGCCTATGAGGCGTCAGTCGACATACAGCACAGGGAGGAGGAGGTCACTGCGCTATGCGTGGGCTCGCTCATCAAGTACCAGCCGTTCGCCGGCGACCTCAGGGCGATCACCGTCGCTCTAAAGGTCTCATATGATCTCTCAAGAATATGCAGGTACCTCTACAACATAACAGAGGTGCTTGAAGAGTTCGAGGTCGGGGCGTGCGAAGTGAATGATGTCTCTGCGCTCCTCAAGGACGCACGATCCATGGTCAGCATGAGCCTTACGGCATACTTCGACAAGAACCGGTCCCTTGCGTCTGAGATTATCGAGAGGGACCATTCGATAGATGAGCGCTATCGCATGGTACTCTCTGCGCAGCGGCGTGCGCCATTTGGCAGTGGGGACTGCATATTGTTGAATGGTTTGACCGCAAGGATTATCGAACGGATGGCCGACCACGCCTGTTACATCTCGAGCGAGACCGCTTACCTAGTAACGGGGAGGCGGACAAGCTATCGGTAACCCTTAGTTTATAGCGACCCTGCATGCCAGGTCATTTGACTACTTCCCACTAGCAGCTGCCGCATCGCTCCCTTCTGCCCCAATCAACGTCACCGCATCTGTTGCGGGTCTTAAGGTCGTCCTGAGTTGGATGCCGCCTGCTACAACTGGCGGCTCATCCATCATATATACCATCTGCAGATCAGACGGAAGCGCCTACTCTGCAATCGCGCAAACAGGCGCCCTGACCTATAACGACACATCGGTGCAGGATGGTAAGCCCTACACCTATCAGGTGAGCGCCACCAACCTCTTAGGAGAAGGTTCAAAGACGGGCACAGCTGTCGCAGTGCCCGCATCGTTCGACTACTTCTTGCTTGCCCTTGTAGTGATATTCGTGGGGCTGCTGATCCTGTGGTTTATCGTCTCAAGACACAGGCGTTAGTAAGCGCCCCTCTTTTTTTTGGTAAGATCAACAATCGGATGCTATTCGTTGTAAAAAAAGAAAGAATGGTCTCTTTTATACAACCTTACTTTGTGGAAGCCCTGAAGAATGCGCCGCAACTCGGGCACTTGTAGAGGCCGACGGTTACCGGCTTCTTGCCCTTAGGCGCAAGAGTCCAGCTCTTGTCAGGCTTTGCGACTTCTGTCCCGCACTTAGAACATTTTGCCATTTGAAACACCTTTGTTTTTCCCCTACATAGCAAAGGTCTTTAAAAGGATTGCCGAATGGTTCAACCTAACGAGAATCCATGAAAAAAAGACCATAGCTTTCGTCGAAGGCGATGTAACTTCATGACATGTGCTATTTGATAAGCGAAATCGCCATCAATATCAACGAACGTTGGCAAACGGAACCGC
Source organism: Candidatus Methanomethylicus mesodigestus (assembly GCA_001717005.1). Taxonomy (GTDB): domain Archaea; phylum Thermoproteota; class Methanomethylicia; order Methanomethylicales; family Methanomethylicaceae; genus Methanomethylicus; species Methanomethylicus mesodigestus. The sequence goes on along the minus strand of MAGS01000050.1, from coordinate 1,834 downwards.
AAATGGATCGTCCGCGCTATCGGCCTGTGCGCACTGCGAACCTGCGGTCTGCAATCTGTTTACAAATATACATTGTCCATTCCTGACTAGGTAACCTCACGCCATTTACGGCATTATTGATGATCTCGTGCCTCTCTGCAGGCGGATACGGAACAACGCCTTTTTCGCTATCTCGCCGCTTCGAGAGAAAGGATATTATGGTATGCAGGGGTAACTCTTGTCTGTGTTGTCCCAATGGCCACCACGTTCGTAGTCGAATCACATATATGCAGTCACATGACGACAATCACATCCACCAACGAGGGCGGCAAGTTTTGCATCAAGGTCGACTCGAGCTGCAGCAGGATAAAGGATTATGCTCTGAAGATACCGCCGCTCACGCTCAAGGAGATCATAAAGACATTCTGCGATAACCCTGTTTACATCATCGCCTCATCGAACCGGATCGACCCTAACTGCCTGGTCCCATGCGGGATCTCATACTGCATGTGGACCGAGGCGGGGCTCATTTCAAAGAACCTGCTGGCCAGGTTTGACCGGCAGTACATAAGGTATGTTGACCCGTCCAAGGAGGCAGCGCGGCAGGCAAATGACGGGCAAGGTTGATGCGCCCGCCGGTTTCAGATATCTGCGTATATCCTGATCTTTGCGCCTTCGATAACCTTCAGCGCCCTATGAAGATCGTTGACCTTGATCACTATCCTGCCCTTCTCGACGGTGTATGCATAATCGATGTTGATGCCCTCCCTTTCGAAGACCTTAACAACGGTGCCGATGCAGGCCAATTCCATCAACAAGACATCCGCAACGTTGACTGCCATGTTTGCATCCTTCATCACCGCTAGCGCCTTGTCGTCGTTATCCACTATGCACCTGACGATGCCATAGTTTCCTGCCTCTGCAATGCTCATTGCCTTGAAATTGATGCCGTTGGACGCCATCAACTCGACTAGACTGGCGAGCCTTCCTGGCCTGTTCTCGAGGAATATGCTGAATTGTTTCACCATGATATGGCCCCCTAGACCTTTCTCAAATCAACAATCCTTTGAGCTTTTCCTTCGCTCCGGGGTATCTTCTTTGGCTCCGTCAGCTCCACTGCGGCGCTGACGCTGAGGACGTCCCTTATCTCATCCTCGAGCCTCCGCTGGATGTCCACGATGTCCGTCAGCCTGTCGCTCCTGAAGTCCTCGCAGATCTCGACCCTGACGAGGAGCTTGTCCATTGGACCATCCCGGTCAACCACGAGCTGGTAGAACGGCGTCACTCCCTTGCAGTTAGACAGCACCCCCTCTATCTGGCTTGGGAAGACGCAGATCCCCCTGATCTTGAGCATGTCGTCCGTCCTGCCGATGATCTTGTTGATGCGCGCGTGCTCGAGGCCGCAGCCGCACCTCTCCTCGTTCACTATCGTTATGTCGCGGGTCCTGTACCTGAGCAGCGGCATCGCCTCCTTGTTTAGAGTCGTCACAGCCATCTCGCCCTTCTCGCCCGGCTCCAAGACCTCGCCCGTAGCAGGGTCGATGATCTCCACTATGTAGTGGTCCTCCCAGACGTGCAGGCCGTCCTTCTCCCGGCACTCTATTGCCACACCCGGCCCGTTCAGTTCAGACATGCCATAGATGTCGTGCGCGGACTCCATCAGGTTCTTCTCTATGATGCTCCGGGTTGCCTCCGACCATGGCTCTGCGCCAAGTATTCCGACCCTTATCTTGAGGTCCTCCTTCGGGTTCAAGCCCTCCTCCCTTGCCGCCTCCGAAAGGAAGAGCGCATACGACGGTGTGCAAGCGACCACGGTCGTCCCGAGGTCCTTCATGAGCTTCAGCTGCCTCTTGGT
>MAGS01000005.1 GCA_001717005.1 Candidatus Methanomethylicus mesodigestus | reverse complement strand
GAAATGTCACTATCCCATTTGAAGGTACCCAAAGCCATATGCGTTATGCTTGCAAGTTATATGGTTTTAGGTGTTTTTTTGAAGGAAAAAGGATACGTTCTTCCTGACGTCCATTGTATGATCAGTAACAGTGACCTGAATGACACCGCCGGACCCGCTCTAAGCCTTCTCGGACCTCGGCATGATAATAGGCGGGCTTGTTAAGAATGTCGAAGCGACGAGTGCCCTTGGGAACGCCGTAGCATTCACGATGATGTTCCTGTCCGGATCGTTCTGGATGCTTGATGCGATGCCCAAATTCATTCAGGACGTTGCCAAGGTGCTGCCGTTGACATACTTCCGCGAGGCGTTCAGGGGGCGCTGATCTACAGGGACATCGGGATAACGCTCTTTAACCTTGGCATACTCGCACTCTGGGCGGCGGGGCTCATAATGCTCGGGGTGATCTTTGTGAAGTGGAGGGAGTGCTGAAGGGTTCAGGTCGCCCGCTCATCATGGCTCCGCCTTCTCCTCAGGCAGCGAGCCGGCGATTATGCCCATGAGCTTCTTCAGGTCTATCTCGGCCCTTGTCCGCCACCCTATGAAGAGCATCCCGGCCTCGTCCTCGTCGAGGTAGCCCTTCCGAATGAACCGGTTGAGGTCCTGATCCACCTTCCAATCGGGCAGCTTCTCCTGGAGCAGCTCCTCGGCCTCCCGCCTCGTCGCCTTCCCTTGCTTTGACGTGATCAATGCGAGTGCCGCCGCAAGCACTGCGAGCGTGTCTATGCGCCAGCCGGAGAGCGAGACCTCGCCGCTCTGCATCGGAACCTTTGATAGGACGTAAAACCTTGCCTGCTCAAGGTCCTCCTCCGTCGGGCTGAGGCGCTCTATGCCGTCCGAGTATACGATCTTGATCTCGAGCCCGAGATCATCGAACCTGCGCTCCAGCAGCTTGATGACCTTCATGTAGTCCTTCCCGAGGATCTTCTTTATCTCCCAGCCCTTGGAACCCGGAAGCCGGTGGTGCTGGTAGAGCAGCAGCTGCGCTGCTTTCTTCACCTTCTTCGATATCGCCGCATCCTCGCTCATTTTACGAACCCCTCATCTCTTTCCACTTTGAGTAACTTACCGCGATCGGCACGGACCTGCCGCCGCTGCTCTTCTGCTCCTGCACCGGCAACGCCTCCACTTTTATCGTCTCTTCTATCGGGTTGACGATGAGGTTGGCATAGCCGTTGGAGATCAGGAAGCTAAGGGCATAAGACCTCATAACGGTCGCCTCGTATGTGTCGACGGTTATGAACTGCCAGTAGTCGATGGGACCGCCCTCCGACTTCTCCTTGAGCTCCGATAGCAGATTTGAGATCTCCTGCTGGAAGACCTTGTCCGAGAGGAACTTGAGCTTTATTAGCTCCGAGACACTCAGCGTCTTCTCCTGCTCCTGCCTCGCCGCGTCCAGCTCGCTCATGCGCTGGGAGAATGGAATCAGCACGTTCCAGTAATCGAGCGCCCTCGAGAGGCGCCCCTCTGTCAGCTGCTCCCCGGCGACGATGGGGTGCCAAGATGCCAGAAGCGCCGAGGCAAGCGAATCCTTCGGCATAACCTTGATTTTGACTTCAACCAGAAACGGGTCTATGAACAGCCCGGTCGCCCTCCGCTTGACCCAGTCGCTCTGGAGCTTGACCATAAGGGAGAGCTCCTTCACCGCCTCGGCGTCGAGCAGGAGATCGTCGATCGCCTTCCACTTGGGGAGGAGGCGCTTCAGGACCAGCAGCTTATTGGGGATGTCGACAAGGAACGGGTCGTCGTTCTTCGTGCTTATGCTCTGGCAGAGAAGTATTATCCTTGCCAGCTCCTCATAATACCCGTCCTTATGGCTTTGGGGCAGCCTTTGCCACCTCCGATCTTCCATGCACGTTCTGTACGAAGATGATGTTTGCGAACTCGCCTATGGCGCTGAGCTGGCTGGGGGTGATGACTATGAACTGGACGTCCGAATTCTCGTTCATGAAGGAGAAGAGCATGCGCATCATCGATTCCCTGTTTGACGGGTCCATGTGGACGTCGAACTCGTCAACCGCCCGGACCGGCGATTTCAGGTTGTGCTGCAGTGCCAGCAGAAAGGCCATAGTTGCGACAGCCCTCTCGCCCCCGCTCTGCGCATATGCGTCGAGCAGGACAGGGGAGGTGCCCCTGAATCCCACCGATACCTCCACCCCCGCGTGGTCGGGATCATCCATGTTGGAGAGCCTGACGGCCCCGAGCCCGCCAACCTTGGCGAGGACCTCGTGATAGATCGGGTTGATCTCGTCCACCAGGCGGTCCATTACCCTGCGCCAGATGTTCTTCCTTTCGTCGATCTCTTCGATCGCCCTCTTCCTGTTGATCCCGACGACGTCCGCCTTCTGCTTCAGTTCGCTGTAGGTCTTCTGGTATGTCTGGTACATTGAAGGGGTATCGTCGGGGATCTCTCCAAGGGAGAGCAGGTGCGCGTTCGCGAACTTGATCTCGTCTGAGATCTCCTGCATTGTCCGGGAGGTTTCTATGCGCTCCCCGGCCTTGTCGATAAGCCTGCGGGCATCATCGAGCTGCGCCTTGGCATCGATGCGCGAGCCGTTAAGCTCCTTGAGCTCCTTCTGGACCTCACCGAGCCTGTAAGAGAGGACCGCCTCGCTGACCTTTGCGTCGACGTACGCCCGGACCACCTCATCCAGCCTGGAGCTGACCGTTCCGACCTCCTTCAGGATGGCATCGGAGCCACCGCCCCCAGCGAGCGCCCTTCTGAACCGCTCCTTCTCTGCGAGGTACTGCTCCCACAGGGCCTTACCGAGCTTCGCCCTCGAGGATATCTCTGCGGTCAGGTCTTCGAGCTGCGACGACTTCAGACGTATGCGCTCATCTACGGCTGCAAGCGAGCGCTCGCTGCGTATGATCTGGGCCCACATCATCTCCCGCTCGACGAAGGATTTCCTTTCCTGAAGGGAGACCTTCTCAAGGTACCGGTCGTTCAGCTCCTTCCAGTAGAGGAGCGTCTGCTCGGCGCTCGAGAGGAGCTGGGAAGTCGCCTCCTCCTCGCCCAGAATGCGGTTCAGCTTATCCTCGGACTCGTAGATGGCCTTTCGGTACTGCGAGAAGCCGACGGCCTCCTCGACCATCCGCAGCTTCTCCTCCGGTGTGGTGATTGCGAACTCCTCGATCATGTTCTGATGCATTATTATGAGCATGTTGTCGGGGCTCATGCCGACGCGCTTGAAGAGGCCGTTGACATCGAATTTGCTGGCCTCCTTACCGTTGATCTCAAACCAGTATGTGCCGTCCTTCTTCAGGTAGCGCGAGACGGTGATCAGGTCGCTGTTTATGAGCGGGACCGGCCTCTTGCCCTCCTCCACATAGTTGTTCAGAACCAAGCTGACCCTAGCGGTCTCCTTGCCCCTCCTTATCAGGTCAGCAAGCTTCCTAGAACGCTCGGTGTAGCTCTGACCGGTGGCCACCGAGATGGCGAGCAGGACGGACGATTTTCCCGCGCCGTTGGGACCGCATATGAGGTTGAGGCCCCGCCGGAGGGGCACTCGGGCATACTCGTACGACATGAAGTTCTCGAGTATGACCTCAAGTATCGTTAGCTTCGACGTATTTGTCGCCCCCAAAGGCTTTTTCTTTACTGATTTAGTCGCATATTAATTTATGGTAAGCCGGCAGCGCATGGGCCATCATCGAAGGCGGGGGGCGCGCCGCCCTCTGGGGCATTAGCATGGGGGGAACTGCAAAGCTTCTTTACAACTGATGATAAAGCTTATCTAAGAAATAGATGTTGATTGAAAGGTAAAGGCGATTTCCGGTGGAGAAGATAGAGGTCAAGCAGCTGGAACATAACGGCGTCATGGTGCCCACCTATGACTACAAAGAGTTCTCCATCGGGTTCAGGGGCAGCGCGATCAAGCTCACGCCCGAGCAGGAGGAGATGGCCGTCGCATGGGTGAGGAAAGCCCCCACGGAGTATTCGTCGGACTCGGTATTCGTGCGAAACTTCTTCCGGGACTTCGGGAAGGCGATGAAGCTGAAGGGGAAGGTCGCCCCGAACGATTTTGATTTTACAGTTATTCAGAAGTGGATAGATGCGGAGAGGGCCCGGAAGGAATCAATGGGCAAGGAGGAGAAGAAGGCGCTTGCCGCAGAGCGGAAGACCAAGAGGGAGGAGAACAAGGCCAAGTATGGTTTCGCCAAGATCAACGGGGTGCCCATGGAGATCAGCAACTACCTCGTGGAGCCCGCTTCGATATTCATGGGGAGAGGGAAGCACCCCCTGCGCGGGAGCTGGAAGCCGGGGGTCAGGGCGGAGGAGATAACGCTCAACCTGTCGCCGGGGGCCAAGCCGCCGATCCCTCCGGGTGGCGGCAGATGGGGAGGCATAACGTTCGATGCCGAGTCGCTGTGGATAGCCAGGTGGAAGGACAAGCTTCGGGGTAAGATGAAGTACGTCTGGCTCTCTGACACAGCTTACATCAAGCAGGTAAGGGACATGGAGAAGTACGACAAGGCATGGGAGCTTGAGAAGAAGATCGAGGAGGTAAGGAGTTACATCTCGAGGGGGATGGAGGCGAAGGATATTGCCGAGAGGAAGGTCGCCACGGTCTGCTACCTCATCGACACGTTGAAGATGCGTGTCGGCGACGAGAAGGACGAGGACGAGGCGGACACCGTCGGAGCGACCACACTGAGGTCGGAGCATATCAGCATAGACGAAGAGGGGAAGAGGGTAACCTTCGATTTCCTCGGCAAGGACTCGGTGAGGTGGCACCATGAGATCAAGCCGCCGATGCTTGTCATCGAGAACCTGAAGGAGTTCGTCAAGGAAGGCGGCGAGACCATCTTCAACGGGGTCAGGTCCCAGAAGGTGAATGAGTATCTCGGGGAAGCCATGGAGAACCTCACCGCCAAGGTGTTCAGGACGTTCCACGCCTCCACGACGACGAAGGAGGCGCTCCGCAGGTCAGGGGTAGAGAAGGATGATCCGGTCTACCTGAAGAAGTACCATGCGGCAATGGCGAACCTCGAGTCGGCGATGGTATGCAACCACAAGAGGAAGCTGCCGAAGAGCTGGGAGGAGACCCTGAGGAAGAGGAAGGCCGGGCTCAAACTCCTGAAAGAGAGGAGGGCGAAGAGGGAGAAGATCAAAGAGGCTGAGCTGAGGGTGAAGCTGATGCAGGCGACCCGCGATTACAACCTCAACACCTCGCTGAAGAACTACATCGATCCCCGAGTATACGCAGATTGGGGGAGGGAGGTGGACTTCGATTGGAAACTGTATTATTCGAAGTCACTGCAGAGGAGGTTCGCCTGGGTCGATGGGGCGCAAGGATAATAAGGGATGTCGGTCTTCGCTTTTTTAGTGGTATGTTATGGTTCTTGCCGGCAAGGTCTTCGTAATAAAGGAGGATGCCGACCTCCCCACGATCTCAGGGAAGCTGAAGGGCTACCGGTCCGAGGACGAGTTCGCGTACGGGGAGCAGAAGGTTCCGCTCGTAACCGAGATCACGGGGCTTGCCCTCTCGCCGGACTCGCTGCAAGGCACATTCTCCCACGACGTCGCATTCGAGGTCCGGCACAGGGATGGCAGCAAGCTGGTCACGAAGACACTGGACGCGCCGTTCCTTTTCGCGAGGCATGGGGAACGGATATACCTGATCGTGCTTGAGAAGAAGGCAATGGCAAACAACATCGCCAACATGATGAGCAAGATCCTGTTCATAGCAGCGGGGAGCATCGTAGAGGCAAAGATCGAACCGAAGACGCTAAAGAGGTTCCATGAGCAGAACCCGGAGGACACGAAGGTCATGTTCTTCGACGGCGTCGATATCCCCAACATCAACAAGCTCTCGCTGTACGGGTCGGGCCTCGCAGATACCGCGCTTTACAACGAATATTCGTCGCGCGGCAGCATATGGTACATGGTCTTTAAGTCGAGGAGGTATGGCATCGTGGTTGGCGTGACTAGGAGCTCAGTCGTTACCGCGTTCAGCGAGGTAAAAGAGGCGGAGTTCCTCTCATACATCAAGGAAGAGGTCTTCCCGTTAATTCTATAGTTAAGGAAGAAATATCCCCTTCCAATCAACTGTGCAGATCGCTCCCCGCTCATTTCTTGAGCTTCTTCGAATCCGCCTTTTTTGGGCCGACCTTTTTCATGTCCATGTAGATCCGCACGTTGCTGTCGCGGAGGCAGAGCATCACGAACGCCCTCAGAACCACCAGCACCATGTAGAGCATCACGGGATTGTTGAGATACGAGTATACATTTGTGGTCACGTTTATGCCGGAGAAGAGCAGCCCGAAGATGAATGCCCACTTGGATCCGCGCATGAAGCCCAATATCAGGAAGAAGTCGAGGAGCGCGAAGGAGTATGCCATCAGGAAATCCATGGTACCGTAGCCCACGAATGAACCGGTCAGGAATGGCATGAGAAGATCGAATACTATCAGTATGACCTGGACGCCAACCATTACAAGGATAAGGCTTGGACGCTTTCTCATAGCATGGCACTGGAGTTTAGTGATACCATGAAAGATATTAGGGTTTCTGTTCGGTGAACCCTAATCGTCCGATATTTTGAACCCATTCAGCAACTCAGTTCGAGAGGACAGAGCGCAATTCGGAGATGGGATATGAGAAGGTCGCCACAACGAAGTCGTCGCCCCTTGCAACGCTTACGGCGCCGAAGAGCAGGTCTTCTTTGATCTCTGAGTAGGTAGAGCTGAGGTCGCTGGAATTTGTGATGAAGTATACCTCATGCTTAGTTATGGCGGAGGTGCCGTATGCTCCCCTCATGTCGGAGAGGACCTTGTACGAGTTGGCATCCTCGAGGTAGTAAGACAGGACATAGCACCGCTGGGAGTTGATGATGAGATAGCCGACCTTGTAGTCGTCGTTGCCGAAGAAGTTATTGCCGGGAGCGCCCAAGACGTCCTGGATGGCCGCAAGCGCGACCGAATCGCCCTCGCTGTAGATGAGCGAATCGTTGAAGATGCCCATCCAAGCAGACGACATTGAAGAGCCCTTAGACGCGGAGGTCTTGTAGAGGGTCACGTTGTTGATTGTCAGGGTAGTCGCATTGCTTTGGGATAGGATAGAGGCTACCCGGTCCTGCGCCTCCTGCGAAATGCCCAGGATGGCCACCATGCCGGAGCTGGGGGCGACCATGTCGATTCCGAAAGAGATCTCCGTAAGGTTCACGGTGATTGATGGGGAGTCTATCGACAGAAGCGTTTCGTTTATGAATAGACCTTCGAACTGGAGCAGATCAGTGATGTTCAGAAAACGGAACTGCAGGGTACCGGCAGGTAAGAACCACATCCAATCCTCATAAACGAAGGATGCCGGGGACGGCGGTATGTAAGCGCTGTTGAGGGAGATGAAGAAGTATGTCCCATAGGATGCGAGCAGCGCAACTATGATAAAGATGGCAAATATCTTGCGCTTTGTATAGCTCTCTTTCTTTCTTGGAGGCATTGAGGCACACTACCGAAGTGATAAAGCATTTAGATTGCCGGGTATATAGATTCTGCTGAAGATGATGAATACGGGGAAACTGATAGTCCTGCCCACGTTAAGGACGCACCTGGCAGACTTGGCCATAATGAATGCCATAGCGTTGGCGGTGACGGCAATAGCATACTTTGTCGGCTACCAGTTCCTATACACGTTTGTATTTGTGCTCTTCTTTATGAGCGGAGTAACATTGATCATCGGAGGATTCGCCGGCTTCATGGTATCAAGCGCCACGTATTATGCCTTCAGCAAGCTCCTAAAGAAGCGCGGAGACGAAACGGCAAATAGGCACAACGGGGATGGCAAGAAGGGAGCCGTTGAGATCAAGCAATCCACCCAAGGAGGGCGCATTGTCATACTGGGGGCAGTGATACTGATCGAATCCATTTTGCTAGCCATATTTGCCGTATGAAAATGAGGATTTGCCTGAAAAGAGGACTGGCGAAGAAAATAAAAAAAAGTAAAAAAGGGAATGGAATTCCCTATTTCTTTCTCATCAAGGCAAATACTGCAACTAGCAACGCAATTATGCCAACGCCGACGCCAGCATATGCAATATTCGAGACAGAGCCGAGCGATGCGCTAAGAGAGTTGAGTTGAGTCTGCAGTGTGTTGATTGTGGTCTGTTGCGTAGCCACGGTCGAGTTGAGCTGAGTGACCTTCGCATTCAGCGCGTTAAGGTCGTTGTTCGTAGCATATGCGCCGTATGTGTTCAGACCGTCATATGGAGATATATCGAATTTGCCAGAGAATGTCATGGCGGAAGTACTTTCGGATGTGCTAATGCCCGACATAGCTACTGGTAATGACTGCAATTCCAATGGAATTGTCCAATATGAGAGCATATCATTCGCCGTAAGGTCGTTATCGATGGCAGTCTGCACCTGTATGCCGGTCATTACGACGTGGAATTGCGTTCCTGCTGCAGCCGGGGTGTGAGTGAAGTAGTAGTTGCCCTGTGGATCAGTCGTGCTTACTTGCACTGGTGTCCAGGTAAGACCGTCAGCGCTCGATTCGAGTACAACATACATGCCAATGACCTTGCCGACCACAGTTCCGGTTGAGCCACCCTCGGAGGGGGTCACGCCTGTGTCGTATCCGGCCATTGCGAGCAGTTCCCTAGCCTTAGTGGGGTTGTACTCGCGCGCCACTATGCTCGAATTGAAGTATGGGCTGAGCGGGTTCACGTGGACTGCTGCGGGGTCTGCGAGACCTGCAAGCAGGTTGTCGATGATAATGTCCCTAGGTATCAGGTAGTCCATTGCCTGCCTCACATACTGGGCCGCTTCGGCTGCCCTCGACGGGTCAGACTGGCCCAACGGAGTGGCAACACCGGTACCGAATACGGGGTGCTGCATGTTATAGCCTAACTGCTGTATGCCTGATGCGACGAGGATATAGTTGGTTGCGAAGTCCAAGTTGCCTGCCAAGTAATCAGCGGCCTGCGCATAGTTCTGATCGAGGATCTGGACCTCGTTGTTGCTCAATGCGGCAATGGCGGCATCCTTGCCCTCAATGTACCTCACGTAGTAGTTCTCGACTACGAAGAGGTCCTGAGATTCAAGATTTGCCTTGTTGAAGTAATCGTCGTTCTTCTCAAGAGTAGCAAGCGCGTTGACAGCTGAGTACGACTTGTACACGTATGCGCCGGTGCCTATCGGTCCGGAGAAGGTCTGTCCATTGGACTCGTAGGACCCGGTGCCCAAGTTGAACGGGTGAGTTGCCCATTCGGTGAATGGGATGTTCTCCAAGACGTGCATCGGAAGGATGTAGATCCCATCAGCCTCAGGGTGGAACGTTGCCACCGGCTGGGTCATGCCTTCGAAGTCTGCAATGGTTATCTCCACGGTGTACTTGTCGAGCGCCTTCATCGTGGCCTGCCTTGTCCCGGTTTGTGTGGTTGCAGGATAGTATCCCGTGCTTTCGGCCAAGTCAACCACGAGGCGGGTCGTCGTGCCGTTCTCCCAAGTGAAGGTCACGTCATCTCCTATGTAGCCAACTTCTATCCCTGACTGCTGAGATCCAGTTGTTGGATTCATATAGGCAAGGAATGAGAAGAGGACATCGTCTGCGGAGAACTCGATGCCGTCATGGAAGAGGACGCCTGGCCTCAGGGTGTAGGTGTATGTGCTGAAATCTTCAGATATCTCAAGGTTTGTGCACAGGTGGTACTGGTATGTAAAGTTCTCATCGAGCCAGAAGAGGTTGTCGAAGACGGGGTTGAACACAAGCGTGTCATACCAAGAGTTGGACAGCATTGGGTTCAGGGCCAATAGTTCGCCAGTTGTGGCAAGCACGACGTCATTCATGCCAGTCAAATACTGGGGAATTGGGCCGATATTGTCAAAGATCCATTCATAGCCATGGAAGTTGAGATCGGAGTCCGCGGTCAATACTGCCTGCTGGAATGCGATCTGAGATGCAGGTACATCAATATATTGCATGTACTGCCAGTTCTTGAACGCCTCAATTCCCTCCGCAGTATAGCCCGAGGTGAGGAAGTTCATGATATAGGCGTCACTCTCAGAGTTGTTCCACAGGTAGAAGTTGGAGTTGGGAGGAGTGTTCTTGCTATAGTATATCTGCATCGTGCCGAGGAATGGTGTAGAAGGCGAGCCTGGAGTCCATCCGATAAGCAATGAATCAAATCCACCCTCAGCCCATGTCTTTCCGATCATGGACGCTTCAGGGGTCAAAGCCCGGTCATAGACAGATCCCCAAGTCAGGAAGACTACCTTCGCTTCAATGCCTACAGACTGGAATGAATTGGCGATGATCAGGCCCCACTGGCGCCTGAGTGTGTTTGCAGCGGGCGCAATTATCGTGATCTCGAAGAGGCTGTCGTCAGCAGCCGCAACGACTGGTGCTGGAGCAAATGTAAACAACGATGCTACCATTATTGCCAGTAGTGCAAAGGCAAAAATCTCTTTAGGTTTCATTTACATGTCACCAAACTACAGTGTGTAGTGTTTAGAGTAATTATTACAGGCACAGAATATTTAAGGTCTATGATTATTTGCATCATTGACCGTTTTGTATGAGACATCGATTATC
>MAGS01000049.1 GCA_001717005.1 Candidatus Methanomethylicus mesodigestus | reverse complement strand
AATATTCAAAACAAAAACCTTTAATCGCTGGTTCAAATCTACACTCTTGGACGATATCGCATTGAGCGCCGCTGTGGAAGAGATGGAGCGGGGGCTTATCGATGCGCGGCTCGCCGACGGTCTCTACAAAAAGCGTCTTCCGCTTCCCGGCAGAGGAAAACGTGGAAGCGTGCGTACCGTCGTATGTTCCAAGCATAAGGAAGTATGGTTTTTTATTTTCGGTTTTCTGAAAAATGAGAGGGCGGATATCTCTCCGGTGGAAAAGAAGGCGCTTAAAAAATTGGCGGAGGATTTGCTCGGACTCTCCGCCGATAATATAGAGAAGATGCTCCAAAGAGGAGAAATCGAGGAGGTGTGAAAATGAACAGTCGTATTCTTGAGGAAGTGCATGAAACGGCGCGAGGTATTCTGGATGCAGGGGTGATCGACGAAAAGAGGATGGAGGAGTATGACGCCCTGTGCCTCCCTCGCGTCCCGGAGTATTCGGCGCGCGATATCAAGAAGATACGGTCGCTGTACTCGCTGAATCAGAAACAGCTTGCCGCCATCATGAATATCAGCGATTCGACGGTTCAAAAGTGGGAGCGCGGGGCGAAAAAACCGGCGGGATCATCCCGAAAACTCTTGTACATCCTGGAAAAGAAAGGGATATCCGCGTTCCTTTAAATCGTCGTTCTGGGAAATAAAAAACCCGCCGAGGGAGTGATCCTCCGGCGGGTTTGCCTTGTAGCAGGGAGTATCGCAGATGGTTGCCTGTTTTTCCCCCAGCGATCAAAAATATACCTCAACAGCAGTGCTACATGGCTTCAATGGAGCCGGGGTTGGTACCCCGGTTGTTACTTGCGGAAGGTGCCGTCTCCGTGACCAAGCACATGCTTCAATGGAGCCGGGGTTGGTACCCCGGTTGTTACAACGGCGCGCGTGCTGATCGAAATTCTGTAAGGAGGCTTCAATGGAGCCGGGGTTGGTACCCCGGTTGTTACCGTAAGCTCTTCCCGCCCTGTTTCTATCGAGTTTTCAAGGTGCTTTTTCGCGAACCTCTTTTTTTCGGTGTTTTTTCGACGTTATCAAACCGCCGGAAAAAACGAAAAGGCTTGCAGCGACAATGTCGCGAATCCGCCGGGGTTTTCACGAGCGCTTGGGGTTCGCGCGTCGCCGTCCCTATGCTTCATGCCCCCGTTCCGGAACGAAGAGGCCGAGGCCGAAATGACAGAGCGCGCCCAATGAAAAATAGCCCTCCCTGGGTTCGTCGAACCGGACGCGAAAGCCGTATCCGGGAAAGACCTGCCCTTCCTTCCGGTTGCGTGTAAAGGACCACCACCCTCTTCCCGGCCTGTTGCCGGGGACCTCGCCAGTGAGTTCGACCGAGACCGGTCGAGGGATGCCGTGCGCGTCGAACTCTCGGAGCAGCTCGCCGACGATCCACTCTTCTCTGGTTCCTCTCCCCTTGCGATGGTGACGCGTCGTTACGAAGGGAGTGGCGCTTCGCCAGTATTTCGAGCGGTTCCCCGGAACGTATTCACCCAGATTCATCAGTACGAATTCCAGATCGGGTCGGCCTCCGGGCTGCCATACTTCGCGCAGCTCGTCCAGAGCGGTGATCTCGAGTTCGTCGAAAGGTTCTCTTCCATGGACGAGAAGGTGGTCGATGCGCCCGTCTCCGTCGATGTCGAGCGGCTGAAAGAAGGCATGTCGATGCCCGTGCGACGGCGCGCCCGTCGAATTCTTCCCGCTGAAGCGCGGGGAGACGCAAGCCGGATCGCCGCCCGCGAGCCTTTTGTGAATTCCCATGAGGTACGAGCGGACCCGTTCGGCCAGAGGGAGCGTTTCTTCCACGAGCGGAAGCACCTTCGAGGAGAGCGCGTAGAGGGCGGACCGGACTTTCTTGCGAGTCCCGGCCTTTCCAAGGAAGATCGTTTCTTCCGAGTTCCCGGGAAGGGAATAGTGTACCCACCGGAAGCAATCCGGCCGGTCCCGCCCTTTCGACAGCAACTCTTCGGTGGTTGTGGCGAGCGAAGAGAGGCAATCCGGTCCGTTCTTGTCTTCGGGAAAATCGAAGCACGCCACCCGCGCCGTGTTCCCGGGTCCGGCTTCGTCGAAGGGGAAACAGTTCCATTCTCCTTCTTCCGAACAGTCGACGGCGCGCGCCTGTACCCACGACTCGGAGCGTCCGAAGAAGGCGAGCATCGAGAGGAGTTGTTGCAGGTCGTCCGCCGCCTCCGTCGTCGCTTCGGCTTCGAAGCCCATCAGCACGCGCCCCTCGCCGCACGTTGCGAACGGGTCGAAAATCAACTGGCGTTTGGAAGGGTTTTTTTCGTTGCTCGACTGCCAGAATCGTATATGGTGGAAACGGACCGGAGGCAACGCGTAGAGAGGCGGACGTCCGAGAAGGCGAAGCACCCGCAGAAAGCGCCCCTCCGGAAGATCGCGCGCTTTCCTCGACCAAACGTCCACAAGAGCCCTGGCGAGTCTGTACGAAGACGGGGGCCATTCCGGAACGCCCTCGTTGACGTTTCGTCCCCATGGGGTAGCGTGAAATCTTCCGGTGGGAAAGGAGAGTTCGATGCCGATCATACCGCGCGCCTCCGCATCAGAGTGCGTCTTCGTCGTTTTCGTGCGCTTCGTCCGCTTCTTCGTTTTTCTGCTTGTCCCCCTTGTCGATCGCCTTGGCCTTCAGCTCCGTCACGGGAGGATCGGCGAAGAGCTCGGCTTTCGCGCATTCGGCCGTCTTCTTTTCGATGAGGTCGAGAAGCTCGTTCGCAAAGGGCAGTTCGAAGTGTTCCGGGGTTCGCATGACGGGGACTCCTACGGGTACGAGGTCGCACGCGGTGCGCAGCCTTCCGCCGTTCTCAAGAAAATGGCGTACTTTGTACAGAGCCAGCGCGACGAGCAGATCGAAGGCGCACTGTTCGAAGGCGAATCCGCGGAGCAGGCTCAGGTCGAGGCTGAAGTACGCCGTGATTCGTTCTGCCGTGTACTCCATCCGATGAAACGGGACGTTGCCGTAGACATCCTTGTCGTAGTGTTGAGCCCGCAGCTTGCCGGTCGGATCTATGGGATTGAACTTCACACCGCCGGAGAGAGCTTCGCGCGGGTTGTCTGCCTCGATGAAGGAGGCAAGGGCGCGTTGCAGCTTTATTCTGCCATCTTCAAAATTCGCGAGGAAGCATCCGTGAAGCAGAGAGTTGACGTCATAAAAGAAAATAGCACCGCCGATCTTTCTCCAATCGAGAGGAGCGCCTTTGGAGTACCCGGATCTGAGAGCGAACTGCTTTTTAAATTGCTCTTCTCCGATGAACCACGGCGAGTTTATTCGATGCGGCTCGGTCAGGGACGTCACATACGTGTCGGCGGCTCCGGAGATGAGCGTCCTCATATAGGAGAGGCCGCGAAATTCCGGGAGCAGCTCTCCGTCATGGCCTGCAATGGCGTGTTCGAAGCGGTTCGCCATGGATTGAGCAGACTCCACGAGCAGCTTTCTTTTGCCGTTCGGCAGTTCGTAGACGGCCGCTCCCAGATCGGCGAAGCCCGTCGGTTGAAAGCGGTCCCCTTGCGCGGGGCGCATCTCCTGCTCGAAAAGCAGACGGTGGACGTTTTCCAGTGATTCGAACATGCGTGCAGCACCTCCATCAGTGTGCGATATCTTGGAAAAAATCTTTCATCAGGACGAGTCGGGCGATTCTGCGAAGGGAACCCGTCGGGAAGAGCATGCTCGCCAACAGTCTTCGAGGTTCCGTCTCGCTTGCGAACGCTACGGGGCGCGGCGGAAAACCGGAGATGCGAAGGCGATTCCGCGCCGCCCGCGTCGCCTCGTCCGTTCGCTGCGCGAAGAGAAGCGCCGCGATGCGGGGGTCGAACGGGAGAGTCTCCCCTTGCAGCGAATACGGAGTGTGGCAGAGCTTGAGCAGCGCCCATGTTCTTGACAGCGGGCGCTCTCTTCCAAAGCCGTCGCGGTCTTTCGGCGTTTCAAGCCCTTTCTTCTTCCAGTCTATCCACAGAAATCCCCGGAGAAGCTCTTCCAGCAATACGTCGTCCGTCTCCTTTTCCAGAAAAGGGACGACCTCTTCCGGTTCGAGCACGAGGAAGGATTCGAGAGGGAATTTTTCCGAGCGCGAGCGTCCTGCATCCATCTGACGTCGTATGAGCAGGCGACAGAGTCGCTCTTCGAGGGTGACGCCCTGCCAGAACGAACCGCAGTTCTTCCCCCATTCGCGAGGGTTCGCCGGATCGACGCCGGAGAGATAACTCCGTAACGGGCCGACTTCTCCGGACGAGCGTACGGAGGCGAGAGATGCCGCAAGACGGACTTCGGGCGTCCGGCCGTTTTCGTCGCAGAGGGCGACCCATCGCGCCGAAAGTCCGAAGAACGGTTTGGAGTGTGCTTTCGCCTTGTCGTCCGCCCGCTGCGCTATGAGACGCTCCATTCCGCCGAAGGAGCGCACGAGTTTTCGAAAGGCGTCGGGGGACGGGGAGGTCGCGCACGCGAAGAGGCAGTCCTCTATTCTTCTCCGAGCCGTTGCGAACGATGCGGGAATGTTTGCGCCGAACTCTCTTAAGAACGTATCGACGCCGCGTATAACGGGATCGACTTCGTTCAGAATCTCGATCTCCGGGCGTTGGCTCGTCGCGACCGCGCCCGCAGGCAGCGCGACGTAGCTCTTTCCTCTTCGCTCCAGGTAGATATACCTCTGGAAGAAGCGTATTCCTCTGTCCACGCCGAGGCTTCCGGCGGCTCTTGCGAAGTCGAGACCCGTCCTCGAGGCGCGCCGCTTGAGCGCGCTTCTCCCTTCGCGGAAGAGGAAGCGGACCTCTTCGAAGAGAGCGGGGTTCTCCCAGACGGGGAGCCATGTTTCGCTGCGGTCCTTTTCGTCCCCTGCGGAGACGTACCCGGCGCGGGTGTGGCGGACGGTGAAGGGGGCGGCGATGAAAGCCCCGGAGCGTCCGGCTCTTCGGCTGACGGAAGCGGCAAGTACGGGAAGACCTTCGAAAAGAAGGACGTAATCCCAGGGATTGATGGAGAAGTCCTTTTGTTCGACGCCGTTTCCCTGGTTGTATCCACCCGCTCGTCCGGGATCGTAAAAACCGATTTTTCCCTGCATCAGCCCTTCCGCAGGTGTGTCGAAGAGCGAGGATTCGAGAAGACGGGCGCTCCGTTCGCGGGGAAAGTCCAGCAGGACGTCGATCGTTCGCTTCATGAAGGTGCTGCTGAATTCGAAGTTCCCGTCGTTCGCTCCGGTGGCGAGAATAGGCGCGAAGGACGTTTTATCCCCGGCGAGAGCGTAGACTGCGTCGAACCAGTCGAGAAGATCGTCGGGCAGACGGGTTCTGCATGCGTTCATAATCGCTTCTTTGTCGAGCGACCGCTGAATTTTTCCGTATTCGGTGAGGGCCTTGCTCAACGATTTTCTCCAGGCTGCGCTCTTCTTGAAAATCTCCTCCCTGTTTTCGGAGAGGAGGTACTCTTTCAGTGCCGTTTTCTCCAGGGAGAAAGCGCCGTCTTCTATCCCCTCGGGGAGAGAGCGTATGTCGTTCAGGAGTTTCAGCGTGCTCTCCGCTGCTTTGCCGCTTTTTCCGGCGATCTGGTTTGTCAGAAAGGCGGCGAGTTCTCCCACGGACTCGGGAATCGACGGGACTTCCGGCCACTTCCGTATTTCGCGTATCGTCTCCGCATAACGCCGGAAGCGCGGGTCTTCGCACTTCAGTATTTTGTCGATGGTGGTCGTGTCGTTCTTCGGGGAAAATCCGCCGCCTCCGTTCCATGGGGCGACCAGGGGCGTTGGAGAATATCGCTCCAGAAAGAAGGAGGTCAGCTTCTCATGAGAAATCGATCCTTGCAGGGAGAAACGTCCGTTCCGCCACATCCCGCGTATTTCCGGATCGCTCTGCAACGAGAGGACGCGCAGTACGCCGAGCGCTTTCAGGTAGCCGGCGAGCGGCGTGCTGCGGCATCCGACGAGCGCGAGGGTGTTCATGAGCGCTCACTCTCCTTTTTGCTTGCACGCCAGTCGGCTATCCGGAGCAGCGCTTCGAGATAGGCCATGCGAAACGGGCCTATCCGCGGATGGGAGAGAAGTCGAAGCGCCATCTCGGTCCAGCTCGGACCGGCTGTACCCATTCCGAAGTCCATCGGAGAGAGGTCGAGCCGCGTTGGTTTCATGGTTACTCCTCCTCCGAGATAGGCTTCGGGAAGCTCGTCTCCGTCGCGGACGCCCCTCGCGAAGCGTCTGTTTTTTTCCGCGGGAGGCTCTTCGTTGGGCATGGATCGTATGGAGAGGCGCACCCTTCCGTGATGGGCGGCGATAAGAAAAACGGCAAGAGGTGTCGTTACACTGTTGGATGGGCATCCTTTTTCATTTTGCAGAAAGGCGAGCGCGGAGGCGAGTTCGTGACGGAATCCTTTGCGTTCGTATTCGGCTGCCGCCTTTTTCCCTTTGGCGAGTATTTCGTCCGGAGAAGCTGTATCCGGCGTTCCGAGAAGAGTTCGGAAGACGGCATGCGCCTTTCCCGAGTCGTGCCATCGAGCGCCGTCGCGAAGCCCCTTTTTCAAAAGATCGTCGATAAACGCCGATTCAGGATCGAGCGCGTTCAGAAGCCGTTCAAGCTCCTCCATAACGTTGTCGGTGTGTTCGGCAAGCGTCTTTTTCTCGGGTTCTTCCACAAGAACGTCGTCGCCGTCTCCTTCGGGAGTCGACTGATCCGTTGTGTCGACCTGCGAAGGGACGTTTTCCGCCTTGCCCGTCCAGCCGAAATCGGCGTCGTACCCTCCCTCCGCAAGAGACAGTAAAACGACCGAGCCCGGAATCAGCGTGTTCGGTCGTCGCCACTCCTTGTCGAGGTGATCCCACTGCCATAGGGAGCGTTTTTCCTTGACGAGGGAGAGTACGGCGTCGTAGGGAACCGAACACAGCTCCTCCGGCGCAGGGAGCGCCGTCTTGGGATCGGGTCTCTCTCCTGCGGGAATCGCTCTCCAGAAGACGGAGACGGAGAGGCCGTCGCTGTGACGGATGAAGCGGGAAACGTCGACGTCGAATCCGGAGAGGTCCGGAGTGGTGTCGAAAAGTTCGTAGAGGTCTTTTTTGCGCAGTACGGCGTCTTTGTCGCGGATGTCTTCGCGCGGCGTCGAGGCGGCGAGCGAAGCTGGTCCCGCGTCGCCCCCTTCGAGAGTTCTCAGAAATTCTCCGGCCTTGCGGAGAGTCTCTTCGTCGTACGGAGCGGACCAGCCGCGCTTCCGCTCGGAAGGGTTCAGCCAAAAGATGCGCGCGTTCCGCTCTTCGCCGTAGCGGTTGACCCTGCCGAAGCGCTGAACGAGCGAGGAGGAGGGGGCCAGGTCGGTGACCAGGAGTTTCGAGGTAATATCGACTCCCGCCTCCAGTACTTGCGTTGCGATGCAGACGATCCCTTCTTCGGGGATCGGCCCTAAAAGGGTGTTCAGGATGCGCTGTCGGTCCGGCGGCCGGAAACGGGAATGGAGGAGACGGACGAGAGGCGTGTTCTTCTTTGCTTTCGATGTTGCTTTCAGGATGTGTCTGAAAATATCTTGAGCCCGCTCGACGGTGTTCACGAGGACGAGGCTTCGTGAAGCGGGGGAGTGCTCCCGAAGGACAAACTCGGCGATAGCTTTACCGTCGTCGCCGCAAGACGCCTCAGCGACGGTTTTTGAAGCCGAAAGACGCCGGGACACGATCTCGAATGCGGCGTCTTCGTCGGAGATCGAGAGCGAAACAAGGCTTTTCAGCCGACTTCGGAAATCCACGCTGTCGAGCCTTCGTGTATCGAGCGTTGCGCTCACCCAGAGCGATCGGCACGGAAAAACGGCGCCTGCGGCGGCACGAAAGGCGTCGAGCTGCGTCGTCGTCGCCAGTCCGGCTCCCATAAGCTGGATTTCGTCCATCACCCAAAGACAGTCGTTGTTCAAAAGTCCGAAGTGAACGGGCCATCTGAATCGGCTCATGGAATAGCCCCGATTGAGGGCGCGGGAGAGAAGCTGATCTTGCGTACCGATGATGACCGTTTCCGCCTCGGGGAAAGAATCCCACTCCTGATCGATGTCCCCGCCCAGAAGTTTGCAGATTCTCATACGATTCTTTTCAAGCAATCCCACTTCTTCGAGGCGTTGGATCCATTCCGCGGCGTTCGAGAAGACCTGTTCCACAAGAGCGCGCATCGGGAGGACATAGATCAGCCGTCTCGGCGTGTGCGCGTCGTTGCGCAGTCTTTTAAGCACCCACGCCAAAATCACCGCCGCCGTTTTGCCAAGTCCTGTGGGTATTTCGAGGATATCCGGCCATTCTTCGAGGGCAAGCCGTTTCTGGTACGGGAAAGGCTCTCTGTCCAAAGCGGCGCGATAACACCGTAACATATCCTCTCTGTTGG
>MAGS01000048.1 GCA_001717005.1 Candidatus Methanomethylicus mesodigestus | reverse complement strand
AAAATAGTCTACACATACCACTCGGGGGCCAAAATATGACCGAAGTAGTTCTGAATGGTAAGATGCCTCCTCCGGTGCGGAGGAGCGACGGCGTAATAGTTCCATTTACTAAAGACCTGATCGTCAAGAGCCTGGTCAAGGAGACTCAGCTCGTGAAGGTGCTGTACGGCGAGAATCCGATGACCGAGCAGGAGGCAATGACGATTGCAGCCGAGGTCGAGGAGGAGATCACCCACATGAAGCTGAAGATGCTCAGCGGCCCCCTGATTAGGGAGATCGTCAACGTGAAGCTCCTCGAGCACGGCTTCGCCAAGCATCGCAACGTGTATACCAGGGTGGGCATGCCCCTTTACGACGTCTACCAGATAGACAATTCCGAGGGGTACGAATCCAAGGAGAACGCAAACCTGCAGGCAAACCCCGAGACCTTCCACAAGAAGAAGGCCGACTTTCTCAGCAAGGAATCCTACCTTCTCATGATCCCGTCCCACATCGCAGACGCGCACCTGCGCGGCGACATCCACCTCCACGACCTCGAATATTGGGGCACGCGCCCCTTCTGTCAGGACTGGGACCTGAGGTACTTCTTCAATTACGGGCTCATGCCTGACGGTACAGGCACTCATACGTCTGTTGCTGGGCCGGCAAAGCATGCTGAGGTTGCTATACTCCACGCCGCGAAGGTCCTGGGCGCGGCGCAGACAAACTTTGCAGGCGGCCAGGGCTTCTTCAACTTCACGGTCTTCATGGCCCCCTACCTGAAGGACTTTGACGACCGGAAGCTGCACCAGACTGCCCAGATGTTCCTGTACGAGATGACCCAGCTCTACGTTGCCAGGGGCGGCCAGCCTGTCTTCTCATCAATCCAGATCGAGTCAGGGGTTCCAAAGGTGTGGCAGGACGCGCCGGTCGTCTCGCACGGAAAGAAGTGGACCGACCTCCGCTATGGCGACCTCGAGGACGTCGTCCACCGCTTCTCGCTCGCCCTGCTCGACGAGTACCTGAAGGGGGACGCGCTGAAGAAGATGTTCAACTTCCCCAAGCCAGAGGTGGTTATGCGGTCCCGTTACTGGAACGACAAGAACTTCGAAGACGTGATGATGCGCGCCGCCGAGCTCTCCGCGAAGTTCGGATCGACATACTACGACAACATGATCCCGTCATACAGGGGCGGGGAGGACGGCGT
Source organism: Candidatus Methanomethylicus mesodigestus (assembly GCA_001717005.1). GTDB lineage: Archaea > Thermoproteota > Methanomethylicia > Methanomethylicales > Methanomethylicaceae > Methanomethylicus > Methanomethylicus mesodigestus. Next base: position 1,600 of record MAGS01000048.1, on the reverse strand, counting down.
CTCCTGCTTCCAGTGCTGCGCATACGCCTTCTCCGAGGACGGTCACTCCGAGTCCTTCCAGAGGAAGGTCAACTTCGAGGACGGCGCCCACTTCTCTATGGGAGGCATGCAGGTCGTAACGCTGAACCTTCCCAGGATCGCTTACAAGTCCGGTGGGGACGAGACGAAGATGTTCGAGGCGCTGCAGAATACCATGGAGATCGCCAAGGAGGCCCTCCTGCTTAAGGACAAGATCACGATCCGGCAGTTCGAGAGGGGGCTCGTTCCGTTCGCCTCGCAGCGGCCACAGGGCGCACCCCCCGCAGTCGACATCCACAACCTGTCGCTCACCATAGGATTCGTCGGCATGAACGAGCTTGTGGAATACATGACAGGATACCAGATCCATGAGGACCCGTCCGCACAGAGGCTCGCCCTCAAGACGCTCATAATGATGGACAAGATCCGCAAGTCGTTCGGGGATTCGACAGGCAAGAAGTTCTCCATCGCGAGGACCCCTGCCGAGTCTGCCGCCCAGCGGTTTGCGGTAGCCGATCTGATCCATTATCCCAAGTTCGCGCGGGAGCTGGTAAAGGGCGACATCGAAACGGCTCTGCCGCGGCTTGAAGCGACGAAGGACGTTCCGGTGTTCTATACCAACGGCGCCCACGTGAACATCGCCGCGGCGGTGCCTCTCGACCAGCGGTTGAGCATCGAGCAGAAGTTCTTCCCGATCCTGAAGGGCGGAGACATATTCCACGTCTGGCTGAGCGAGGCAAATCCTGATCCGGAGGCACTGCTTAAACTGAACCGGAAGCTGGCAACCGAGTCCTGGCTGGGCTACTGGTCGCACACCAAGGACATAACCATGTGCCGGTCGTGCGGCTATGTGGGCGGCGGATTGAGCTCGAAGTGCCCTGTTTGCGGCAGCGAATCGGTGAAGAGCTTCTCCCGGATCACCGGCTACTACCAAGACGTGAGCTCTTGGAATGCCGCAAAGAGGCAGGAGCTCAAGGACAGGCACAGGGTCAGGATAGGAAAATGAGCGCGAATGCCGGCAAGGTCTACGCAGCCGAGATGGTCCCTGTCTCGTTCTGCGACTTCGTATCCGAGCCGGCATCCGTGATCTTCTTCTCAGGCTGCAACTTCGACTGCGGATACTGCCAGAATTGGAGGCTGAAGAAGCCGCTCCCTGAGCACCTGACCGACATCTCGGCAATAACGGATGCGCTGGCACGCAACAAGCTGATAAGCGCATGCAAGGTGACCGGCGGAGAGCCGCTGCTGCAGCTCGGGCCGCTCATCGAGCTTGGCCGCTTCGCAAGATCCATCGGACTGAAATTCGGCATTGACACCAACGGCTCGATGCCAGACAGGCTGAAGCAGGTCCTGCCCCTCCTCGACCTCGTCTCATTGGACATAAAGGCGCCTTTCGACCTGCCTGCCTATTCAAGGGTGACCGGCATCCCGTCCCCCGACCTGGACTCGATCAAGGCAAGCCTTCGGCTGGCGGTCGGCTCGGGCGCATATCTGGACGTGCGAATTGTAGTGATTCCGGGATACAATGATGACCTGTCAATGCTGGCGACAGTCGATTCGGAGCTCAGGTCCGCAGGCTTTT
>MAGS01000047.1 GCA_001717005.1 Candidatus Methanomethylicus mesodigestus | reverse complement strand
ATTAATATCCCTTTTCATTCAAATTATGTTAAAATTTCCTCAACAATCGTAAAAAAACAGTAAACGCAACCCGCCACTGAGTTAGCATCCTTTACAGGATCCGATCGAAACACACCAAAATCCTCAGCCGCGAGTCATTTAATGCGCACCGCCACTCATTTTCCGTGCCGCGCCGGCGGAGGGCAACGGGCCCTGCGCCCCTCCCCCGGGGATGGCCGCATGCGCAACCGATATCAAACACGCCTGGGATAATGTACCTGTGGAGAACATGGATCTCTCCTTCCAGCTTCTGGGAATGGTCCTCGGCGCGATAATCCTTGTTGCAGGACTCGCGTTGATAATCTATGCTTCGGCGACCGCCGCAGCCGGCCTATCGCTGACCGTATCCGTGGGCATAGTGGCTGTATTCTTCGGCATTATCGTGATTTACGCTGCGAGAAAAGGGTGAGGCGCGTCCGGGGGCTGCCGACCGAGTTGTGACGGCGTGGCGGCTTGAGCAGGGTGCATTCCATCGCCGCATCACGATGCCGCTCCGTTCAGTCGTGAAGTCGGTCGTCCGCCGTTGGAAGACCGTCCGTTGGATGCAAGAAGTGGAGCCCTAGGAGGGGTTTGAACCCCCGTGCAAGCATCAAGAACATGGGCGTTGTCATGTTCCGAAAATACGTGACATGAACATTGATGTTTATTAAAGGAATTGGGGTGGCAGTCGTTATCATGACTGCCTTCTTGGCGGTATCCGCTTGCACCTTCTAGAATCATTAAAGGTCGAATGCTTTACTTACCTGACGTTTTTTTCTCTGCACTTCGAGACTAATGCACGTTCCACATCAGATGCAGGTCGAGTTGGCTACCAAGTCGTTGAAATAAACAATCACCTCGTCGACGTTGGTTATGGCGTAGCTGTTGGCTCCCTTCAGCATGCCCCTGTCCAGCATGCCGAGTCCGCCCATATACGCTTGGATGAACTCGACATGCGCCTCGGTGGCGTTGCCATTCGCAATGGAAAGTTCTACCGCCTCGAGCCGGTCGTTGAGGATGCCGATATTATGCAGCACGTAATCGTAAAACCTTGAGTAATCAGGGCCCAAGCTTGGTAATGGTATGGTAAACCTCATCTGATCGATATACACCTCAGATTGCGAAAGGGCGATGGTTGCGGCATCAAACTGCCCTGCTTCCAATGCAGAAACGGCGGACTGCATGTGTTGACTCGCAAACTGGATGTCATACTGCATATTGCTGAACATGTTGTCGTTGAACCGGTTGACTGTCGTCATCACAATGCCCGTGTTCATGATTGATACTGCCGTGATTGCGATGCTTGCCACTAGGAGGATGCCAAGCACCCATAGCGCGGTGCCGCTCCTGCCATTCCCGTTGCTGCGCTTTCCGGTTGGATCTTGCCTGCTTGACGCCAGGTTGTTAACGAGCCTCAATGCCTCCCTCCCATCATCTGTGAGCGAGTAATTCCCTTCGCTATTGAGCGCCACAAGCCCGTTCAGCTTTTCTAGGTGGAACGTGAGGTGGCCGCTGCTCTCTATCTTGGACAATTTCTTCAGGTCGGAAAAGCTGGAAGGTGCCTTTTCAAGGGCTTCGAGTATTTTAAGTCGTATCGGATGGCCGAGCGCTTCAAAAATCTCGCTTGGGGCGGTATCCTTGTCGTTCATTATGGCAACCACGGGTACAACTTGTAAAAAATTCTATATAATTCCTGTTATGTAGACTCTTTTTCGCTTTGAGGTCTATTTTT
>MAGS01000046.1 GCA_001717005.1 Candidatus Methanomethylicus mesodigestus | reverse complement strand
CCGCTCGTCGAGATCGCGACGGGGCCCGACATCCGCAGCGGCGAGCAGGCGGCAAGGGTCGCCTTGGCGCTGGGCAGGCTCCTGAGGGCAACAGGCAAGATGAAGCGCGGCCTCGGTGCGATAAGGCAGGACCTGAACGTCTCCATTGAGGGAGGAGCCCGGATCGAGGTGAAGGGCGTGCAGGAGCTCGGGCTCATATCCGTCGTCGTCGAGACTGAGGCGAGGCGCCAGGCGGGGCTCCTTGAGATCATGTCAGAGCTGAAGCGCAGGGGCGCGCCGGAGGTCCGCCCGGAGATCAGGGACCTCACCGCGCTCTTCGGCGGCACGACGAGCAAGGTCCTGAGGAGGGCGCTAGACGCATCCGGCAAGGTCTTCGGCATCCGGCTGGAGCGCTTTGCGGGTCTCCTCAAGAGGGAGCTGCAGCCAGGGCGCAGGTTCGGCACGGAGCTCTCCGAACGCGCAAAGGCCAGCTCCGGGGTCGGCGGCATATTCCACAGCGACGAGCTCCCCGCCTACGGCATCACCGCGGACGAGGCGTCCAAGGCGGCCTCCGCCCTGGCGTGCCAGGAGGGGGACGCGATGGTCTTGGTCGCCGCCTCCTCGGGCGCATGCGTGGCGGCTCTCAACGCCGTGGCGGACCGCGCGCTGGAGGCGATGAGGGGGGTGCCTGCAGAGGTCAGGGCGGCCGGCGAGGACGGAACTACGCGCTTCATGCGGCCGATGCCTGGCTCGGCGAGGATGTACCCCGAGACCGACGTCCCATCGATAGTGGTCACGAGGGAGCGCTTCGGCGCCGTGCGCGACTCCATGCCAGAGCCGCTCGAGGCGAAGGAGGGGCGGTTCGTGAAGGAGTACGGGCTGAGCAGGGACCTCGCGGCGCTCATCGTAGACTCTCCGTACACCGCGGCATTCGAGTCCATGGTCAAGTCGGACGGGCTCTCCCCTTCGTTCGTGGCGGGCACCTTCGAGTACACCTTCCCCATGCTCCGGCGCGAGGGCGTTGACGTCGACTCCTTCGGGGAGGCGCAGGTGAGGGGCGTCCTGCTGAAGGTGAGCAGGGGCGAGGTCGCCAAGGAGGCTCTCCCTGACGTCTTCAGGTGGCTGGCTGCGAACAGGGGCGCCGCTGCAGACGATGCGATCAGGGCACTCTCGCTCGGCTCGGTCGGCGAGGACGCAATCAGGGTCGCTGTAAGGGATGCCGTGGGGAGGAACATCGACCTCGTGAGGCGGGACGGCCAGAGGGCGCTCAGCCCCATAATGGGCGACCTGATGAAGCTCTTCAGGGGGAAGGTCGACGGCAAGCTCCTCTCCAGCCTGCTGAGGGAGGAGATATCGCGCCGCTCGGAGTAGAGCCCCCTCGATATCTTTTTCTGATAAGACCGCATTATCTGAATCATCGGTGGATATCCTTGTGCGGCATCTTCGGTTGCATATGCTCAAGCGCGCCGCGCGTTATCGCCGACGGGCTCAAGCGCCTCGAGTACAGGGGCTACGACTCTGTGGGGATCGCGGTCATATCCGGCGGCAGGCTCCTGCTCGAGAAGGACAAGGGCATGATCGACCCATTCGTCAGGCGGGTTGACCCGTCGAGGATCAGCGCCGAGATAGGGATAGGCCACACCCGCTGGGCGACCCACGGCGCCCCGTGCAAGGAGAATGCCCACCCGCACCTCGACTGCACCGGCACCATCGCTGTGGCGCACAACGGGGTGCTCGAGAACTTTCTGGAGATCAAGGAGGGTCTGCTGAAGCGGGGGCACAGGTTCGCCTCCAACACGGACACGGAGGTCATCCCGCACCTTATCGAAGAGGGGATCCGCGACGGCCTCTCCCTGAAGTCTGCCACCGCAAGGGCCGCCAAGATGATCAAGGGCGCGATGGCGATAGCGGTCCTCAGCTCCGCACTGCCCGACTCGATCGTGTGCATGAAGAGGGAGTCGCCGCTGGCGATAGGGATAGGCAAGAAGGGTGCATACTGCGCATCTGACGTGCCCGCCCTCCTCCCTTATACGGACATGATCATGCAGCTCCAGGACGACCAGGTCGCAGTCATCAGCAGGGGGCAGGTCGCCGTCGAGACCATCGCCGGCAAGCCGGTGAAGCCGCGCTTCATCAAGATCGAGTGGGAGGCCGGCGTGGCGGAGAAGGGCGGCTACCCGCACTTCATGCTCAAGGAGATGCACGAGCAGCCGATTGCCATGAGGAGCACCCTGAAGCTGCCGCATGGCTTCCTTGACAGGGCGAGCAGGATGATGGAGGGGCGGGTCTACCTCACGGGCTCCGGCACGTCGTACCACGCATGCCTGGCCTCGTCATACGCATTCTCGAAGATGCTGTGCATGGACATCCGCCCGGTCTACTCGTCGGAGTTCCAGGACCTGGTATGCGACCTGGAGGGGAACACTGTGATAGGCGTCTCCCAGTCGGGCGAGACGGCGGACACCCTGAGCGCCCTGCGGTACGCAAAGTCGAGGGGGGCTAAGGTAATAGGCATAACGAACACCCTCGCGTCCTCCATCACCTCCCTCTCCGACACCTACATCTGCACGCAGGGGGGGCCGGAGATAGGCGTCGCAGCCACCAAGACCTTCCTCACACAGCTCATAGCGCTGGACCAGCTGATGCTGCGCGCCGGCTTGAACGCCGGCAGGCTCCCCGAGGGCGTCGCCTCCGGGCTGCTGGCCAGCCTCAACGGCGTCCCGTCCCTGGCCGAGGGCGTGATCAGGCGGTCGGAGGGGATCCGCCCCATCGCCCAGAAGTACTCCTCCCGGCGGTCCGCTTACTTCCTTGCGAGGGGCATCAACGTCGCCACCGCGATGGAGGGGGCGCTGAAGCTCAAGGAGCTGAGCTACATGCATGCTGAGGGCTACCCGGCGGGAGAGTCGAAGCACGGCCCGATCTCGCTCGTCGAGGGCGACTTCCTGTGCGTCTTCGTCGCCCCCCGCGACTCGTCCAGGGGGCGCGTCATAGGCAACATGATGGAGATGAAGGCCAGGGGCGCAAGGATCTTTGCCGTGGTCACGGAGGGTGATGATGAGCTCAAGTCGATCGCAGACGACACCTTCGAGGTGCCGCCGGTGCCGGAGTTCCTCAACCCGGTTGTCTGCACGATCCCCCTGCAGGCGTTCGCCTACTACGTCGCAGTCCTGAGGGGTCTGGACCCCGACAAGCCGCGGAACCTGGCGAAGTCGGTTACCGTCCTCTAGGGGTGGCGCAAATGGGCACATCTGACGCAGCCGGGGACCTCGCGCGGGGGGCGGTCCCGAAGATCTGCGCATCGCTTGAGAGGGGGACCGCCGAGTGCGAATCGGTCCTCAACGTGATCTCACTGGGCGCATCCGAGCGCAGCTCCTACAAGAGGATCCTTCTCTGCAGGCTGGAGACGCAGTACTCCCTTGCCATGATGAAATACTGCCTGAAGCTTGAGCCGGCATCCCCCAAGTCGAGGATAAGCGTCTCCTGGCCGGGCGACCTTGAGAGGGTCCTCCGCCTGCTGCACGAGGCGCTGGACAGCCTGCGCTTAGGCGATTATGAGCACTCCTCACGGTCAATCGCGGACGCCGACAGGATCCTCGGGCACATGGTGGCAAAGCTCAGGGGGAGGGAGTCGTCCCCGCCCGCCGCGCCGGAAGCCGCTGACTCGGCTGGGGGCGAATCCGCAGACGCTGGCGGAACCGATGAAGAATCCGTCGACTCGCAATAAAAGCCGACCAGAAGCCTGGCCTTGATCATTATCATACGCAAAAAATGGAAAAAGGGGGGTTGCCCCTTCACTTCTGCCTGCGGTCCACGATATCCGTCGTCCCCGGGCCCGTGCCGATTATAGCC
>MAGS01000045.1 GCA_001717005.1 Candidatus Methanomethylicus mesodigestus | reverse complement strand
GGGATAAAATAATGAAAACCTATAATCCAACTTCCGTAAGAATCTGGCTTCCGGTTTAAATCACTCGTTAAAAAGTGTTAGTAGTTTTGACGGGTCCTTCACGTGGAGAAGGGCTAGTTTTGATTGTTGCAACAGTTCCTGAATACAGGCCTTAGTTTTCTCGAAACTGCCGTTGTTCTCGATTATCCCAAGCAGCGCATCTAATTCGGCAGGGTCACCTGTCGCCTGCATAGCGGTAATTTTCTTGACGCAAAGGGAATCATCCAGCGAGTATATCAAAGGCAGCGGAAGGCTCTCTTTAGCGATCCTTGAAAAGAGCTCGCGCTTGTCGTTGAAGGCATCTTCGATGTCATCGCGCAGTATCACGGCCATTCCAAGCATCCTCCCGAATGTGCCAAGCGCATCGATCTCCTCGGCTGAACCCCCGCCTGCCATAGCGCCTACGCGCGTGTATGATTCTACATCCGCAGCCTTCATCCGCACTATACGCAGGTATACATCAGGCGTTACATTGGCATTATGGACCAGCTCCAGCTCGTCGACCTCCGCAGACCCAAGCTCATAGAGGCCGTTCTTTATTGTCCGGACTATTTCGCCTACCTTTTCCAAAGGCATCTGCTTCGAGAGCAGGTAGAGCTGTGACAGGCCTTCGATCAGCAGCGCGTCGCCGGCAAGCATTGTGACGTTCTGGCCATATCTGCCAAGGGTCGTCGGGATGCCTTTATCTGTCCTGAGCATGGAGCCGTCGACTATGTCGTCATGTAGATCGAATGCCCCCCCGGAGAGCACCAGCGCCTTGGCGGCAGGCATGACTGCGGCAGGGTCTCCGCCAACCGCCTCGCAGCACATGACCATGAGGGCTGCTCGAGAGTAGTCCTTCCATCTTTCGGAGAAGCTCATGAGGGCACTCCTTGCGGTGGCAGAGGGAATCTCGGCGTTTGCCACGTCGGCAAATGCAGATTTCACAATGGGCTCTCCGATCTCTTTAAGCAGATCTCTGGTCTCGGGCAATCGAATCACGCAAGTTACACATTATCGCCATTTCAATAAAAGACTAAGTGTAAGACGTTGGACCGACGTCAGCGCCGCCACGCTGCGATCTTGGAGAGCAGTATGATGCCGAATGCGAGCAGCGACGCGAGCCCCATATACAACGCCATCAGGAAGGAGATATCGTATAACGCCGCAAACGAGGCACTCAGAGTGGAGGCGTAAGAGAGGATGCTCCAGTATGTGTTGAAGTACCAATGAACCAGCAGCGAGCTCTCCCATCCGTACCTGAGGCAGCAGTACCCGAATATGAGCCCTCCGATGAAGGTGGTCACCACCTTTCCGGATTCCCAAGCGCCGCTTGCCACATGGGCATATGCGAAGATAATAGAGGAGACGAGCACCAGCAACACCTTCAGGTTGGTGAGGCTCCGGTCGCGAGCGAGGCCCATACGCAGACTGAACGACTCAGGCTTGAATAGCGCGAGGAAAACGACTGCCAGGCGGTCCCGGCGCCGCATGCTAGAGATCTTCACTGCAGACTGGAAGAGGAGGTAAACCGCGATGGGAAACGCTATCGGCACCAGGCGGAAGCTGACCTCCTCTATGAAAGCGGCATAGGAGGTGAAGAGGATCTCCTGGAAGGGGTCAGGGAAGACGATGCCCCCAACGGGCACGCCGACGTTCTCCTCAAGCAGGTGGATCAGTGAGAAGGATACAAATGCAGCGGAGCAGATTGCGGGCATGCCCATCAGGAAGTTTGAGAAGATGCCATTCGACCCCTTCGTCCGGAGCAGGCCCTTTGCGGATTCAGAGTACCTAACATTTGAAAGGGCGGCGACCGCAAATGCAATGGCGAAGAGCCCAGACAGCAGCAGGAATAGCCATCCGGCCGTGAATGGGCCAGGAAGGCTCAGCTTCGTGTAGTAGAAGACATAGAATGCAAGCTGTGTGAGCAATTTCGAACTGAATTCAGCGCCCTCCGATGTAAAGAAGAAGACGTAGATGCCGATGATAATAGATGAGACGTAGGACAGCAGAAAGAGTGACGATACTGCAGGATAGATGCGGCAGACGAGGTCGCCCATGCGCATAGGCCGACTTGCAGCGGCTACGTCGCGCTCTTCACTGGATCCCATCGTTTAACCAGAACCTTCAGAAGTGTATCCGGCCCACTAGCACTCTGCCCTTGCCTGGGTCGGGCATGAACTCGACGCCCCTGAGCTTTGGCAGCTTGAGCAAAAAGTCCCGCTCCGTGAGGATACCTACAGGCCGGCAGCCGGACATGACTATCAGTGACCCGACACTCGCCAAGTTCATGGATTTGACGGCGTCACACAGGTCGACGTCAGGGCTTACGGTCTTGGGGTTCATCGTTGACATCTTTGCGACGCTCGTGTTGAAGAGAAAGTCGGAGAGCCCCATGGTGATTATGTGGTCAACATAAGGGCTTGCCAGAAATCGGATTATATCCTTAACGGTTATTATACCCCACAGCTCCCCCTCGTTCATTATAGGAATACGCCTGATGTCGTGCTTAACCATCATCCGCATCGCGTCGAGCAGGGTGCTCTTTAGATCGAGGGTTATCAGCGGCTTCGACATTATCTCGAATACCTTGACGAACATCTGGCTTGCCTCGAAGAGCCGGAAGAGATGCCGTTCAGAGAGGGACCCCCATATCTCGGAGGCGCCGTCCAGCAGAGGCAGCATGCCGATGTCGTGCTTGGCCATGAGCCGCATCATATCAGGGAGAGAGGAGGACGTCGATCCCACCAGAGGAGTCCTGTTGACGATCGGGCGGATCGGAGACTCCAGGGCCCGCAGTATGTTGCCCTCGCAGTCGCGCTTGACTATCTCGAATTTGTCCCCGCCACCCAAGTAATTGAGTATGTCCTTTGCCGACACTATGCCAATCATCTTGCGCCCGTCGTCAGAAACAATAGCATGCCGGACGCTCTTTCCTGCCATCTTCAGAATTGCTGACCTCGAGCTGGTGTCCTGCGTCAGCACGACGGCTGGCGGGTGCCTGGCAATCGTAGTCACCGGAAAGACGGACATGCCGATCACATTCCAATAAGTAACAACGGCATAAAGTTAAAGATGACGGTACCGTTAAACTATAGCACCATACGGAGATAATGCACCGATGCACCTCTTGCTATATGACATCCAGGCGAAGAAGGATCCCCATGGCATCCGGATAAGGCTTGTGAGGGCGCTCAGGAAGGCAGGCGCATACCAGCTCCATAGGTCTGCGTGGGTAATCGATGAGATTAACGACTGCCTGCTAGGGATAGTGAAGGAGTATAGGAGCGCTGGTGGGTCTGTGAAGATTACGGAGTGGCTGCCGAGGACTATAGGCGAGGTCTCACCGGCAAAGGTCAGCCTCCTCAAGGTGTCCATAGCAGTCAACGGCAACGGACCGGTGCTCGAAGGCGCGCACCTTGCACTGAAGGATGTGCTCACGGAGATGGGGTTCATGGTCGACGTGAGGCCCCTTGGAGAAAGTGCATCAGTTGCGCTCGCAAAGGAGAGCGGCATCAGAGCGTCGCTGATGCAGATCAACAAGAGCATCAGCAGGACGCTGGACGAGGCGGCATTAAGCGACCTAGACGCGCTGATAATTCTCAACTCGGGGAGGAGCGTGCAGAGCGGCGTCATATTTGGGGCGCAGACGATATCGAACACAAGGATACTGAAGAACATGGTATCGCTCCCGCTGATGCAGATAGAGAGGTTTGGGAAGGCGGATGCTGCATTAATAGTCTGGTGCGACGCAGCGAGGGGGCTTGCCAGGAGGATTGCAGACGAACTCAGGATACCCATGCTCATGCCTAACCTTGAAACGAAGGCAATAACGGTTCAAGGCAGGAAGGAGATCAGGCAAGTGCATTATGCAAACATGGGAGACACGCTGATCATGAATGGCAGGCGGATAGGAGTGTGCCTGACGGATCAGGTGTATGTCGTCGTCGAGGATGGGAAGCTGGTCGATATAATCGGCGGTAAAATTAGCAAGAGGGAAGCGCGGAAGATACGCGTGGATAGCCTGTCGTCCGCGATCGTGAAGACC
>MAGS01000044.1 GCA_001717005.1 Candidatus Methanomethylicus mesodigestus | reverse complement strand
CGTCAGGGTCGCGTTCAAGCAGCCGCTCGACCTGTGCGGCGCCTCCACCCCTGCTGCGGTAGCCTCCATCGGGACGCTCCTGAAGACGGGTAAAGGAAGCGTCTGCCTCGACGTTGATGCGATCCCGGCGCTGAACTCGAGCGCCGAGGTCCGGATGTTCGGGCTCACGGATTACGGTCGCCCGGGCATACTCGTCAACGGCGTCCCGACCGTCATGGTCGGGCAGACCTCCGGCGGACCGGTCTCGGGGCTCGCGTGGATCTCGGTCAGCGGCGAGCTGGCATTCTCGGTCGCCTCCTGGGCGGAGTTCGTGGCAGACGGGATCGCCCCCTACGCGGTCAGTATCAGCATGGCCGAGGGGCAGTTCACGTCCAACTCCACCCCAACCATAACGTTCAGGGTCAACGACACCCTCTCCGGCGTCAACGCCAGCACCGCGGTCTTCGCGTTCGACGGCAACTCCACGGGGCTGCAGGTCAACCTGACCGGCGGCTGGGCGTCCGGCTGGTACATCGCCTCGACGGCCAACCCACTCCCGGACGGCATGCGCATCGCCTCGGTAAGGGTCTACGACAACATCGGCAACGCCGCGCTGCTGACGGTGAGCTTCTACGTCGACACCGCCCCGCCCCAGATCTCAGGGCCGTTCCCCTCCGCGGGGCTCCTGACGCGCGAGACCCGGCTGCAGGCGATGGCGAGCTTCAGCGACTCGCTCTCGGGGATCTCTGGCGCGTGGATCTTCGTGGACGGGGTCAACCGCACTGCGCAGGCGTCGGTGACACAGAGTCGGATCGAATACACTCCGGCGTCTGCCTTGACCGAGGGGTGGCACATGATAACGGTAACCGCCTTCGACAGGGTGGGCAACAACAACACCCTCGAGTGGAGCTACGCGGTGGACCTGACGCCGCCTTACATCGCCAACCGCCACCCGCTCAACAACATGATCGTGCCTCTCAACGACTCAGTCTATGTCGACTATGCGGACAACTTCGGCATCAACGCAAACCTGACGAGGGTGTATGTGGACGGGGCAGACGTTACGGCGGCCTCGGTAATCAGCGGGGGCCACATAATCTACTCCCCGAGCCCGATGTTCGCCAAGGGGGTCCACCAGGTGGGCGTCTTCATGTGCGACTTCGCCGGGAACGGCGCGGTCTCGAACTGGAGCTTCACGGTCGACAACGCCCCGCCCTCGATCATAATCAACTCGCCGACCAACGGCACGAAGTATGAGGTCAAGGCGGTCTCGGTCAGCATCATCTACTACGACAACCTCAACGTCAACAGGAGCACGGTGCTGATCAGGGTGGACGGCGAGAACGTCACCTCCTCGGCGACGGTCTCCGATACGTCGCTCACCTACCAGACCACGCTCGAGTGGGGGAGCCACAAGGTCGAGGTGTGGGCCACGGACAACTCCGGCAACACGGGCTATGCCATCAGCTCATTCTCGCTGGTCGAGCCGACGATCCCGCCCGGGCTGATACAGGATGTGCTTATCATCGCCGCAGTCATGATGGTCATAGTCGGTGCGCTGGTTGCGGTCTTCATACTTGGGAACAAGAAGAAGAAGGTCGAGGTCTGAGGCTGCCGACCGGACCGGCGGTCAGTAGCTCTCCTTGTGGTAGCTCCCCACGGTTCTCCTGCCCGACAGCAGCAGGAGGTCGCCCCTCAGCCAGCCGTTGACGACCCCCCGGACGCCGTGCTTCTCGAATCGGCGCGCCGATGCGAGTACCTTCAGCCTCCGGTCGTAGACGACCCTGCCGAGCTTCTGAAGCCTGAACCCGAGCTCGACGTCGTCGCACATTGGATAGTCGGTGTAGCCGCCCGCCCTCAGGAAGGCGTCGCGGCGGACGGCGGTGTTTGTGCCCCGCGTCCCCACCATGCCGAGCCGGTAGGCGATGAATGAGAAGGCGTTTATGCCCATGTAGAGGACGCGGTACTTTGCGCTCGCCTCCAGCGGGCCGTCCGGGCCGCAGACCGCGACCACGCCATCGCCGAAGAGGGAGAGTATCCGCTCCAGCCAGTCCTCCGGAGGGACCGCGTCAGCGTCGGTGTGGACAACTATGCTGCCCCGTGCGACCTCGACGCCGTCGTTCCTCGCCCCACCGACCGCCCTCCCCTTCTGGAGGACGACCTGGTCGGCATAATTGGCGGCGATCTCCCGAGTCCGGTCCTTGCTGTTCCCGTCCACAACGATTATCTCGTACTCCTCGCGCGGGAGGGTCTGCGAAGAGAGTCTCCGGAGGGTGCGCGCTATTCCCTTCTCCTCGTTGTAGGTGGGGATTATGACGGAGAGCCTGATCAAAGGGGTCCACATGAATAGGGCACTGGAAAGACCGTATTAAGTTTTCTTCCAAATTGATGATGGCGAATACGCAGAGTTATTATGACGCTGTCATAATATGAATGAGTATGCTGTATCAGAATCTCTTAGAGGTAATCGGGAACACCCCCTTGGTGAGGCTAAAAGATGGCCCGGGCAAGGCGGAGGTCTACGCGAAGCTCGAGAAGTTCAACCCGGGCGGCTCCATAAAGGACAGGATAGCCAAGTCGATGATAGAGGATGCCGAGCGCAGGGGGGCGCTCTCCAAAGGGAAGATCGTTGTGGAGCCCACGAGCGGGAACACGGGAATCGGCCTCGCCCTCGTCTGCCTCCTTAAGGGGTATAATCTGGTTCTGATCATGCCAGAGACGATGAGCGTCGAGAGGAGGCAGATACTGATGGCGCTCGGGGCGAAGATCATCATGACCGAAGGTTCGAAGGGGATGAACGGCGCCGAAGACTTCGCCAGGGAACTCGTCGCGAAGCAGCCAGACAGATACTTCATGCCCGACCAGTTCTCGAACCCGTCCAACCCGCTCTCGCATTATCATACGACCGCGGAGGAGATACTGAGGGACACGGAGGGGAGGATAACCCACCTCGTGGCAGGCATGGGGACGACGGGGACGATAGTCGGACTCTCCAAGAGGCTCAAGGAGCACAGCCGGCTGATTAAAGTGATCGGCGTCCAGCCAGACCCGAAGACCCCGATACAGGGCCTCAAGAACCTCGATGTCTCCTACGTCCCAAAGGTATGGGAGAGGGCGGCGGTCGACGAGGTCAGATATGTATCGCTCCTCGAAGCCGAAGAATCCTCAAGGGAACTGACGTTGCGCGAGGGGATATTCAGCGGGATCAGCACGGGGGCAGCTTACAGGGTTGCCATGAGCGTCGCTAGGGAGAACGACGGCAGCGTCATAGTCTTCATCGCCCCGGACGGGGGGGAGAAGTACCTCAGCACGGTGCTCTGCGACCCGGAGAAGTGCCTTGAGTGCGTCAAGAAGTTTGGGCTTCAGTGCGCGTACAGCGACGGGAAGCCCCTGATGAAGGCGGTCGAGGCGAGGGATGAGATGATGGGCCATGAGCTGTAGAGAGGGCGCCGGAGGGGCGGAATGGGCGGTCGGCGCCGAGGCGACCAGTCCAGAGGAGGGTTTGAATTGAAGACCCCGTGCGAGACGGCGGCGAGGTATCTCCTGCCATCGATAAGGGCCCTGATAGCCAAGAAGCTTATCGAGAATTACAAGTTCACGCAGCAGGAGGCGGCATCGAGACTGGGCATGACCCAGTCGGCCATGAGCAGATACCTCGGGGAGAAGCGGGGGGCAATAATCAACATAAACAGAGAGATGGACAGGCTCGCGGACAGTGTGGCCAAGAGCATCTACGAGGGCAGGATTACGCAGGAGGAGTTTGCCGCGCAGCTCTGCAACATCTGCATGAGGTACAGGAACGATGAGGGCATATGCCGGAAGCGGTAACGAATCCGAACCGGGGGCAGAGGACAGGGGACAGTGCCTCAGCCGATGAGACAGACAGTCGACCATCCGCCACCTTATGGAGTCTAGGAAAGAGGGGTTATATACGGTGAGCCAAACAGCCTGAAACATGGCTAGGAACGGAGACGGGGAGTTCGACTCTGCGAAGGCCGAACTCTTTGAGCAGCTGGGCCATCCCCTGCGGATCAAGATCATCGAAGAACTCTACGCCTCGCCCCTGAGCTTCTCAGCCCTTAAGTCCAAGACGGGCATCACGAGCAACGGCCACCTGAACTTCCATCTGGCAAAACTGAAGGAGCTGGTGAGTACCAATGAGGCGGGCGAATATTACCTTACAGACACGGGCCGCGACTCGATGCAGATCGCGTCGATGATTGATTGGCAGAAGCACTCGAAGCGGGAGCCCCATAGTGGCGGGAGGTCTTGGCGGCCCACCACTGTCCAGATCTTTGCAGTCCTGTTGGTGGCAAGCCTTTTTCTTAATGCGGGGCTCGCATTCATGATTGGGCAGCAGAACGCCAGGGAGATGCAGTTCAGGCGTGTGATGTTCAATCAGCTGTCGGACGGCATTCATAATCTTTGGATCAGAATAGGTTCAGGAATCAACCACATCATTGAAGGCCAGTATGAGCAGGCGCACGCCCATTTGAGCTACGTGAGAGAGGTCGTGTACCCCGGTCCGTTTTATTATTCATTATTGCTGGGGGAAGAATATCAAACGATCTACAATGAGCTCTCGGGGTCACGGGACTACTTGTATGATTTTTATCATGAGCTGTTTACGATAGTTGATGCTGTTTGGGACGGCAGCGTGACGGAACAGCAGATCGCTTATTTGGGGGGATGGATGAACGCCTTTGGCAATCTTAGCGTCGAGTTGTATTACTATCAAAACACCGACTATGTCATTAAAAACAGCTCGCAGATCGCAGCGAATTTGAATCAGTTCATACTTAGCGAGGTCCCGTCTGAGCTCCCTATAACAGAAGAAGAGGCCATAACGCTGGCGAGAGAGTTCTTGGAGAGCAGAGGATACGGGGTTGGCGCACTTATTTCTACAGAGTTTGCCCTTGAATACCCCAACTATTACTGGCACGACGTCTTCGGCATGGAAATACCACATTGGAAACTTGCAGACCTATTTTGGATAGTCTCATTTGAGCAAGGGGATGACGCACCCCAGTATCTAGAAGTCTGGGTGAACATCTACAGCGGCGAGATAAAGGGCGGCGGTCAGGGCCCAATGACGTAGTCCCGGCGCCGTGTGTGTGCCCATCAGTGGATTATGGCGGGTCCGCTGGGATTCGAACCCAGGGCTTGCGGCTCCGAAGGCCGCCGCCATGTCCAGACTAGGCCACGGACCCGTTCAGTCTTTTTTTATAAAGATACGGGTATTATGTCTATCCTTTGAAAAAAGGTTAATATGACAGTCCAAGGTTATTCAATGAGAGAAGGTGCATTGATGCGTTTTAATAAGGACCCTTCCGCTCCGCGCGACTCGAAGATGCCGGCAGAGGGGGAGGTGGTTGGAGTCGTCGCTCAGCTTCTGGGCTTTGACAGGGTTAAGGTCAAGTGCTCCGACGGCAAGGTCCGGATATGCCGGATTCCGGGCAAGATGAAGAAGAAGATCTGGTTGAGGCTCAACGACATCGTCCTCATCGCCCCTTGGGACTTCCAGTCAGACCAGAAGGGAGATGTCGTTTGGCGCTACGACCGGAGCGACTTCAAGAACCTTAAGGCCAAGGGATTGCTGGATAACCTCATCTAATTGATGGGAATCTGGCCCCTTAAGAAAGGTTTTTATCATTAGCGTTAGTTATCAGTTTATTGAATTTTGGGCGATTTCCGTGGTTCAGGACCCTGAGGAGCTCTCGAGGAAGCACGAACAGAAGATCGAGAGAGAGAAGGCGAAGAAGACCAAGGACATCGACGTCTTCAAGACCGTCGAGGAGGTCCTGGACAAGAGGACGGTGATGGTCCTCTACCAGGCGATAAACAAGGGGCCCCTGAGCCGGATCTTCGGAGCGGTCAAGGCGGGTAAGGAGGCACGGATATACTGGGCGGAGGGAAAGAAGGGCGAGGATCTGGCTATCAAGATCTACCTGACCTCGTCAATGGAGTTCAAGAAGAGCATGCTCCAGTACATAGAGGGCGACCCCCGCTTCAGGGTCGGCAGGGACTACCGCCAGATCGTCTACACGTGGGCGCAGAAGGAGTACCGCAACCTGATGGAGGCGCATGCGGCAGGCGTCAGCGTTCCTAAGCCGCTGTACGTGCAGGAGAACGTCGTCGTGATG
>MAGS01000043.1:1590-29169 GCA_001717005.1 Candidatus Methanomethylicus mesodigestus | reverse complement strand
GGCTTATCTAGTGCTCGAAGACGGCACGACCTTCGAAGGCGAGGGTCACGGCGCGCCCGCAGAGGTCACGAAGGAGGTCGTGTTCAACACCGGGATGGTCGGATACCCTGAATCTCTCACAGACCCTTCATACAACGGGCAGATCCTCGTTCAGACCTACCCGCTGATAGGGTGCTACGGCGTTCCTTCGATGTCCGTCAGGGACGCATACGGGCTTCCTGTCCATTTCGAGTCCGAGAGAGTCCAGGTCTCAGGCTACGTCATATACGAGATGCAGCGCCACCCTAGCCACTGGACCAGCTCCACCGACCTCGACTCTTGGCTGAGGGAGCAGGGGATACCGGTCATAAGCGGGATCGACACGCGCGAGCTCACGAAGAGGCTCAGGACCAAGGGCACCATGCTTGGCACCCTCTCCGTAGGGCGCGAGGCTCCGCCGGCACCGCCTGCGGGCGTCATGCCCGACGGCTCGCCGCGGGCAGGCGCCAGCCACGTCAAGAATGTCACCATAAGCGCCCCGACGATCTACAACGCCTCGTGCAAGAAGACCGTCGTGATGATCGACTGCGGGACAAAGTACGGCATACTCCGGGGAGTCGTCGAGCGGTCGCTGAAGGTCGTGCGCCTACCATACGACTCTAGCCTGGAGCAGGTGCTCTCGTACAGGCCGGACGGGGTGGTCATATCGAACGGTCCGGGGGACCCGAAGGACTGCGCCCCGACGATCGCGACTACGAAGGGCCTGATGGAACGCGGGATCCCGATCATGGGTATCTGCCTGGGGAACCAGATCCTCGCGCTGGCGGCCGGCGCGGATACCTTCAAGCTGCCGTATGGGCACAGGGGGCAGAACCAGCCCTGCGTCGACACGAAGACTGGCAGGTGCTACATAACGAGCCAGAACCACGGCTATGCCATAAAGGGGGAGAGCCTCGAGGGCACCTGCTTCTCAATCTCATTCAAGAACGCAAACGACGGCACGGTCGAGGGGATCACCCACTCTAACAAGCCGATCTTCGGGGTCCAGTTCCACCCCGAGGCGAGGCCGGGGCCCGGCGAGACCGGGTATCTGTTCGACGAGTTCATCAGGAGGTTCTCGCAATGACCCCCCCAATGCCCCGCAAGGTGCTGGTCCTCGGGAGCGGCGCCATAAAGATCGGCGAGGCAGGCGAGTTCGACTACTCAGGCGCCCAAGCCATCAAGGCGCTCCGCGAGGAGGGCATAGAGGCCGTTCTCGTCAACTCCAACATCGCCACGATCCAGAGCGACGAGAAGTTCGTCGATAAGGCCTACTTCATACCAGTTACAGCAGACTTCATAGAGGGCGTGATAGCGAAGGAGCGCCCGGACGGCATACTGCTCGGCTTCGGAGGGCAGACCGCCCTCAACGCAGGGATAGAGCTCCACGAGCGCGGCATCCTCGACAGGTATGGCGTCAAGATCCTTGGGACCGGCATATACTCCATCGAGGCCTGCGACAACAGGGAGATGTTCCGGAACCTCATGGAGAAGCACGGGCTCCCTATACCCCGGAGCCAGAAGGCGAACAGTGTGGAGGAGGCGATGGCGGTGGCGAAGTCCATCGGCTTCCCGGTGATGGTCAGGGTCGCATACGCCCTTGGCGGCACAGGCTCGGGCGTGGTCAGGAGCGAGTCCGAGCTCGCCCCAGTCGTCGCGCGCGGCCTCGCCCAGAGCAGGATCCACCAGGTGCTGGTCGAGTCATACCTCGGGGGATGGAAGGAGATCGAGTACGAGGTGATGCGGGACTCGAGCGACAACTGCACCATAGTTTGCAACGTCGAGAACGTGGACCCGCTCGGGATCCACACCGGCGACAGCATAGTCATCGCGCCCTCCCAGACGCTCACCAACCGCGATTACCATCTGCTCAGGTCGACCGCATTCAAGGCGATCCGGGCTCTGGGGATCATCGGCGAGTGCAACATCCAGTTCGCTATGGATCCTAACAGCGACGACTTCGTGATAATTGAGGTCAACTCGCGCCTGTCGCGGAGCTCCGCCTTGGCCTCGAAGGCCACTGGCTACCCGATCGCCTACATAGCCGCAAAGCTGGCGCTTGGGTACTCTCTGCCGGACCTCGTCAACAAGGTCACCGGGACCACCTCTGCCTGCTACGAGCCGTCGCTGGACTACGTGGTCGTGAAGATACCGCGGTGGGACCTCCAGAAGTTTAGGAGGGCTTCTAGGCGGATAGGCACCCAGATGAAGTCCGTGGGCGAGGTCATGTCGATCGGGAGGACCTTCGAGGAGGCCCTCCAGAAGGCGGTGAGGATGCTTGATATCAAGCGGGACCTCACCGACACCCAGGGCCTCACATCCGACGCCGCCGCCCTGAGGGAGGCGCTCAAGAACGCGACGGACATGAGGCTCTTCCACATAGTCAAGGCCATCGAGGTCGGCATCAGCATCGACGAGATCTACTCGCTGACCGCGATCGACCGCTGGTTCCTGTGCAAGATCCAGGGGATACTCCAGTGCCAGGCGGAGATCGCCCAGGGCGCGCTGGACCGGGAGAAGCTCCTCAAGGCAAAGCGGATGGGCTTCTCTGACCGGAAGATCGCCAGCCTCGTCAGGACGACCGAGGAGGACGTGCGGGGGATGAGGAAGTCGCTGGGCGTGGTCCCTGTCGTGAAGCAGATCGACACCCTGGCGGCGGAATGGCCCGCGATCACCAACTACCTGTACATGACTTACTGCGGCTCGACCGACGACATAGCCTTCGAGCCGAAGCGGAAGGCGATAGTCCTCGGCTCAGGCTGCTACCGCATAGGATCGAGCGTCGAGTTCGACTGGTGCTGCGTCAACATGGGGCTCGCACTCAGGGCAGACCTGGACGAGGTCATAATGATCAACTGCAACCCTGAGACCGTCTCGACCGACTTTGACGTCTTCGGAAAGCTCTACTTCGAGGAGATCACCACCGAGCGCGTCCTCGACATCGCCGACAAGGAGCGCCCGATCGGGGCGGTGGTCTCGGTCGGAGGCCAGACTCCGAACAACATCGCCGCCAGCCTTGAGCGCGGCGGGCTCAAGATACTCGGCACCACCGTCGAGGACATCGACCGCGCGGAGGACCGGTCGAAGTTCAGCGCGATCTTGGACTCACTGGGGATAGAGCAGCCCAAGTGGCGCTGCGTGGGGAGCACCGAGGAGGCGAAGGGGTTCGCCCAGGAGGTCGGCTACCCCGTCTTGGTCAGGCCGTCCTACGTCCTCTCTGGGAGCGCGATGAACGTCGCATTCGACGAGCCGCACCTGACCCAGTGCATGGTCCTGGCATACAACGCCTCGGGCGACAGGTCTGTCGTAGTCTCCAAGTTCATGACCAACGCGAAGGAGGTCGACGTTGACGGCGTGTGCGACGGCAAGAACGTCTTCATCGGCGGGATACTCGAGCACGTCGAGAACGCCGGCAGGCACTCCGGCGACGCGACCATGTGCTTCCCGTCTATCAACCTCGACGAGCGCACAAAGGAGCAGCTTAGGGACAGCACGAGGAGGATCGCCTCCACCCTGAGGATCAAGGGGCCGTTCAACATACAGTTCATGGTCAAGGACCGCAAGATATACGTCATCGAGTGCAACCTCCGCGCGAGCAGGAGCATGCCGTTCGTCTCCAAGTCCATAGGCGTCAACCTCATGGCGCTGGCGGAGGCCGCGATCATGGGCGGCAAGGTCAAGCCCGGCGAGGGCACCCCCAAGAGGTACGGCGTCAAATCCCCGCAGTTCTCGTTCATGCCGCTCGAGGGTGCGGACCCGGTGGGCGGCGTCGAGATGGAGTCGACCGGCGAGTCTGCCTGCTTCGGCGACACGTTCGAGGAGGCCCTGATCGAGTCGATGATGGCGACCGGGCTCATGCCCCCCGCCCCCGGCGACTCGGTCCTGCTCTCGATCGGGAAGGACAAGCCGAAGATCATCCCGCTTGCCGCCAAGCTCTCCCGCCTTGGGCTGAAGCTCTACGCAACCGACAAGACTGCAAGGGCCATCGTGGCGAGCGGCCTTGAGTGCGAGACCCTCCGCAAGGTCAGCGAGAATGTCCGGCCAAACATCCTGGACTACCTCTCCGAGCGCAAGATCAGCATGGTCTTCAACATACCGCAGATAAACGGCGACAGGCCGCGCCAGAAGTTCGAGGACGGATACGCCCGGGTCCCCGTGATCACGAACCTAGAGCTCGCGGAGGCCATGGTGAAGTCGCTCGAGTCGCTCACCGACCGCAGGATTACTCTGCTGCCCCTGTTCAAGGCGATATCCAAGCGCTAGCCCCCTTCTGGGGGCGCCGCCATGCGCATTGGCAGGGTGCGACCGGCAATCCTTAAATATACCTTTTTTATCAACTTGGTGATGGGTCATTATTACAGGACCTGATGAGCGCAGTTTCGGCGCAGTCGATCTCTTTGTCCTTTCTACCCCCTCCAGAGGGGATACTTGATGAATTTTACCAACAGGGACGTAGTATCGATAAAGGACTTCTCCAAACAGGATCTGGAGAAGGTCTTCTCCATAGCGGGTGGGTTCGCGAAGAACGGCTACGACAGGAAGCTCCTGAAGGGGAAGCGGGTCGGGCTGCTCTTCTACGAGCCGAGCACGAGGACCCGCATGAGCTTCGACACTGCCGCCCAGACCATCGGTGCTGACACGATCTGGTTCGCGGGTCCGGAGGGAACCTCCGTGATGAAGGGCGAGACCCTGAAGGACACGATCGAGACCGTGGCGAATTACGTGGATGCGATAATCCTGCGCCACCCGTTTGATGGCTCGGCGAGATGGGCGGCGGAGATCACCACGAGGCGCACCCGCCGGGGCGCCCCCAAGGTGCCAATAATCAGCGGCGGGGACGGCAAGAACGAGCACCCCACCCAGACCATGCTTGACCTCTACAGCATGCTGATAACGCAGGGGAGGATTGAGTCCCTGAACGTCGCTCTGATCGGGGACCTGAAGTACGGGCGGACGGTGCACTCGCTCTCTTACGCCCTCTCGATGTACAACGCCCGGCTCTCATTCGTGGCTCCGGACATGCTCCAGATCCCTTCTCACATCACCTCCTTCCTCGACAGGTGCGGGATCAAGCACTCCGAGCATTCGAGGATCGAGGACGTGATAGCTGATGCCGACATAGTCTACATGACCCGGATACAGAAGGAGCGGTTCCCGGACGAGAACGAATACAACAAGGTCAAGGGGCTCTACCGAATAAGCAAGTCCATGCTCAGCGCGGCCAAGCCAACGATGCGGCTCATGCACCCGCTCCCGAGGGTGGACGAGATAACACTGGATGCCGACGACGACCCGCGGGCGTACTACTTCCAGCAGGCGGGCAACGGGGTGCCGATCAGGGCGGCGCTCCTAGCGCTGGTGATGGGGGCATGCGAATGACGGGCCAGATCCAGGACGACTCGAAGAAGAAGCTCATCGTCAGCCCGATCGAGAACGGGACCGTCGTCGACCACCTGCCACCCGGCACTGCCGTAAAGATAGCCCAGATGCTGGGGCTGATGGGTGACTCGATCGTGATCATCGGGCAGAACCTGAAGAGCACCAAGTTCGGCAGGAAGGACCTGATAAAGGTCGAGGGGAAGTTCCTGGGCGAGCCGGAGTTCAACAAGATCGCGCTCCTCGCCCCGAACGCGACGGTTAACATCGTTAGGGACTCAGCCATAACTGAGAAGCGACACGTGGCAGTCCCTGACTTCGTTGAGCGGGTCGCGCTCTGCGCCAACACCAACTGCATCACCAACAAGGAGAACGTCCCTACGAGGTTCATAACTGCCAGCAGGTCTCCGCTAATTATGGTCTGCAACTACTGCGGGTACGAAACCAAAGGCGAAGAGCTGAAGCTGAAGGGCTGAGGCACTTGTCTCTGCTTATAAAGAACGGCACCCTGCTGCTCCCCGATGGGGCACGCAGGGGAAACCTCCTGGTCGTGGGCGACAAGATCGCCTCCGTGACCGCCACCGAGCCACGAGCGGAGTCGGCGGTAGACGCCGACGGGATGGTCGTAATGCCCGGGATGATCGACCCGCACGTCCACTTCAGGCAGCCCGGCATGGACGGGGAGGACTGGCTGTCCGGATCGATGTCCGCGCTGGCAGGCGGCGTCACGACTGTGCTGGACATGCCCAACACCCGCCCCCCGACGACCTCCGCGCCGCTCCTCTCTGAGAAGATCAGGCTGATAGAGGCGCAGACCGCCGGCGGTCCCTGCGTCAACTATGGGCTGCACCTCGGTGCTTCGAGGTCCAACGCGAAGGAGGTCCTCGCAGCAGGCTTGGGGCACCCGCCATCTCGGAGGAGGCGCCGTGCTGCATCGCTCAAGCTGTTCATGGGCAGCTCGACGGGAGAGCTGCTGATAGACGATGACCGCGCGCTGAAGGAGCTGCTGGGCACCTGCCGGCTCACGTCCGTCCACGCGGAGGATGAGGCCGTGATCAGGGCAAGCGCGGGCGGCAGGGACCATCTCTCGAGGCGCCCGAAGGAGGCGGCGCTGAGCGCCATAAGGAAGCTCCTCTCATGGGGCACGCCCGGCAGGGTCTACGTCTGCCACCTCACCTCCGGCGAGGAGGTCGACCTCGCCTCTCCCTTCTACAGGGAGGCGACGCCGCACCACCTCTTCCTTACTGACGACCTGATGCGCACCATGGGCTCCTTCGCCAAGGTCAACCCGCCCCTGAGGCATGAATCGGACCGTGCCTCGCTCTGGGAGGCCGTCGCGGGCGGGAGGGTGGACTGCATAGGGTCCGACCACGCCCCGCACACTGCCGCCTCGAAGGGACGGGACGACGTCTCATCGCCGTCGGGGGTTCCAGGCGTGGAGACCGCCCTGCCGCTCATGTTCAACGCCTTCCTAAAGGCGGGGCTGCCGCTGCAGGCGCTCGCCGCATTGACGAGCTGGAACGCCGCTAGGATCTTCGGGATATCCGGAAAGGGGGCGCTAGCGGTGGGGTTCGACGCCGACATAACGCTCCTCGACCCGAAGGAGGAGCGGAAGGTCAGTGCTGAGGGGTTACATTATAAATGCGGATGGACCCCATACGAGGGTATGGCAATAGTCGGCTGGCCGAAGCACACGTTTGTACTCGGGGAGGCTGCTTACAGTGAAGGCTCATTCAGCAAGGCAAAAGGGAGGAGCGTAGTCTATGAGGTTTGACCTCCCTGATGGCGAGTTCGTAATCCCGTCGGGCATTGTCGCATCTACGCCGGACGAGATCGTGCGCATAGCCGAGTCGGCGGACTCGATCGGCGTGATCACAACCAAGAGCATCGGCAAATGCGAGCGCGAGGGGTACAAGGAGCCCATCGTTGCGGGCATCGGAGGCTCGCTGATAAACGCAGTAGGCCTCTCAAACCCCGGCGTGGACGCGTTCGCAGAGGAGATGGCATCGCTCGGGGCGCTAGCCGCCGCCCGCAAGCATGGCAAGGTCGTGATGGCGTCGATATTCGGCGGGACCGAGAACGAATTCGCGGAGGTCGCATCGAGGATCGCTCCGTACGCCGACTGGCTCGAACTCAACCTCTCGTGCCCTCATGCCTCTGGATACGGGGCGACCATCGGCACAAAGCCCGACCTGGTCGAATCCGTCGTCAAGGCGGTGAGGGGCGCAACCGGGCTTCCGATATTCGCAAAGATCGTGCCGTCCGTGGGGCTCGCCGGCATGATCGCCAGGAGGGCAGTCGAGGCCGGGGCGGACGGGATAACCGCCGTCAACACTGTGGGCCCTTTGGCCTTCTCCGACGCATCAGGGAACGCGCTTCTGAACAACATGCTGGGCGGGCTGTCTGGGAGCGCAATCAGGGACATCGCCCTCAAGTGCGTCGCCGAGGTCCGGTCCGCCGTGCACTGCCCGATAATCGGCATGGGCGGGATCTCCTCGCTTGCGGACGTCGACGCCTTCAGGCGCGCCGGGGCCGCACTCTTCGGCGTCGGGACCGCTCTGTGGGGGGTCCCGACCGATGCGATCCAGCAATTCTTCAAATCCCTCCTCTCGGGCGGCCTGCCGAGGGCGCCCCCTCCACTGGCGCATCGGCGCATGGCGGTCAAGGAGGCATGGGGCTCGGACAAGGGCAGGGTGATAGTGCTTGACGGCGCCATCCGTTCCATGCCCGGCCAGTTCGTCAACGTCTGGCTTCCCGGCGTGGGCGAGAAGCCCTTCTCCATGGCGCTGGACTCGCCCGCGATGCTTCTGGTCAAGGCTGTCGGCCCCGTCAGCTCAGCCTTGTGCAGGCTGGAAGCGGGCTCTGAACTGATGGTGAGGGGGCCATACGGCAACTCTTACTCGCCCTCCTCGCGGTGCATACTGGTCGCGGGCGGGACCGGCGTGGCGCCGATATTCTTTGCCTCGAAGCGCTTCAGGGAGAGGGTGGCATGCGCTTACATAGGGGGGCGCTCCGAGGCCGAGCTCCCGCTCCTCCGCGAGATGTGCGGCTTTGCAGACGTCCGGGCCGCGACCGAGGACGGCTCAGCAGGCAAGAGATGCCTGGTGACCGACATCATGGACTTGCGGGAGCATGGCGGCGCCGAGTTCCTGAACTGCGGACCTGAGGCGATGCTCGTGAGAGTCGCCGATATCGAATCCAAGGTGGCCGACCCGTCAAGGATATTCTGCATAGTCGAGCGGCACTCGAAGTGCGGCATAGGGATATGCGGGAGCTGCTCCCTCGACGGCTACCGCACATGCGTCGACGGGCCTGTATTCACCTACAGGCAGCTGCTTGGCGGCAGGGACTTCGGGCGGATCAAGCGAAGCGCGAGCGGAAAGACGGTCAGCCTGCGGAGAGGATGAACTGGTTACATTGTCATAGGATGGTGTGCAATGGGATGAAGGCGAATGAAACATGCAGCGGAAACGAGGGTAAGCGCAAGCCAAAGGCAGATTCGCTGAAGCGCGAGCTCTCCGAGTTTCTCATAAGGAGCGGCGCCGTGAAGTTCGGGTCATTCAAGTTGAAGAGCGGCAGGGTATCGCCATACTTCGTCAACCTGGGGGCAATAGGCGACGGCGCAAGGATGTCCGAGTTGGGCGCATTCTATGCGCGGGCAATAGTGGATGCGGGCCTGGCAGAGCGCACCGACCTGCTCTTCGGGCCGTCATACAAGGGGATACCGATCGCAGTCTCCACTTCCGTCGCGCTCCACCGCGACCACGGCATCAGCATAAGGTTCTCATTCAACAGGAAGGAGGCTAAGGACCATGGTGAGGGGGGCATGATTGTCGGAAGCGCCTTAAGGGACGGCGACAGGGTGGGAATACTGGACGACGTCATGACCACTGGAAAAACCAAGGAGGAGATCCTGAACGTGCTCCGGTCGGCAGCCAAGGTTGAGATATCATACATAATGATCGCTGTAGACCGGCTGGAGCGGGGGGAGGCCGAGATTACCGCGACGCGCGAGTTCGAGCAGAGGTACGGCATACGCGTTCTCGCGATAGTGGACATAAACGACGTCCTGTCGACCGCGCTCTCGCTCGGATTAGCCTCTGATGGGGACGCCAGTTCGGTTCATGCTTACCTGGCTGAGTACGGGGGGAAGGCGCGATGAGCAAGGTTTCATCAAAGATCAGTATGAAGCGGAGCATCATAGTCGCGTGCGACGTCATCTCCCTGAAGGAGCTCGACAACCTGGTCTCATCAACCTGCGACATTGCTAAGATTGGGGGCTATAAGGTGGGCTTTGCGCTAGGCCTCGAGCACGGTCTGAAGCGTGTCGTCAGAACGATAAGGGGCCGCACCGACAAGCCGATCATGTACGACCACCAGAAGGGCGGCACAGACGTGCCCCATACTGGCGCGCTCTTCGCCGATATAATGGCCGAAGCGGGCATCGACTATGCGATACTCTTCCCGTTCTCGAGCCCGTCCGCAGAATCTGCCTGGATCGACGCCCTGCTCAAGCGGGGCGTCACTCCGATAGTCGGCGCAATGATGACCATCCCTGACTTCTTGAACAGCAAAGGTGGGTTCTGGGACCAGTCCACCATCGGGCGCATCCTCGAAATCGCCTGCTCCAAAGGGGTAACTGACTTCGTCCTACCCGGGAACAAGCCAGACCAGGCACGGATGCTGAGGTCGACGATCGAATCTGCCGTGCCGAAGCCATCCTACTATCTGCCCGGCATCGGGGCCCAGGGGGGCGAGATCTCCTCTGTCTCTGAGGCTATGGGCCAGCGGTGGCACGCTATCGTCGGCAGGGCGATCTACGGCGCGCAAGACATACGGGGATCGGCGACATCGCTCGCAAAAGAGGTCCCATAAGGCCCCGGATGCTTTTTCTAAGGCGTCCGCGATATGATCATCTGATGCGTGCCAAATTCTACACGCCGCTCGCACTATTCCTCGTGGCAGCCGCTATACTGGTGACTGCCGGGTTGCTGTATTGCCTGAATCCGGACTCCGGCAGCGTATCGATGAACGGCTCATTTCTGGCAAGCGATGCGGGCCAGTCCCACGGCGGGTTCGAATACGTCGCAGTTTGGGATGCCTCGCTGGTCATATATGGGGGTTCTGGGAGGCTCACGCTGTGGCCCTCCTCGGGGTTAGGTGATGCCCTGACGAGGCACGAATACTTTGTATCCTCCTTCTACTCGAACCAGACCCACACGGCGTTGAGCATCGACGGAATTCCCGTGGTCTTGGTCTGGACGGCAAACGACACCGTCTGGAACCACAGCTACGACAACTACTATATCGCCTCATGGGGCGGCTCGGCCCCTCCCGACGAGATTAGGGGGGCAATATCCCCTGCCATCTTCCCGGGGCTAGTCGGCCACTATTACGTAGAGCTGAGGCTAAGGTAGCATTCGTGGCGGGGCTGCCTAGTCTATCAGCACCATCGTCGTGGCGAATGCCTTCCCTTTGACCGGGAAGCCGAATGGGATCCCCGCATTCTTGTAGGTCTTGGTTACATTGACCCCCACGGCATGCTCGTTGAACCTTGCCATCGTCGGGAACGCGCATTCGCCGACCTTGAGCGTGCACTTCTCGCACAGGCAGCAGGCGCCCACGCCAAAACCAAGCGCCAGCGGGTAGCCCTTGTTGAACACTGCCCTCTCCAGCTCCAGAACTGCGAGAAGTATCCTCTTCCTATCGTTGTTCCATGCCGCCCAGAACTGTTTCGATTTCTCCTTCATATCTGCCGGCATGTTGGGGTCAACCATGCACCTGGTAACGCTGTCGACAACCTCCTGTTCGGCCTCTGCCGGCGACTCAAACTTCAGCAGGAGTGCGTATCTGTAATCGCGGAGCCCCTTTCTGAACTCCTCTGCGGTCGGCGTGAACGGCGGGCAAACGAGCTTCTTACCGTATGCCCTGCAGCCAATTTTGCACTTCCATACTACCCTCTCCTCAACGACAATGCAGCTCGCAGGGACTACCTTTGCCTCAACCGCCCCCAACCTACGGGCAAAATCCTCAAGGAACCTGAACTCATTTATCCCTTCATCTTTCTCCATCGCCAGACACCGCTTATCGACATTTCTTTTTTGTCTATTTAACCCGTTGCATTTTGCTGTTAATGCGCAACGGTCTTCACTCTTCAACGGTAGAAACGATATATTTTCGCAAAAAAATGCACTTTTTCAGTCATTCCTCCGATTTTTTTAATCTTTTTAAGTAGTTTTTAAATAATTCGTAGTCTTAATCTAATATNGAAACTATTGAACCATTATGCTAGAACCAGTCGTCTGGTTCTATGGCCTTCTCTGGCCCCTGCGCTTGCTGTAACATTCGCGGCAGTACACTGGCCTGGTGCCGTCTGGTTTGAATGGTACTTCACATTCCTTACCGCACGCAGAGCAGGTTGCCTTGAACATCTCCCTAGCTGCCATTATGATTCATCTCCTTTACTATTTGATGCAAAAACTCCTGCGTTTCTGCACGTTTCTCTGACTATTTTTATTCCCTTTTATATCTTTTCCCGATTTGTACAATGCGTTCTGCGACAGTTTTACCATAAAAAACAAGGCGTGGCAGTCGGGTAAGTTCTCGTCATTCCGTAAGGTCCGAGACTCTCGATCATCAACGACCGCTTTCGGCGGTCTCCAGAGTGGAATCTGGTATACGCTTTAATAAAGTTGCTCATAACCTGGAACGCCCGAGCCCGACCGTCTCCCTGAGTCCTTCATAGTTCTCTGCCGACCTGCCCTCCTTGTACTCTTTGAGGCGCCTCCTCAGCCGGAACTCGTCCCACTCGAAGTATCTCCGCAAGGCGTTCCCAACCGTGCCCTTGCAGAAGATGTAGCCTGTCATGGCTACAACGTTGCGCACGGTCCTTGAGGCGCTCGCGGACTCGAAATCGATTATGACCGGCCTCCCCCCCTGCTTAACCAGGACATGCTTCTTGGAGTTGGAGAGCTCGCCGTGGTCAAGCCCTGCCCTGTCGAGCCTGAAACACTGGTCGAGCAGGTCCGACACCATGCCCCTCACTGCGCCTGCCTCCTGCCCGTTGGGCACATCGAGCCACCTTATGATCGGCAAGCCATTCACATAATCCATCACAAGAACGCTCTCCGTCTGCCCCAGCAGCCGGGGGCCAACCCCGACCGAATTGGCATGGGCATGCATCTTTGCCTCATTAAGCATATTCGGGCGGTCGGCGTCAGTCCTCCTTACCTTCAGCGCAATCCGCCTCCCCCCTGCGCTCCCGAGGCAGACTATGCCGACCCAGCCCTTGCCGAGCACCCAGAAGCTGCCTATGCTGTTCCCGCCGAAGGACATGATCCCCTCGACGCCAACGCGTCGGAGGTCCCTCCTGACCCCCTCAAGGTGCCTCCGGTCGCCGCTGGGGTAGGCCAGGACAGGGTCAAGCTTCGGATCGTCAAGCCCGTGCCACTCCCCCCCTCCATCCAAGGACGCTACCACCGCACTCACTTCAGCCAGACCGGCCTCTTCTTGAGGAACTTCCAGAGCTCAGACCTAAACTCCTCCGACCCTGCGATGGCAGTCATCTCTTGGTTGAGCAGAACGATGAACCCCTTCCTGATCTGGGCGTCGACATCTTCGCTGAACTTGATCTTTGGGAACTCCCCCTCGATCGCTTCCTTGGCGGTTCTGTACCTCCTGCGCAGCTCGACGTACCACCTGTCCCCCCTTATGTATGGCCCGGCGACGACCTGCTTGGAGGTCAGGTACTTGCCTATGAAGCGCTCCTCCTCCGCCGCAAGGGCAACCCTCGGGCCGTCATGCAGCACCGCCGCACCGACTTCTGCCCTGTCGAGCTCCAGCATGATCACGACCTTCTCCTTCTCATCGGTCCACGCTGCCGAGTCCTTGACCGGGAAGCCATTCTGTGCAAGCAGTTTGGTGATCTTTGAGAGGCTCCTCTTGACCTCCCCCCACAGTATGTCCGACGGGACGCGCGGGCACCCCGTCACCACCGCCATGTAATCAGATCCGCCCTCCCTTATCGCCTCAAGAAGCCCCTCCTCTGTAGGCACCTTGTGCTCGTGGAAGAAGAAATCTATCGAAGGGTCCTTGATAAAGCGCCTGCACGCAGAGACGAATGAGGAGTAGGACCTGTC
Organism: Candidatus Methanomethylicus mesodigestus; assembly: GCA_001717005.1. GTDB lineage: Archaea > Thermoproteota > Methanomethylicia > Methanomethylicales > Methanomethylicaceae > Methanomethylicus > Methanomethylicus mesodigestus. The sequence goes on along the minus strand of MAGS01000043.1, from coordinate 15,637 downwards.
GGTCACCGCCGCCGCGACGTTCCTCCTCCGGTCTACCGGATCAATGACAACAAGCGGTGAGTCAAATGCCTCCAGCGCGAGGTCTCCCTCGTAGTGCCCCATCACGTCGACCACCGCCCTCTCCCCCCATCCGGCCGCGGCAGTAATGGCCCCTTCCAGAGTCCTGAACTTCACCACCAGCAGCTCGCAGAGGTATCCCGAGAATCCGCCTATCCTCAGCTCCGCTCCGTAGACCTCGATCCCCTTCATGAACTGCTTGAGCATCCTCACCTCGTCCTTGCCCTTGCCGTTCAGGACCCTCTTGATGTACTTCGTATGGAGCGGCGTCCGGTCCACCGTCGTCGTCAGGGTGTCGCCCTCGGCCGCCTCGACGCTCGGCACTATGTCCACGATGCACCCCTCAACGCTCGCCTCCACATACGGATGCTCCGCGTATGCGAGCTTCCATGTTCCTCCGCTGCCAGCCTTCGCGAGCTCTATCCCGATTCCCTTGAGCGCATCCTTCGTCGTCCCGCGCGGGAATATTATGAACATGTCGACGTCCCTGTCGGTCCCTATCCATGTGTCTTTGGCCACCGACCCTTCCACCTCGACGCGGACCTGCACTCCCGCACGCTCCGCCGCGCCAGTTACCCTCTCCTTCACCACCTCGACGGCCCTCTCAACGGTCTTCCTGTCCATATCCGTTGGAATCAGCCGCATTATCGCCTTTGTCTTTACCTCCCCCAATGCCCTTGCATCGATCTTGAAACTCTTCTCACTGCCCAAGTCTAACATCTCCAATGTCGGAGTAGATAGGTCCGGACGGCGTCAGTAAGCTCTTCTTGAATACGATCCTGTCTATTGCCGTCGATCCGTAGCTCGCATCCCTGTTCCTCTGCAGGATGCCCGCCAGTGCGGCGGCGTTCCTCGCCGACCTCACCCTCCCCACAGTGATGTGGGGCATAAATTCCCTCTCCCTCGGGAAGCCAAGCTTGGTCAACTCCCCCTCCAGCTGCTTCGCTATATTCGATACCTTATCGCCGCCGCTGCCCGCGCCGACCCATAGCACCCTGGGCATCCTGGCGTTTGGGAAGGCGCCCGCGCCGGTGACCTCAAGCAAGAACGCCTCTGACCTGACCGCCCCCATCGCGCCGGTGACCTTGCCTACCGCTGTTTCGTCAATGTCGCCCAGGAACTTCAGGGTGACGTGCATGTTCTCTTCTCCGACCCGCCTCACGTCTGCCCCGGAACCGGCGATCTCATCTTGGAGCCCCATAATCTTCCGCTTGACCTCTCCCGAAACCTCAAGCGCCAGGAACGCCCGGACCGTCTCCATACCATGAACAACCTTCTCTGATAATCGTTATATGCCGACTATATATTATGTTGTTTGAGATGATCAGGTTGATCTTCTGCATAACCGGCATGCCGGGCTCTGGGAAATCGCTTGTCGCCGACGCAGCCAAACAGCTCGGCTTCAGGGTAGTCAGCATGGGTGACGTCATACGGGAGGAGGCCGAGATGAGGGGCGTTCCCAAATCCCCCAAGAGCCTCGGCACGCTCATGCTAAAGCTCAGGCGAGAGGAGGGCAGCGATGTCGTCGCAAAGCGATGCCTTGCCATGGTCAGGGAGTCCAATTCGTCTGTGCTCATTGAGGGTCTGAGGAGCTTGGATGAGCTGAACTACTTCCGGCAGAACGCCGACGTTCAGCTCATCGCCGTCCATGCCTCGCCCTCCACTAGGTTCGACCGGCTGCTCAAGAGGGGGCGCCCCGACGATCCAAAGGAGAGGGAAGCCTTCGACGAGCGGGACCTGCGGGAGCTGCAGGTGGGCATAGGGTCTATCATCGCCCTCGCAGACTATGTCTTCGTGAACGAGGGTACGCTCGGCGACATCGGGGCATCCGCAAAAATGTTCTTTGAGGGTCTTCTGAATGCCAAAAACAGTTGATCCGCCCGCCGGTGCGACCGGTTCAGCCCCTGCAGGGGCCGCAAACGGCGAGAAGGGGGGCGTCGTCATCGTCGAGGCTGAGGTGAACCCGACGGAGGACGAGGCAAAGGTCGCGAAGGCAATCGCCGCAATGACCGGCTCCGGGGAATTCCGCAGGGTGAAGCAGGGGAACAAGCTATTCCTCGTCCAGGAGGGCGGCGCCCCGCTCCTCGGCCAGTTCAGGGCTCTGCTGAGGAGGGAGCGGATACTTGACGCCGCGCGTAAGATAATGCTCCACAACATCGAGGGCGACCGCATCATGTTCTGGATAAACAAGCAGGTGGCGACGGTCGAGCACATATCGTTTTGCAGGCCGGAGGGGGAATCCCCGCTCGGGCCCATCACCTTCACAATCCTTACTCCCGATCCAAACTCCTTTATAGAATGGCTGGCAACAAGAACAGTAGACGGTATACCCGTCGATGAGCTATGCCAATCGGGATCTCGACGCTATGCACATTCGGGCAGACCTACAAAAGACTGAACGAATACACCTCATCCGGCACGCCGCTTATCGAGGTTCTGGACGACTGGAAGGACAGGATAAGCCGCGAGAAGGCAAGATCCCTTCTTGAGCTGGCGTCCTGCCACGGGACAAAATTCACCGTTCACTCGCCGATCCTGGACATGAATATCGCCTCGGCGAATACGCGCTTCAGGTCGCTCTCCATCAGGCAGGTCAAAGAATCGATAGACCACGCGGCATCGATAGGCGCAGGACTGGTGGTCGTGCATCCCGGTTCCTCGTCCCCCCTCGACGATTACTACCGCGGCACCCACTGGGAGCACAACGTCGCATCCCTCCGGAATATCGTTTCGTATGCGGAGGATGCAGGCGTTACTGCCGCCATAGAGAACATGCCGCGCCATGTCAGGTCGTTCCTCAAGTCCCCCGGCGAATTCAGGCAGCTTGAGGAGCTCGGCTTCGACCTGAAGATGACCCTCGACGTCGGGCATGCCAACACCACATCAAACCTCAGGGATTTCGTCGAGGCTTTCAAGGCGCACATCGTGCACGTCCATATCCACGACAACAAGGGCTGCTACGACGAGCACCTGGTCGCCGGAAGGGGGACTGTAGACTGGGATTACCTGCGGTCCTCCCTCTCATTCACAAAGATTACGGGCGTCGTCGAGTCGACATCCTTCACGGACGCGACGGCATGCCTTGAGCGCGCCAATCATCTCTTCAGGACGTAGCGCGCAAGATCCTTGGCGGCATCCGTCTCTGCGAAGACCGCCCTCGCCTCGCGCACAAGGACCTCCGGGTCGGGGTACCTGGCGCTAATGTGGGTCATTATCAGCCTTTTGGCGCACGCCTCCTTGGCAACCTCCGCGGCGTCCGATGCGGTCGAGTGCCCCTGCTCCGCCGCGTACTCCGCCAGGTCCGCCCCGAAGGTGGCCTCGTGGATGAGCAGGTCCGCGCCCCTGGCAAGGTCAACGACGCTCCTGCACCTCCTCGTGTCGCCGGTGTAGACGACGGCGATCCCGGGGATCGGCGAGCTGAGCACCTCCGCCGGCTCCACCCTGCGGCCGTCGGGCAGAATGACGCTCCTCCCTGCCTTCAGCTCGCTCCTGAGCGGCCCTTCCTTTATCCCCAGCGCCTCTGCCTTGGCGAGCCTGAACCGGCCCGCGCTCCCGCCAAACTCGAACCTGTAAGCCAGGTCAGGCACGACATGCTCTGCGCTAGCCGCCTCGACGCTGTACGCCTTGCATGATAATACCCTCCCATGCGCCACCTCGTGCACCTTGATCGGAAAGACCGGCTCGGACATGGTGGAGAAGGTCGAATCCTCCAGGAACTCCTTCAGGCCAAGCGGACCGTATACCTCCAGCGGGTGAACCCTGTTGAGGAGATTCATCGTCTGTATCATGCCTGGCAGTCCGAAGACGTGGTCTCCGTGGAGGTGCGTTATGAATATCCTCATCCTCCTGCAGAGCCCGAATCCTTGCTGCATCATCGTCCTCTGCGTGCCCTCCCCGCAGTCCAGAAGAAGATAATCGCCGTCGCAGTCCAGCAGAACGGCCGGGAGTCCCCTCTCAGGCGTGGGGAGGCCTGCCGCCGTCCCGATGAACGTGATGTTGACTGGCATCATCCTCATCGCTTCTCCGCTACTATAATTGACCTCGTAAGTGACTTATGAACCCTCATACGGTGCTCCTCGACCACCCTGAATCCCGCGTCGGCTGCTAGATCTGCAGGACGGAGCTCTATGGGCGATGCGGTGCATACTCTGCCCCCCGCCTTGAGCACGCCAAACGCGGATTCCATGAATCCCGATATGACCTCCCTCACGTCCTGCCCCAGAGTTGTCGTGCCCCTCCCATAGGGCGGGTCCGAGGCTATGCCGTCCGCCTTGGAGATGGGCAGCGCCCTCGCATCGCCCAGGACAATATCCGCGTCGAGGCGACAGTGTCTGAGATTCCTCCCCGCTCCCGCCACCATCCTCCTGTCGACGTCCATGCCGAAAGCGCCTATCCCCATTGTGGCCGCCTCAATAAGGAACCCTCCTGTCCCGCAGAACGGGTCGACGAAGACATCGCCCCGCCTCACCCCGCAGAGGTTGACAAATGCCCTCGCGATCTTCGGCTCTAGGACGCCGGGGTGGAAGTAGGGCCTCGACTTCGGCTTCCTTGAGCTGAATGCATGCCTGTCCGATTCGAGGTCCATCAGATAAGTGAAGATCCCCGCGTCGGTTATAACGCTCCTGATCCACACGTCGGGCGCCTTCAGGTCCACCTTTGCATCGGACTCCCTCGTCGCCACCTCCCCGACGATCGCCTGGAGCTTCTGCGTGTCGACCTGCTCCCAGTGCCTCCTGACCCTCTTGGCCTTGGCCCCGAATGTCCTGCCCTTGATGAAACCCCAGTCCATGCCGTCGAAGGACCTTCTGAAATCGTCTATGCTGGCCGGCGATTGTGTCAGCAGCCTTCCACCCTCCATTGCGTAGGCTGATCTTGCAAGGAGCGCATCCGTGGCGCCGTCCCCCGCGTCGACCAAGAACAGCTGGTCGTGCTTGGCAACGGGGATGTGCGCGACCCCCTCCGACCTCATCACGGCGCAGACCTCCGAGAGCGGCAGGGTCGGGTGCTCGCCTGAGAGGATTATGGCCAGCCTCTTGAGACCGCCACTTCCAGCCAAATTACTGTAACCCCTTGGCTATCAGAGGCGCTACTGAGATCTTGCCTATGCTGCTCTCGACGGTGTCCGTCCCGAGCACCTCGTCGACGCCTGCCCCCATCATCCTTTCGTAGGCTCCCGCCACGAGCAGCGGGTGGGAACATATGGCGATGACCCTCTTCGCGCCGCCCTCCTTCAGGATCTTGGCGGCATTGGCTATGGTTCCGCCGGTGCTGATCAGGTCGTCCACTATCGCGACGTTTCTGCCCCTCGCGTTTACCTTCTCCCCCTTCACCGTTATCGCGCCGGTTATCCTGTCCCTCGTCTTCTCGAAGTTGCCGTACTCCGCCCCGATCCGCTCCCCGATCCTCTTGGCGATCATTATTGCCCCCTTGTCGGGCGAGAGTATGTACGGCTCCTCCAGCCCGCTGCGCTTGAGGTAGTCTGCAATGACCTCCGTGGCATAGAGGTTCCTTGCCTTGATCCCGAATGCGGAGAGCGAAGCCTCCTTGTGAAGGTCTACTGTGTAGAACTCGTCCGCCCCTGCCGACTGGATCATCTTGAATAGCGAGTTGATGCTGACGACCTCCCCCTCCCTGAACCTAGTGTCCTGCCTGGCATACGCCATGTAAGGGACGACAACCCTGACCTTTGCCGCGCCTAGGCTCTTCAGCCCGTCTATAATTATGAGCAGTTCGACCAGCCTCTTGTCTTGGTTGGGATACGTCGTATGCACTAGGGCGACATCCTCCCCTCCTACGCTCTCGGTGAGCCTCTGGTAAGACTCTCCGTCAGGGAAGTTTTTGTACTCTACTGCAACGCTCCTCAGGCCTAGCAGCGCCGCGACCTCCTTGCCAAGCTTCATAGAAGATGGTCCCGGGACGATTATCATAAAATCCACTCGCCAAATTCTTAATATCCGCGTCTTCTTAAGATTTGTTGTGGGTCTCCTTTGGAGGCAATGCTGTACGAGAAGGCCGGAGACGCCGTAAGGTGCCTGTTGTGCGCGCGAAGATGCATCATAGCCGAAGGTAAGCTGGGGACATGCGGCGTCAGAGAGAATATGGGCGGCACACTGCGGACACTGGTATATGGGAAGGCCGCCTCATGCGCCGTCGATCCCATAGAGAAGAAGCCTCTCTACCACTTCCACCCCGGGACCAAGGCACTCTCCATATCAACGGTCGGATGCAACTTCAGGTGCAGGTTCTGCGACAACTGGTCGATCAGCCAGCCGGAACGGATCTCGGGTGAGCCACTGTCGCCCGGCGAGATCGTCTCGCTGGCGAAGCGGAGCGGCTGCAGGTCCATAAGCTACACCTACACCGAACCGACCATCTTCTTCGAGTACGCCTACGACACCGCCCGCCTTGCAAGGAAGGATGGCATCTTCAACACCTTCGTCACCAACGGATACATGACGCCAGATGCAGTCGAAGCGATCTCTCCATATCTGGACGCGGCTACCGTCGACTTCAAGGGGAGCGGGGACCAGTCGTTCTACCGGACCTTCTGCGGCGTCCCCGACGCCAACCCTGTATTCGAGGCACTTTTGGAGATGAAACGCAGGAAGATCTTCATCGAGGTCACGAACCTTATTGTCCCGGGCGGCGGCGATCTGAAGCCGCCCTTCCTGAAGCTCGCCGACTGGATACGCGACGAGCTCGGCGCCGAGACGCCGTACCACCTGCTCCGATTCTTCCCGAGCTACCTATGTTCGGATGCCCGCCAGCTGCCTCCTAAAAGGATGGAAGAGTTCTGGAGCATGGCCCGCGGAGAGGGGCTGCGCCATGTGTACCTCGGAAATATGCCAGGCGGTGACTTCGAGAACACGATCTGCCCCTCATGCGGCAGCATTGCGATTGAGCGGTGCGGGTTCGAGGTGATCTCGACGAACCTGAACTGGAATGCATGCTCACGTTGCGGAAGGGCGCTCAACATCGTCGTTTAGCCCTGTCATCGCAATCTGCGCACGTTCCGTCCTCCCCTGGCAAAAAAACGGTCATGGTAAGTGCCCCCCGGCAATATCCATCTTTATTAATCCCTGTTGAAATTTAGTAGTCGGTGCTTCACATGAAGGCTTGTCCCGAGTGCGCAGGGGAGCTGAAGTTCGATCCTGCGCGCAAGCAGTATGTATGCACGAGCTGCGGTCTCTCGCTAAATCATCAGGACATGGACGACATCCGGGAAAAGACAATAGCGTCTGACCCGGACGAAGAGCGTGAGCGGAGAAGGAAGGACTACCTGAAATGGTGGTCGCAGAAGAAGTGACCGTGGTTCGGTGATTGCCATCCCTGCTGAGATCATCACGACCGGAAGGGAGTTGCTCATAGGGAAGACTATAAACACGAACGCATCGTGGATAGCCGGCCAGCTGACCTCTAAGGGCGTCCCAGTAAGCAGAATAACATCTGTCGACGACCGTGTCGTCGAGATCTCTGCCGCCGTCTCCGAGGCGCTCGCGCGGCGGCCTTCAATCATAATAATTACCGGCGGTCTCGGTCCGACATACGATGACCTCACCTCCGAGGGGCTCTCCTCGGCGTTGCGGCTGCCCCTCGTGTCGAACGCAGAGGCCTTGGACCATGTCCGTTCGAAATACGCATCGATGGGTCTGCCCATGACCCCTGCCAGGCTGAAGATGGCAGACCTGCCCGAGGGCGCACGGCCGATCCCCAACCCTGTCGGGACCGCTCCCGGAATAGTCGCGTCCTCTGGGCGGACGACCGTATTCGCCCTGCCGGGCGTGCCTGATGAGATGCGCCCCATGTTCTTGCAGGCCGTGCTCCCGGCCGCTGCCTCGGATGGAGGTGCGCTCTTTGGAGAGCGCTCGCTTCTGCTGGAGGGCATCCCCGAGTCGTCGCTCTCCCCCCTCATAGACGAGTGGCGGAGGGCCAACCCTGGCATATACATAAAATCCCACCCCCGCGGCAGGGAGTCCGTCCCGACGCTCGAGATCCACATCTCCGCAAGGGGCGGCATTGGAGGCGCGCTCGACTCGCTGCTCGACCGCGCCGAGCGATCGTTTGAGGCCCTCATTAAGGGGGCAGGTGGGAGGATCAAGGCGAGGGGCGACTGATTATGGACTATATCTTTCTGATGGGAACTGCCGGATCTGGGAAGTCTGCCATGGCGCTCTCCCTCTCCGAGAGGATCAAGTCCTCCGATGTCAACGTGGCGCTTCTGAATCTGGACCCTGGGGTCCAGTGGCTGCCGTACTCTCCGGATGCCGACATACGTGACTATGTCAATTACGCCAGGCTGGCGGAGGAGTACAAGCTCGGCCCTAACGGCGCCCTCGTCGCATCGGTCGATGCCGCCGTGGGCCACGTAGGCGAGATGAAGGCAGAGATCGAGCGGCTCGACCCCGAATTTGTGATCGTCGACACCCCTGGCCAGATGGAGCTATTCGCATACCGGGATGCGGGCATGCTGGTGGCCTCTGAGCTCTCCGGCGGCGAGTTCAGCACGGTCTTCCTCGCGGACTCTGTCTTCCTGAGCAGGGTCTCCGACTTCGTGTCTATCCTGCTCCTCTCCTACTCGATTCAGGCAAGGTTCAGGGCACCGCAGATCAACTGCATCTCGAAGACCGACCTTCTGCCAAAGGAGTTGCTTGAAAGAGCCATCCTTTGGAGTTCCGACCCGGAGATGCTCGTAAACGAATTCGCGTCGCAGAAATCAGACGAAAAGATGGAGCTCTCGATAAGGATGCTGGAATCGATGCTGGATTTGGGAGCGTTAGGAGAGTTTATATTCACGTCTTCAATTACTGGAGACGGACTGGACGATCTGTATGCGCAAATCCAACGCGTTCATAGTGGCGGAGAAGATCGATAGCCTCAATGGTGATGAATGAATGGAGAATCGACCAACCGAAGTCGGTCTAGCCTCAAGACAGATGAGATCTATCCAAAACCAACTTGATGATAACTATGACCGCCTGAACAAGCTCAGGCTAAGGAAGAACGAGATACTCACGAAACTTGGCGAGCTGCAGACTATAACGCAAACCGCCAAGTCCTCGCGCGATGAGAAGAACAGGCTCATCGCTGAAAGGAAGGCAATCCGCGACCAGCTGCATAAGGAGAAGGCGGAGATCACCGAGAAGATCAAGGAACTGGTTGCAAAGAAGCGCACAATAATCGCGAATGCAAAGGAACCCGAGGACATTCTGGTCTCCCAGCTGAAGGAGATCACCTGGAGGTATCAGACCACGACCCTCTCGATGGACGAGGACCGGAAGGCTGTCCAGGAGATCGCCGAGCTCGAGAAGAAGCTCCTCTACTTCAAGAAGACCAAGGACCTCGATCAGGAGGTCAGGAAGCTCAGGTCCCGCTTCAACGAGCTCAAGTCGAAGGCGAATGCCGCTCATAACGAGGTGCTCACTCTTGCAGACGAGTCGAAGAAGCATCACGAGAGCCTGATACAGGCGCATGAGCAGGGGGCCGCCATGGCCAGGGAACTGGACGGCATAAGGGCTGAGATGTCCGAACTCTGGGAGGATATCCAGCGCTCAAAGAGCCAGCTTTCAGAGACCCGCGCACACTTCGACGAGGCGAAGACGATCGCAATGCAGCAGAAGGCCGAGAAGCTCGCAGAGCAGGCCAAGCTGCTCATGACGCGGCGCACCGAGCTGGCCGAGCGCGCAACAGAGAAGCTGAAGAAGGGCGAACGCCTTACCTTCGAAGAGTATGGCGCCCTGCTCGAGGAGAAGAGCAGCGTAAGCTGATCTCTCCATATATAAACCTTTTCTTTTATTTTAGAAATATTTTAAACCCATATAATCCTATTTCTCTATCAGTGATACGATGAGTCTTAAGAGCAAGAGGGTTCTGGTCCTAAACGTGGACAAGGATAACGACGTCGGCGTGGCTACGGGAGTCCGTACTCCCCTGATCGGCCGCGACAAGGTCGCATCGGTCGCCTCCCTCTTCGCAATCAAGAGCCCCGAGGACTCCGATACAAACTCTATCTTTGCCGCCATCAATACCTACGACTCGCTAGTTCAGGAAGGCTATACCTGCGAAATCGCGGTTATCGCCGGCACCGAGGAGGGCGGGTTCAAGGCAGACGTGAAGGTGGCAAGCGAGCTCGAGTATATCCTCAAGGCATTCCAGACGGATGGCGTCATCTTCGTCAGCGACGGCGCGTCGGATGAGCAGGTGATCCCAACCATCCAGTCGAAGGTACCTGTGATATCCGTCAAGCGTGTCTTCGTGCAGCAGGAGAAGAGCGTGGAGGAGACATACGTCCTCTTCTACCGGTATCTGAAGAAGCTCTCGGAGCCCCAGCTCTCCAAGGTTGCCTTGGGGGTCCCAGGCATACTCGTCCTCGCAGTTGTTGCGCTGTACCTCTCGAACCTGCTCAATTACGCCCTCTTGGCGTCGGGCGTGATCGTGGGCTCTGTCCTGATCATCAAGGGCTTCAACATCGACTCATCGTTGAGGTCTGCTTGGTCGGAATCGCCCATAAGGCTGATCGCCTCCGTGATCGGGTTCATGATGTGCCTGGTGGCCATCTACAGGGGCCTCAGCCTCGGTCTGCAGGGCGCCATCTTCCCTGATCAGCTGGCCAAGTTCACGAGCCTCGTGCTTTTGAACACGATCGACCTGCTGGCCATAGGTCTCGCAATCTACCTCGGCGGCAGTTTGGTCGCCAAGTATCTGGACTCGTCTCCAACGATCTGGCACCAGATAGTCAGCCTGGTCTCCCTGGTCTTCATAAGGCAGATCGTCATCGAGGCTGCCCCCATAGTCGCCGATCCGAATACCAGCCTGATCCCGATAGTGGTCATCTCGGCGCTCGGCGTCCTGGTCTGTGCCCTCATGGTGATAATCTTCTCCATGACCCCGCGCTTCAGGAGGAAGGCGCCGGCGCAGCCCAAATCCTGATCTGCGCCCACGGTCTGCCGCCATGCTACATGCCGAACCTTCTCTTCCTTCTCTGGAAAGTCCTTATTGCCCTGAGGAAGTCGATCCGCCTCAGCTCGGGCCAGTAGACGTCGAGGAAGTAGAACTCCGAGTAGGCGCTCTGCCACAGAAGAAAACCGCTCAGCCTCTCCTCGCCAGAGGTCCTGATTATCAGGTCCGGGTCCTTCTGCCCCGCCGTATACAGGTACTTGGAAAAAGTCCCCTCGTTTATCTCATCCTTCCTGAGGGCGCCGCTCGTGACCGATTCGACGATCTTCTTCGTGGCATCGATTATCTCCGCCCTGCCTCCGTAGGCGATTGCCACGTTGAGCTTGTTCTTGCCGTAATCCTTGGTCTTTTCCGTTACCTCTGATATCGTCGACCTGAGCGACTCAGACAGCAGGTCGAGCCTGCCCAGCGCGATTATCTTGACCTCATTATCGATCACGTCCTTCGAGTCTAGGACGTCCTTGAACCCCTTCTCCGCGAGCCTCAGGAGTTCATTCATCTCTTGATCGGACCTGTTGAAGTTCTCAGTCGAGAGCGCGTAGACCGTCACGGTGTGTATGCCGAGCTCCCAGCACCACTTGAGCACCTCCTTCAGCTTCTCGAAGCCGTACTTGTGGCCATCGTTGATGCTCAATCCCATGTCCTTCGCCCACCTGCGGTTGCCGTCGAGGATTAGGCCTACGTGGTCGGGGATATCTCTGCTGTTTATCTGGCTCTGAAGCCTCTTCTCGTAACGCCTGTATACTGCCGCATAAGCCGCCTGCTTGAGATACGCCCCGACGCTCCTCATCTTCATCCAAAACCCACCTGAATGCCTGACCGCGCCCCAACACGGCGCGGGGCAGCCATGGCCTAAACCACTATCCTGTCCTTCCTGAACCTGGTGAGGTTCCTGTTCCCTCCCTCGGTTATGACGATCATGTCCTCTATCCTCACGCCGCCAACCTTGGGGATGTATATGCCCGGCTCGATCGTGACAACGTTCCCGGGAACCAGCTGCCCCTCATTCCTCGAATTGACCGAAGGGCCCTCGTGCACCGCTATGCCGACGCCATGGCCTGTGCCGTGCACGAAGAACTTGCCGTAGCCATGCCCCTCGATAACCGCCCTCGCAACGCCATCGAGCTCCTTCCCTGTAATGCCCGCCCTCGCTGCAGATATCGCGGCATTCTGGGCCTCAAGCACTATGTCGTATACCTTGACCATCTCGTCCCTAGGCTGACCGAAGAAGAATGTCCTGCTCGTGTCCGAGCAGTACCCTGAGGCCTTGACCCCGAAATCGAAGACGACCGCCTCGCCTCCGGATGCCCTCCTCTTGCTTGGCATGCCGTGGGGGTAGACCGCCCTGGGCCCCGACGCGACTATCGTCTCGAACGCAAGCGCCTCGCCCCCCTCCCTCCTCATGTGGTACTCTAGCTCCGACGCTGCCTCGATCTCTGTCATACCATCCCTGAGGTTGGATATGGTCTTGGCTGCCGCCCTGTCCGACGCCCCAAGCGCCGTCTCTATCCGCTCCAGCTCCTCGGGATCCTTTACCTCGCGCATCTTCTCTATCGCAGTCCCGATCTCCGTCAGGCTGAATTTTTTCTTCAGGGCTCCGTAAGACCTTACCGTCACGAAGTCGTCCTCGAAGCCGACCTTCTCGGCGCCTCCTGCAACCTTCCTTAGCCTCTCGAAGAGCGGCTCGCCCATGTCCATCTTCACGATCTCCGCGCCTTCCGACCTGTCGCAAGCTTCCTCGAAGTCGAGGCTCGAGACGACCAGCGACGCCTTCCCATCCTTGCTGATGTAGAGCGCCTTGCCCGCGCTCCCTGTGACGAATGGCGCATTTGTAAGGTAGAATACGCTCTCCGGGTTGGTGCAGATCATGCCGTCAAAGCCGTTTTCCACAAGGTATTCCGCAACGCGCCCGATCCTCCTCTTGAAGTTCATGAAGCCCCCTCCAATTCAGAATCGCAGGTTTCTTCTTAAATCAGTATCGTCTGTGTCCCCAATCCATGCGAAGGACCCTGCGCCCGCCGGCTCCGAAAGAGGCGACGCATGGGCGTCATCCGGACGCCTGCCATCTCTGCAATCAGCCCCGCGGCATGTGCGTCCGTAGCCATGACGATATTTAAATACCGATTAGGCCGTCTTTAAACTGAGGATCATACTTTTGAGCGCCACGCCCGATTACTTCGGCTCGCCTGGGCCTGAGAACACCGACCGCGTAATCGATGCCGTAGCCCGGCGCGTCTCCTCGGGCGGAATCGCGGCAGTGGTGATATCCAGCACATCCGGTCTCTCCGCGCTGAAGCTTGCCAGGGCTCTGGCGGCCAGCTCGCCCTCAAAAGGGACAAAGGTTGTCTGCGTCTCGGAGCCGCCCTCGTATGCCGAGGTCGTTGGGCGATGGCCGACCATGGATCCCGGACGCGCGGCGGAGCTAGCGCAGCTCGGCGTGCGCATAGTGAACGACCAGCCGTACGTCTTCCACAACTCCATCTTAGGCGAGGGGGCCGGGCAGACGACCCCCGAGCGGCTCCTGCGCTCGTTCCTCGAGAAGTGCTTCGGCAGCGGCATGAAGGTCGCCGTAGAGTGCATCCTGATGGCCACCTCTGCAGGCGCAGTGCCTCCCTTCGAGGCCGTGATCGGCATGGGGGGGACCCACTCAGGCGTGGATGCTGCCATCGTCGCCCGATCGACCTACACCAATAGGATGCTCGCGGATGACCCCGGCAAGTGCCTTACTATAATGGAAATCTTGGCCATGCCGCAAAAAAAGGTCTAGCATATCCGGGGCGTCGGCTCACCGAGGGGCGCATTGACGATCCTCCTCCCCCCTACTGCGGTCCTCATTATGACGTACCCTGCCCTATCCCCGCCGACCTCGCCGACAATCCTTGCGCCTGATCCTGACGGCGCTGCCCTGATGGCGTCAAGGACGCGTTCTGCATCTTCCCCGCCCACCCCGATGACCGCCCTGCCCTCGCATGTCAGCTCCAGCGGATCCAGCCCCAGCATCTCACCTGTCTCTTATACACATCTCCGAGCCCACGAG
>MAGS01000043.1:0-925 GCA_001717005.1 Candidatus Methanomethylicus mesodigestus | reverse complement strand
GATCCTGACGGCGCTGCCCTGATGGCGTCAAGGACGCGTTCTGCATCTTCCCCGCCCACCCCGATGACCGCCCTGCCCTCGCATGTCAGCTCCAGCGGATCCAGCCCCAGCATCTCACACGCCCCCCGAACCTCCTCCCTCAGGGGGATCTCCTCCTCGTCGATCAATATGTTCGCCTGCGACCTCTCCGCCATCTCGTTCAACGCCATCGCCACCCCTCCCCTAGTGGGATCCTTGGCAGCCGTTATCCTGCCCGCCTTCATCCCTTCCCTCATGAGTGCCCACAAGGGCGCGGCATCAGACTTGATCGAAGTGACGAAAGCTGCCCCCTCCCTCAGCGAGGCGATCGCAGTTCCGTGATCTCCGATAGGGCCTGTGATTATTATCTTGTCCCCCTTCCGGAGCCCCGAGTCGAGTATCAGCCCTCCGCGGGGAACCGCCCCTATCCCCGTCGTCGTGATCACCATCTTATCCAGCTTTCCCTTAGGCATGACCTTGAAGTCTCCGTGGATTATCGCCATGCCCACCTCTTCTGCCACCTCGTTCATGGACCTCACTACCCTCTTCAGGTCGTCCACCTCAAACCCCTCCTCTACGACAATGGTGTCCGTGATGGCCAGAGGCTGCGCGCCCATCATGGCAAGGTCATTCACTGCTCCGCATGCGGACAGCTTTCCAATGTCCCCACCCGGGAAGAACAACGGGTCGACCGTGTGAGCATCCGACGAGACCACGACCTCGCGCTCCCCAAAGGGGATCGACGCTCCATCGTCGAACTCATCCAGCCCTGCTCCCCCTTCGACCTTCCTCTTCGTGATGTTGGCCAGTATTGCTGACCTGATCATCTCGTTCATTATGGTCCCGCCTGCACCATGGCTGAGTTGGATCTTCTCTCTCATCTTGCCCTGTCTCTTATACACATCTG
>MAGS01000042.1 GCA_001717005.1 Candidatus Methanomethylicus mesodigestus | reverse complement strand
GCTCCGCCCGCGGGTCGTCGAACGCCCCCGCCGAGAGCTCCGGCATGTGCGCCCTCGACGCCTCCACGACCCCTGCGTCTATGTCAACCATTACCGCCCTCCTGACGCTGGGGTGCCTGAGCGCCTCCCTCAGCGTCCCGCCCTCCCCCCCGCCTATGATCAGCACGTCCCTAGGCTCCGGCAGCGAGAGCATCGCCGGGTGGACGAGCGCCTCGTGGTAGAAGTGCTCGTCGCGGACCGTCGACTGGACCTTCCCGTCGAGGAGGAGCATCCTCCCGTACTCCACGGAGTCCACGACGTCTATCCTCTGGAACTCCGTCTCTCTGCTGAAGACGACCGACCTTATGCCGTGCATGTGGGCGCTGTTCTCGGTCTGGTACTCGATGAACCACTTCCACCCGAGGCTCATGCCCTCCCCTCCGTGAACATGCCCCTCTTGACCTCCATCGCCGTGGAGGACTTGGGCTTGAGGAACGCCTCGATCCTGCTGAAGGCCCTGCCCGGCTCGGTCGCCGAGCTGCACGTGAAGAGGTCCATCGCCGCGTAGCCGTACTCCGGCCAGGTGTGGACCGAGAAGTGCGACTCGGCTATGATGACCACGCCGGTAACCCCCTGCGGGGAGAACCTGTGGAAGACCTCCCCGACGACGGTCGCGCCAGCCTCGACCGCCCCCTTGAGCATCGCCTCCCTGATCCCTTCCAAGTCGTCCAGCGCCTTGGCGTTGCATCCGTACAGCTCAAATATGAAGTGCCTCCCGAGCTCCTGCATGACCCTTCCTCCGCTAACCAAAGAAGAGATGCGCTCATGTCAGATATCGTTTTCCTTCAGACCGTCGCGCCGCTGACGAGCTCCGCCAGGTCTATCCCCTGCGCGCCTATCTGGTAGAAGTAGATCGCTATCGAGTCCAGCAGTGCGGCGAGCCTCGGCGGCCTCGTCGTGATGAGCTCGTTGACCGCGGCTAGCGCCTGGCCGAGCTGCCGGCTCTCTGCCAGCACCGACTCCGAGAGCTTCACGTCCTGCCTGAAGAGCGCCTGCGCCGCGTTGTTGTGGATCCTGTAGGCGACGCCGCTCAGCCTCGTGATCGCGTCCATCGCCTCCTGCCCCGGGTCCTCGCCCGCCAGCCTCGGCACGCTTGCCGCGACCGCCCCCGCATAGTCCGCTATCGTCTCGACGTACTTCGCCGCCATCCTCAGCTCCAGGCACTCAGCGGGCTTTATGCCGAGCCTCTCGGTCATGCTCGGCTTCCTCAGCGCGAGTCTAAGCTGCCTCACCATCAGGAAGTAGAGCCTGTCTACCTCGTCGTCGCGCCTGTCGATCGAGCCCGCCAGCTCCGTGTCCCTGTGGGCGAACGCCCGCTCCGCCTCGCGGTGCATGTTCGCCGCCAGGGTGTATGCCCTCCTGAGGGTGCTCTTGACCGGCATGGACGCCGGCTG
This sequence comes from Candidatus Methanomethylicus mesodigestus, assembly GCA_001717005.1. Classification (GTDB taxonomy): domain Archaea; phylum Thermoproteota; class Methanomethylicia; order Methanomethylicales; family Methanomethylicaceae; genus Methanomethylicus; species Methanomethylicus mesodigestus. Next base: position 37,885 of record MAGS01000042.1, on the reverse strand, counting down.
GAGCAGGGACTGGACAGTTATGCTCCCCGCGTCCTCCTCCACTATCTCCAGCCCTATGAGCTTGTGTATGGACGTGTTGACCTCCTCCCTCACGTCCGGCGTCATCCTGCTGCCGAGCTCGACGACTATCGTGTCGGCGCCGTACAGGTAGTTGGCCCTGATCTGCCTCTCCAGCCCCTCGCCCTCCCTGATCACGGCAGTCATCCCTGCCTCGATCTCAGCGGCGGACTCCGCCTTTATCGTCAGCTCGCCCCCCTCGCCGGCCGCGAGCTTCAGGATGGCCCCTCCGGTCAGCCCGTTCGCCTTCACCCACTCCTTGGGGAGCGAGAGCAGGAACGACCCGCCCTTGCTCATCTGCAGCCTACGGTATTCCATTATGAACGCCCCGCAACATAGTATCTGGTAGCACTCCATTCATTAAACTTGCCCAAAAATCGTTAATAATCTGGCAGCCCCAATCCTCTCAGGGGATTGGCGTTTGTCACCATCAATCAGGGGCGCAGTGGAGATGGCCCTCTGCTCGGGCTACCAGCTGACCCCGGAGGCCTTCGAGCTGCTGGGGCGATTCGGCGACCCCGCCGCGGCGATCGAGTCGCTGCTGTCGTCGTTCGAGACCGCCAGCCCGAAGCCAATCGCCATAGAGGCCGCCCACCTCAGGCCGCTGCTCGACCGGCAGGGCGCCGGTCCCGCCAGGGCGGCCGCCCCTGCCCATACTCCTAATGCCGCTGCTTTCCATGCAGCAGCCACCGTCCCCGAACCGGCCGAGACGCCCGCAGCCGGATCATACTCTTGGCCCTCGATGCGCAGGGACGCCGCGCGCATCCCTGCCCCCGCAGCCGCGCAGTCCCCCGCGAGGCCCGCGCATGTCCGCCCCACCGCCGTCTTCGGGGGCGACGTGACCGTGATCTCCGGGAGCGAGGACCGGCGCATAAGCGGCACCATCGACGACTTCAAGCAGTACTTCCTCGACCGGTACGGCAGGATGGAGTCCATACTGCGCCGGAGGGCAGACCTCAGGGACGCCACCAGCGTATCGAACCTGCCCCACGGGGAGCGCTGGCAGAAGGTCAAGGCAATCGGCATGGTCACCTCGAAGAGGGACTTCAAGGACGGGACCTGCACGGTCGAGCTGGAGGACACGCAGGACTCGGTCAGGGTCTCCTTCAAGGCCGACGACGCTCTCAAGAAGAAGGTCACCCGGCTGCTCAAGGACGAGGTCGTCTGCGTCTCCGGTGCCACCAAGACGGGCAGGACGATACTCGCGAACGACATAATCTGGCCGGACGTCTCTTACAGGCAGCGCCCCGCGCACCCGCAGGAGCCGACCTACGCGGTCCTGACCTCGGACGTCCACATAGGGAGCAAGATGTTCATGGAGGAGAACTTCAGGAGCTTCCTGAAGTGGCTCAACTGCGAGGAGGGGGACGAGCGGTCCACGTGCCTCGCCGAGCAGGTGAAGTACCTCCTGATCGCGGGCGACCTCGTGGACGGCGTGGGCATCTACCCCAACCAAGAGGAGGAGCTCTCGATAACCGACCTCCACACGCAGTACGAGAAGGCGGCCGAGTACCTCGCCATGGTGCCAGAGCGTATCAGGATAATCGTGATCCCCGGCAACCACGACGCCTGCCGCCCGACCCTCCCGACTCCCCCGATGTACCGGGAGTACGCCCAGCCGGTCTACGACCTGAAGAACGTGGTCATGCTGGGGGACCCTGCCACGGTCAACATCGAGGGCACGACCTTCCTGCTCACGCACGGCAGGAGCCTGGATGACTCCATCCCGTCGCTCCCAGGGTGCGACTTCAAGACGCCGCAGAACGCCATGGTCGAGCTGCTGAAGTCGAGGCACCTCGCCCCCATCTTCGGGGAGAAGACGCCGCTGGCGCCGGAGAGCTCGGACCGCCTCATAATCGACCCCGTGCCGGACATCTTCCATGCCGGGCACATACACGTCGAGGGCATAGCTAGCTACCGCGGCATCGTCGTCGTGAACTCGGGGACGTGGCAGGCGCAGACGAAGTTCCAGCTCTCCGCCGGCATCGTGCCGAAGCCGTGCATAGCCCCGATAACCGACCTCATGAGCGGGAAGACGATCGAGATGAACTTCAACTTCTCCGGCACCGCGCAAGCTGGCTAGCCAGCTAGGCCCTTCGCCTGGCCGTGATGCCGCTGACCGCCTTGGCCACCATCCCCGCGATCCTGACCGGCTCCGGGACCGTGCCGAAGACCGTGAGCCCCCTCGCAAGGGCAAGCGCATCGCTCACGCCGATCCCGACGCACTCGATGAAGAGCGCTTCCCCATCTCTCCCTTCCTTGTCCTCCTCCCCCTCTCCCTCTTCTCCGCCCTCCCCTCCTTCGCCCCCGTCCCCGGCGTCCCGCAGCCTGTGGACCGGGCCCGCCCCCTCTATCGCGCGCAGCCTCACCTCCCAGTCCGCGAAGTGCCTCCTCAGCGCCCCGCCGACCGCTTCCATGTCTGGCTCCTCGCCCAGGACGAAGACTGCTGGTATCCCGCACTCCCTTAGGACCGCCCCCGCGTCGATGTAGTTGAACCCGGCGATCGGGACGCTCCTCGCCATGAGCGCATCTATGCCATCCGCGCACGACCTGATGAACTCGATAATCCTGGGCGTCGCGTCCGTGCCGTCCGCCTGGACATCCCGTATGCAGAGGCGCTCCGGGACCGTGCCCCTGGCCAACAGGAGCGCCATCGGGACCATCCCCCCGCCCCCCGGCCTGACCGCTCCGCCACCGACCGCAAGCACGCGCCCGAGGGGCATCCGCTCACTTCCCTATGAGCATGCTCATCCTCGCGTCCTCCTGGAGCGCATCCCGGAGGTTCCTGTCCGATATGCTGAGCGCAACCATCTTCGTCCTGCCGTACCTGCCCTTGCTGACGACCTTCGCGTTGGCGATGCCCAGCATGTCGAGCTCGTTTATGAGGTCGCTGACCCTCCTCTGAGTCAGCGGCTCGAGCCCGAACTTCTTCGCCACGTCGCAGTAGAGGTCGTAGAGCTCCCCCGTCGTGCCCCCCTTCGAGCTCTTCCTCGACATGATGTGCAGGCTCAGTATGAGGACCTTCGAGTGCAGGGGCATCGTCCTCACCACCTCGACCACCCTGTCCTTCTCGATCTCCCTCTGCGCCTTCCTCACGTGCTCCTCCGCGACCTTCTGGTCACCGCCGCGCTCGGCCAGCTCTCCCGCTATCCTCAGCAGGTCCAGGGCCCGCCTCGCGTCCCCGTGCTCCTTGGCGGCCAGGGCGGCGCAGAGCTTGATGACGCCCTCGTCAAGCCTGCCCTTATGGAAGGCGCCCCTCGACCTCCGGGTCAATATGTCCTCCAGCTCCGCCGCGTTGTAGGGCGGGAATATCAGCTCCTCCTCGCCGAGGCTGCTCCTGACCCTCGCGTCGAGGTACTCCGTGAACTTGAGGTCGTTCGTGATGCCCACTATCGAGATCTTGGTCCTGCTCAGCTTGTCATTGATCCTGGTGAGCTTGTAAAGCAGGTCGTCGCCGGTCTTCTTCACCAGCGTGTCGACCTCGTCAAGCACGACGAAGAGCGACCTGTTCGAGCCGTCGATGATGCTGATGAATCGCCTGAGCACCTCCGACGTGGAGAGGCCCGTGAACGGCACCTTCTCCCCGATGGACTCGCAGAGATCCGCTATCACCCTGTAGTTCGTGTCGTCGTTCTTGCAGTTGATGAACGCGACGTTGAGCGTCTGCCCCTTCTTCTTCCCCTCGGCGTCGACCTTGCCGAGCACGTACTTCGTCACGGCTGTCTTCCCCGTCCCGGGGACCCCGTAGATGAAGACGTTGGACGGCCTCGAGCCCTTGAGGACAGGCGCCATTATCTCCGCCAGCCTCCTGATCTGGTCCTCCCTGTGCGGAAGGTCGTCGGGTATGAAGTCCGGCCTCAGGATATCCCTGTTCACGAATACCCTCGCCAACATAACCTTCTCGAAGAGGTCATCAAGCTGGTCCTTCAATCCCCACCCTCCACTGGATGCACTTGAAATAGTGGTCGCTCTCTCGATATAAACCTCTTGCGCCCCGCCCCGATGCCGCCCCCCTCCCGCCGGGTGATGCGCATCCCCCCGTCCTGCTGGCCGCCATCCCGAAGACGGCTGCCACGCCCCGAGAAAAACGCTTTTATAAGCTGCGCCTAAAGTAATCCGCTAGGGAGGGTTCTGTTCTTCCCGTTTGTTGGACATCCTCCGCTTAGGGTCTTCGGATTCCAACTCAGATGAACCCTCCCCCGCTATCAATTTCTGTGGGCTGCCACTCTGCTTGGGGCGCTCTACAGATATAAATCTTAGCATTTCCGAACACGATTCGTGCGTATTTTCAGGGAAAACCTATGTTTTCCGCCGCTTAATCGCCACAAAACGAACAAATGCTTCATGATACTGCGTCTGTTGTTCGTTTTCTTATGCACCGGCGGCGCCGCGCTACCGAAGGGTTATTAAGCGCCCCGCCGATTCCGACTTACCTCAACCAAACCGACGGGGGCGGCTCACCTGATCTCGAACATGTGGCGGATCAACATCGTGACCATGCTCTTCTTCATGCTGGTCCAGGTCGTCGTCCCGCTGATACCCCGCTACGCCCTCGAGGTTGGCGCCGAGCCATTCATAATAGGCATCGCCGTCTCCAGCATCTCCGTGGCGGCGATCCTGCTGCGCCCCTTCTCCGGGATCGCGAGCGACAAGTGGTCTAGGTCGAAGCTGATGCTGCTGGGGATGGCGTTCGGCGTGGCAGCGTACGGCGTCCTGTACGCCTTTGGCGGCATAAACGCCGTGATCGTGAGCCGGCTGCTCGAGGGCATAGGCGTCGCCCTCTTCGTGCCCTCCTCGATGGCGAGCGCAGTCGACATGGCCCCCGAGGGCAAGGTGGGGCAGGCGCTCGGCTGGAGGAGCCTCATGGTGGGCATCGGGTTCTCCGTCGGGCCTGCGCTCGGGAGCGTGCTCTCCGAGAGCTTCGGCTACCGGCCCACCTTCGGGATCGCCGCAGGTCTCATCTGCCTCCTGATCCCCCTGGCGGTCTTCAGGGAGGCGCGCCGGGTGACCCGGGACAAGGGCGTCTCCTTCGAGGGCCTCAGGGAGCGCAACTTCCTGCTCGCCACAAGCAGCCTCGTCGTGTACGCGGTAGCTTGGATGGGCCTGCTCACGTTCCTCTCAGCCTACCTCAAGATCCTCGGCTACGGCGACATCGAGATAGGCCTCTTCGTGAGCATACAGGCCGCAGCGAGCCTCGTGCTGAGGATACTTGCTGGCAGGGTCTCCGACTCACACCCGGCAACCATGACGTGGTCCGGGCTGCTCGTGATCTCCCTCTCCTTCCTCCTCATCTGGCTCAACCAGGTGCCCCCCTTCCTGTACTTCTCGGCCGTAATCTTCGGCATCGGCGTCGGCATCTTCGTCCCCGGCTCCCAGACGATGGCCCTCGCAAGGTCGCCCGCCCGGAGCAGGGGCCTCCTCGCGAGCATCCACACGATGGGCGTCGACGTCGGGAACCTCATAGGACCCATCCTCTTCGGCGCGGTCATCCAGTCCACCGGCAGCTACGTTGCCTCCTTCGCCATGGCGCCGGCGATCGCCCTGGCCGCGGGCCTCATAGTGCTCGTGCCGTCGGCGATGGGCCGCAGGGCCAAGCCGGGGGCTGAACCCGGATCCGGACCCGGATCAGAGCCCGCGCCTGAAGCCAAACGATAAATCCAGAGCCGCCCAATACTGTATGGTGCCTTCTCCGATGATAACCTTGAGGTACTTCAAGGGCCTCATCCTCTCAGGCGGCGCCCGCCTGCCGAACTCCGTCTGGGACAACTCCCTCAAGTCCTACAAGGCGCTCGGGATGCACTACTCCGACGCGCTGGAGTTCCTCAGGTCCAGCGGCGCCGAGTTCCAGGACAGGGTGATGGACGAGGTCCCGCACAGGGACCTGAGGATGTCGATACTCCCGCGCGGCTACCAGGTGGAGGCGCTCGACGCATGGGTCAGGGCAGGGATGCGCGGTACGGTCGTGCTGCCGACGGGCTCCGGCAAGACCATCCTCGGCATGCTCGCCATCCACGAGGTCAATTCCTCCACGATCGTCGTCGTGCCGACCCTCGACCTGATGGAGCAGTGGCGGTCGAGGCTCGAGAAGGCCTTCTCCATGGAGGCCGGCATCTGCGGCGGCGGGGAGTGCCGCCTCGCCCCGCTGACCGTCGCTACCTACGACACCGCCTACCTTCGGGTCGAGGAGCTCGGGAACAGGTTCCACCTCGTGATATTCGACGAGGTCCACCACCTCCCATCGCCCGGCTACTCGCAGGTCGCAGAGCTATTCGCCTCCCGCTACAGGCTGGGGCTCACCGCCACCTACGAGCGCGAGGATGGCCTCCACTCCGAGCTGACCCGGCTCGTCGGGCCCAAGGTCTTCGAGAGGAGGGTCGCCGAGATGGCGGGGACCCACCTGTCGCCGTTCAGGCTGGAGCGGGTCTACGTCGACCTCTCCCCGGAGGAGGGGGAGGAATACCGGAGGAGCATGGCCGTCTACCGCTCGTTCCTTGCAAGGAACAACATGTGGATAAGGTCCCGCAGGGACCTCCAGAGGCTGATAATGCGGTCCGGGAAGGACCCCGAGGCGAGGGAGGCGCTCCTCGCAAGGAACCGCGCGAACGCCATCGCCCTCAACTCCAGCTCAAAGGTCGACGCCCTGAGGAGGGTCCTCGAGTCCAGCCACGGGGAGAAGACGATCATATTCACGCAGCACAACCGCCTCGTATACGCGCTCAGCAGGCTCTTTCTCATCCCCGCGATCACGCACCTCACCCCGAAGGAGGAGCGGGCGGAGGTGCTCGACCGGTTCCGCAGGGGCACATACCGCGTCATCGTGACCTCCAAGGTCCTCGACGAGGGGATAGACGTCCCCGACGCCTCGCTGGGCATCATACTGAGCGGGACCGGATCGAGGAGGGAGTTCGTCCAGCGCCTCGGGAGGATCCTCCGCAAGGTCGAGGGGAAGGAGGCGCGGCTGGTAGAGATCATCACCAGGTCGACGAGCGAGGCGCGGGTGAGCACCCGCAGGAGGGGTGACCTCTGATGCTCCCCTCCGAGCTCCTGATCGCAAGGACCATGCAGGGGAGGGTGAGGCCAGTCTTCGTCAAGCCGACCCCGGAGCTCCGCTCGCTGGCCGAGGGCATAATGGGCGCATTCTCGGCGGGGATCGGCAGGAGGCGCGCGGAGGTCGCCGGGAAGGTCAGGGAGTTCGAGCTGGGCAGCTTCGACTTCAGGCTCGTGCGCGGCCTCCAGGCCATACTGGAGCGGCGGTGCACGTACGCGGCAGCATCCGGCGCGGACCACGCGGCGATAAGGCGCTCGGCGTTCACGATGTCATCGGGCTGCGTCACCGACGGCGGGGCGCGCGGGCGCATACTGGAGGCCGTAGGCAGGGAGCACGGCATCGGGCCCGACAGGGTGGAGCCGCTCCTCTGGGGGGACCTCGACGACGAGAAGGTCCTCGCGTCCTTCACACCGATGGCGGTGGATGACCTCCTTGCCAGCTACAACCTCTCGCTCGCCCAGACCCTCCTCTTCAGGTCCTCCAGCCTCGAGTTCGGCGTCTCCGGGATGTGGAAGGAGCTCTTCCGCAGGATAAAGCGGCTCGGCCTCATGTACAGCGTCTCGCCGAGCGGCGCCTCCTACGTCGTCACCGTCGAGGGCCCTGCGTCCATGATCAGGCTGACCGAGAGGTACGGCACCAGCCTCTCCAAGCTCCTGCCCCTCATAACGTCCGCCGGGGGCTGGTGGGTCCGTGCGCAGATAGTGTCGAGGCGCTTCGGCAACAGCCGCCTCCTCACCTTCGAGATGAGGTCCGAGGACGGCGTCCTCCTCCCGGCCGCCCCGCAGCGCGCAGAGGAGTACGACAGCTCGACCGAGGAGTCCTTCGCCCGCCGGTTCAACTCGCTCGGGAGCCAGTGGCGCCTCCTCCGCGAGCCCGACCCGATCCCGGTCGGCACGGCGGTGATGATACCCGACTTCGCCTTCGAGCTCGGGGGCGGGAGGAGCCGGGTATACTTCGAGATCGTCGGCTTCTGGACGCCGGAGTACCTCGAGCGCAAGGTCGAGAAGCTCCAGCGGCTCCGCGGCTGGGACGGCGAGATGCTCATCGCCGCATCGTCGGACCTGGGCCCGGCCGAGAGGCTGCCCGGCAAGGTCATCCCCTTCGAGAAGGAGGTGCCGCTCAAGCCCATCATCGACCACCTCGAGGAGAGGAAGAGGAGGATCGTGGCAAGGGAGTCCGCCGCCATATCGCCGGCCGTGCTCCCCCTGCGCGGCGACGTCGTTTCCCTCGGCGAGATGGCAAAGTCGATGGGCGTCCTGCCCGAATCCCTGGCCGAGGCGATGAGGGAGAAGTCGCCGCCGGGGTACTCCGTCGAGGGGGACCTGGCGGTAAGCTCGAAGAAGCTCGGGCAGATCGACCGGGCGCTGTCAGGCGTCAGGAGCCTGGACGACGCCGCGAAGATCCTCCAGGGCGAGGGCATAGGCGACCCCTACCCGGTCCTCCGAATGCTGGGCTACAGGGTGGTCATGAAGGGGCTCGACATGCGGGGCGCGTCGATAGAGCGCACAGAATGGCGGCCTGCATAAGGACTGTTGGTGCTCTGGCCGGGATTCGAACCCGGGTCACTGGCTATCTTCGCCGGCGTTACTGGCTCGAAAGGCCAGTATACTTGACCGGACTATACGACCAGAGCACGTTGGTTAAATGAATCGATGCCTTTTTTATACTTTTTCAAGGGACGCCAAAGGGGAGCGCGGCGCCGCCCGCGACCATCCCCCTTCTCCTGCTGCCCCCCTCCATTCGAAAAGTTATAAAAATGGGAGGCGTTTCAGATGATTGTCATGCGGGGGTTGCCAAGTCAGGTCAAAGGCGCAGGGCTTAGGACCCTGTGGCGAAGGCCTTCGTGGGTTCGAATCCCACTCCCCGCACTATAGCGTTCTTACCCGCCTGTCCGCACCGCCTCCCCCTGCTGCCTTCATTTGATCATATGGGGTACGCCCCGCACGTGCGGCAGAACGTCGCGCCGTCCGGCACGCCGGAGCGGCACTGCGGGCACGCCTTACCCCGCTCGGCCGGGCGCGGCGCCCCGAACTCTGCCCGGAACGCCTCGTAGTATGCGAGGTGCTCCTTGTCCCTGATGGTCACCCCGTCCTCCCTGAGGTAGAGCGCCCTCCTCCCGGCATACTCCGCGTCGCCGACCCTCGAACCGAAGAGCTTGGGCAGGCTCGCGGTGCCGGAGCCGGCCTCGATGGGCACCTTGGCCCGCCAGGCTATCTCCCGGGGCAGCATCCCCTCGAACGCCTTCCGGAGGATGTACTTGCCGTAGACCTGTCCCACCTCCGAGCCGACCTTGTAGCCCGAATCCATCTCCATTGCATAGGACATGAAATCCGGGTCCAGGAACGGGATGCTCGCCGTCATCCCAAGGGACTCGGCGATCGGCCTCGATGAGAATGCCATGGCGCTCCAGAGCCTCCTGAGCTGAGCGTCCAGCTCCTCCTTCCCGAGGCCGAACGCAAAGCTGTAGCCCGCCATCAGCTCGTCTGCGCCGTCCCCGGTCAGGACGACCTCTGCTCCCTCCCTTTTCGCGGCCCTCATCCCTGCATAGACCGCCAGGCTGTTCCGCACCTCCATCGGGTCGTACGTCCTCAGCACCTTCACGACCATTGGGACGAGCTCGAGGACCTCGGCCTCATCCATGCAGTGGACGGTGTGCCTGATCCCCAGCGCCTTTGCCATGAGCGCCGCGCAGCCCGCGTCAGGGGCAGGCGCGCCCCTCAGGGCCACCGTGTAGGCGTCGGGCTTGGAGTACCTGCACACTATCGCCGCGACGATGCTCGTGTCGAGCCCGCCGGAGAGCATTATCGCCACCCTCCTCCCGTCCAGGCACCTCCTGACTGCCTGGTCGAGCAGCCGCCGGATCTCCGTGCAGATGGCTGCCGCGCCGTCACCTTTCAACATGCAGACCCACTCCGTGCCCGCCTCCATCACGCCTCGAGCGATGCAACGTGCGCCTTGATCAATGGGCACCGAATTTCGTGGGCGCCTTCTGCTTGGGGACCTTCACGACGAGGAACCTGAACGCCCCCTCCCCGGGGTTGCTCAGCAGGTGGGGGACGTCCTTAGGGCTCTCGATCAGAGTGTCCCCCTCCACCTCCCGCCTCTCGTCCCCGACCTCCACGATGCCCCTGCCCTCCAGTATGTAGAAGAAGACGTCGACTGGCGTGGTGTGCCTCTTCAGGGACTGGCCGGGTCTGAGCGACATGTGGATCACCTCTGCGTTCTCGGTGTCGTAGATGCGCCTCGACTCCACCGCATGCGGGTTCTCGAACGTGCCGGCGCCTGAAACCTTGGTTACCTTCATTCTTGTGCACCTGCCTCAATCTACGCGCCTGCGGATTTAGGCTTTTTTATGAGCCCCGCCCGCGGCGGCGCATTTGCCGCGGGTCCGACCCTGCCCGCCGCCCGCCGGCCCCGGCGCATCATTTTTATGAGTGTCCTCCGCTGTATAGTACCTTATGAAAACTCTTGAGAACCTCATAAAAGCGTATGTTGGCGAGAGCCAGGCAAGGAACCGCTACAGCTTCTACGCTAGCAAGGCTAAGAAAGAGGGCTTCGAGCAGATCTCAGAGATCTTCCTGTTGACCGCTGACAACGAGAAGGAGCATGCGGAGACCTTCTTCGATCTGATCCAAGAGCTGAAGGGGGGCTCGAAGGAGATCGCCATCGAGGCGATGGCCCCCCTGGTGATCGGCAAGACCGCGGAGAACCTCGCTGCAGCAATTGCCGGCGAGCACGAGGAGTGCTGCCACCTGTACCCAGCATTCGCCGAGGATGCCAAGAAGGAGGGCTTCGAGAAGGTCGCCGCCAAGTTCCTGGCGATCTCGAGCGTCGAGAAGCATCACGAGGAGCGCTACAAGGCGATATACGACCTCGTGAAGTCCGGGAAATTCTTCAAGAGGGACGAGCAGATTGTGTGGGTCTGCCGGAAGTGCGGCTACGTGCACATCGGGAAGCAGCCGCCGAAGGTATGCCCGTCCTGCGGGCACGACACATCCTTCTACCAGAGGCTCTGCGAGAATTACTGATACTTGGTGAACAACATGAAGATACCAGAGAACGTGAAGAGCGCCTTCCACAGCGCGCTGAAGTCCAGGCGCGTGGCGCTGGGGACGGCATCCAAGTCCGGGATACCAAACGCAGTTCCTATCGGGCTTGGCAAGTTCTTGGACGACGAGACCATGGTCTTGGTCGACAACTACTTCCTCAAGACGAGGATGAACCTCGAGGAGAACCCCGTGCTGGCCCTCTCATTCTGGGTCACGGAGGAGCGGGACGGCAAGGCGATCACCAACGAGGGGTACCAGCTGAAGGGGACTGCCCACTTCGAGGACTCCGGCCCGACTTTCGAGAGGATGCGCACGGACGTCAAGGCGATAAGGGCAGACTTCCCTGTCAGGGCCGTCGTCATCTTCAAGGTGACCGACATCTTCGACGTGAAGGCAGGCCTGAACGCTGGCAAGAGGATAGCCTGAAGGCCGACCCCCCATTTTTTTTAAGCAGGACAAGCCAAGCAGAAAAAAAGGGTGATGAAATATGCTCAAACCAGGAGAGGAGTTCCAGAAGCGGACAGGTCACCGCTTCAACCTGATCACCAGGTCCCTCCCGAAGGAGCCCAAGAGCGCGATCCAGCTGGAGCCGCTGCTTCAGAAGCTCATGAGGATAGGCTACTCCGAGGGCATGGGCCAGCTGCAGGTGGACCTCGGTGCGCTGCAAAAGAGGGGCGAGGTGGCGGCTGCCGCCGGATCCGACGGGAAGGGTGCATACTACCTTCTTCCGAAGGGTGTCTACGAGTCGCGCAAGCGGATTGCCTTGATACGCCTCCACAACGTCGAAGTCAGCGAGGCGGACCTGGAACTGCTGGAGCAGATCTCGCGGCGGGGCAAGCCGCTCGAGTAACCCCCCTCCCTTTTTCTCATCCGCGCCTCTGGCGCGCCGCCTGCGCAGAAGATAAAAAACTTTATTAAAAACCCTCTTATATTTTGGCGAGAGGTATCTCAAATGGTCTCTGTTAAGGTTGATCCAGAAAAATGCAACGGCGACGCCATATGCATATCGATCTGCCCGACGAGCGTCTTCGAGCTTAAGGATGAGAAGGCGGTTGTTGTAAGGGAGCAGGACTGCATCCTCTGCATGGCTTGCGTTGCCCAGTGCCCAACCCAGGCTATCGAGGTCAAGGAGTAGCCAACCTCTCCTAACCCCGTCATTTTCTTTCGGTCTGCTTTTTCGCAGTGCCCTTGAAGTACTTGCATCCAGCGGCGAGTGGGCACTCCCCGCAGCGGGGGCCTATGGGCCTGCAGACCCTCTTGCCGAAGCTCACGAAGAGGTCGTTCACATCGATCCAATCCTCCCTTGCGAAGAACCGCGTGAGCGCCGCCTCAGTCTCGTCGGGGGTCCCCGTCCTCGCGATCCCGAGCCTGTTCGAGATCCTGTGCACATGGGTGTCGACCGGTATCGCCTCCCTGCCGAAACCGTAGACGAGGACGCAGTTTGCGGTCTTCCTGCCGACCGCCGGCAGCTCCATCAGTCCCTTGATGGTCTCCGGGACCATTCCGTGAAGGTCGCGGTCTATTATCTTAGCCACCTCGATTATCCTGCCGCTCTTGACGTTGTAGAACCCGACGCCCCTGATCAGCCTGGCGACCTCCTGCCTGTCTGCCGAGGCGAGCGCTGCCGGGGTCTGGTATGCCCTGAAGAGCCGCTCCGTAGCCTCCTCAGTCCGCTCGTCCCTGGTCCTGTGTGAGAGTATGGTCCCTATGAGAACCCTGAATGGGTCGCTGCTGCCCCTACCCCTGCCGTTGCTGTTGCCGCTGCCGCTTCCACTTCCGCCGCCATCCTTGCTGATCTTTTCCAGCGCCGTCCTCTCGCCATCCCCAAGGGCGGCCCTCATGCCCGCGAGTATGCTCTTGCCATCCACCTGTGCCACCAGCAAAGCTTAATATGATTACATCTCACGCTATTATTTGTGGATTTACAATGCCTGAGAAATTCACCGAAAACTGGCAGAAGAAGGAAAAATCCTCTGCCTCCGGGCGCCTGAGGGAGCAGGTGGCGCCGCCGCCTCCTATGAAGGAGCGGCTTGAGACCGCCAAGAGGAAGCTCTCCGAGGAGATCACGCAGCTCAACCGCATCAATGACAAGCTCAACCAGAAGGACAAGACCCTCTACGGCCAGGTCGTGAAGGCATACGAGGAGCACGACAACGCCCGCGCGCAGTCGCTCGCCTCTGAGCTAGCGGAGCTCAGGAAGGTGGAGAGCCGGACGCAGTACGGCAAGTACGCCCTTGAGAGGGCATACACCAAGATCGAGGTTGCGAAGGACTACGGCGACATGGTCGCAGCGATGGTCCCTGTTGGGCAGATCGTGAAGAACGTCAAGTCCGCACTGGTCGACTTCCTGCCGTCCACGAGCAATGCCCTGGGCGAGATCGACGCCATCATGTCCGACACGCTCGTCTCCTTCTCCGGTCTGACCAACGAGACGCAGGTCCTTGGGCCGACATCAGAGGACGCCGAGAAGATCCTGAGCGAGGCCGCCATCATAGCTGAGAGCAAGCTGAAGGAGAAGCTCCCCGGGTCAGACGTTGGCGAGCAGCTGCGGATGTAGGCGCATCCTGCAGCCGTCCCAACCGCCGGCAACCCCTTTTTTGCACCCTTAAGCATGGGCGGGCGCCGTCAGGTTATTATCAGAACTTCCCTGTCGGTCGTCAGCAGCGTGTGCTCTGCCTGCGCGATCGGCTTGTGCGAGGCCTCGACCAGCGTCGGGTACTCGTAGAGCGCCCTCCCCGCCAGCATCGCCCCCGCCAGCTCCGCGCCGGGCTTGCCGTCGAGCCACCTCCTCGCGAACGGGAGGGTCCTGTAGCTGCCGTAGATGTGCTCGAAGAGGGCCCTCTGCCCTGCGTCCTTCGGCTTCTTAAGCTTGGCAAGGTGGAGTATGTTGCCGAGCCTCCCCTCCTGTATGACGCCGCGCGCATCCGGTAGCGTCACGAACGGCTCAAGCGCGTATATGGACCATGGCTGGAACCTCCCGCCGAACGCCCCTGGCCCCTCGCTGACGTTCGGTATGCTGACCCCGGCGTGGACCGTGTAAGGCGCGATCTGGTGCCCTGTGAGGTTCCTTATCGGCCTGAACCCCATGGACCTGACGTACTTCTCCACGACCGCGCCGACCTCCGCGATAGGCCCGTTTATCTTCACCGCCTGGATCCCCCGGGCCAGGGCACCCTCGGCCACCCCTATCATCTCCTCGTGCTCAGAGCCGACCGACACCGTGACTGCCGAGTCGGCCAGGAACCCGTCGATGTGGGCCCCTATGTCTACCTTCACGAGGGACATGGGCGGGATAACCGTCCTGTCGCCGGGGGGCGAGGTGTAGTGCGCCCCCACCTCGTCGATGCTGACATTGCACGGGAACGCTGGCTCCCCTCCGAGCCTCCTGACCTCCGACTCCACTCCGTTGCAGATGTCTATCGCCCTTGCGCCCTCGAAGACCAGCTTGGGCGCCGCCTCCCTGACCGCCCTCACTATCTTGCCGGCCTTCAGTATCTTCTCGACCTCCTCCTCTTCGAACATGGTCAGCTCCGCCCCTCCCCCTCGCTGCCTGCCTCCTCCCTGACGACCCTCTCCACGTACCGCGGGGGCAGCGGCGGCACGAAGACGCAGACGACCTTCATCGTCTCGTCCGAGTCGTTGACCAGCCTGTGCCTGACGCCGAGGGGCGCGAATACCGCCGTGTCTGCCCCTATCGGCCGGTCCTTGCCCTCGAGCGTTACGCTGCCCATGCCGGTAACCACGAACATGAGCTCCCCGCCCTCGTCGTGAGAGTGGTAGCTGGTCGAGCTCCGCGGGCTGATGAGCGAGACTATGAGCGTGAAGTCCTTCGTGCTGCCCTCCTCCGGCGACATGCAGACCTTAAGGACCCTCTCGAACGGCTTCGGCACCTTCGTGCCGTGAACCTCCCATGTGTTGACGACTGCCAAGCGCGACACCTTGTTATGAATAGACTGATTAAGCTTAAAAACAGCTACTCCACAAGATGATTAAGTGATTCTTATGTCTGTCTTGGGCAGAGACCGCCTTATCGAACTCAACAAGAAGTACAGGATAATCGAGCCGTTCATGGATGCGCAGCTCGACGGGGACGGCTACATCCTCACTGTGAGGGAGGACTGCACCCTCCAGTACTTGGAGCACCAGAACGTCATCTCGAAGGAGGTCGTGTTCGCGCCCCCCGACCACGTGGCGCACCTGACCGCCAAGAGCCGGTACGGCAGGATGGGGCTCTCGTTCCTGAATGCCGCCAAGGTCCACAGCGGGTTCTGTGGGCGCCTTGCGCTCGAGATCGTGAACCTGAACAACGAGCGGAGGCCGATCACGATCAAGGCCGGCGACCACTTCATGCACATCGAGTTCCTCACGCGCGAGGGGGCTCCGTCGCCATACTCCGGGGAGTACCAGTTCCAGTACATGACTGCCGACGAGATCAGCCTCTACGTCCCGACCATGCAGAAGATCTTCCCCAACTTCGAGGCGCTGTCAAAGGTCTGGCTTAAGAACAAGCTGAACCACAAGACGACTTACTGACAGCCTTCTCGTGCCGCTTCCCTCCTTCTTTGCTTTGCTTTGCTTTGCTTTTTCTTTCTCTCTTCTCTTACCTTCTCTCTTCTCCTATCTCCTCTCTTCATCTGCGCCTTCCGCCGGTCACCTCACTTGCTCTTACCGTTGTAGCCCCCGATCCCCTGCCTCTGGAGCCTGCCCGCCACGACGATCGCGAGGGCCGCCTTCAGCGCGTCCCCTGGAAGGAACGGCAGGACGCCCGTCAGGAATGCCCCCTCAAAGTTCCCGCCGAGCCAGTACGTGAGCCACGCCCAGCCGGTCCCGAAGACCATCAGTATGCAGAGCCCCACGGTCGCGGCAGCCGCCCCCCTCCTCCCCGCGGTCCTGCCGTACAGCGCGCCCCCGAAGACCGCGGCGAGCAGGAACCCCGCTATGAATCCGCCGGTGGGCCCGAGCAGGGCGGCATAGCCTGCCATTCCCTTGGAGAAGATGGGGAGCCCGGCGATCCCCATGAGTATGTATATCGCCTGGCTCATGAAAGCCCTCCTCCGCAGCAGGAGCACGCTCAGGTAGACGAAGAAGGTCTGGAGGCTCAGCGGCACGGGGTAGAACGGGATCGAGAAGAGCGCCCCGACCGCCATCAGCGCGGCGAAGACCGCCGCTATCGCCAGGTCTCGCGCTCTGCTTCCCTGCAAAACCGCCCCCATGAGCCGCACCAAAGGGGCATTGGTGTTAACCTTATTTAAAGGTTGGGTTAACGTAATGCTCCGGGAGCGGATCCTGCCGCCCCGCGGATGCGTTATCCTTTTATAGTGCGAATGGGCATCTTATATTGGATGGATTAACCATCCCAATTCGCACCCACATCAGCACAGGTATGCCAGCAAGGCACGGTGGCCGGTTTTCTGGGGCCGCCCGCACGTGCCTTGCCTCAGGCACTTCCCTTCTGCCCGAGCCCTGCCTTAACATAATGCTTAACTCGAAACGGCTGCCATGTCATATTGAGCAGGCATGCCCCGAAAGAAGGCCGATGCTAAGTTCTGCCCAATGTGCGGCTCCCCAGACGTCTATTTCGCTTCAGGCATGCCACAGATGTGGTCGCTATGGGACTGCAGGAACTGCGGCTATAGGGGTCCTGTGATCGTCGATGACGAAGCCCTCGCCAGCAAATTGGCGGAGGACTGGAACTCCGGCCGGAAGGCGTGATCTGCCAGCCGCCGGGCGCCTCATGCTCTGCCTGTTGCTTGCTTTGCTGCCGCATCCTGAATATGGCGATTCTCGGTCCCGCTTCACAGCGCCTGCGCCCACTCATTTGCGGGCGGCATGCGCTCCGATAGGCCGTATCGCCGTTCGCTGCCTGGACTTGGGCAACTCTTGCCTCCCCTGTCTCACGCTCACCATCGCTCCAAGTCTATAGAATCCATCACGAGCATGCAAAAAAATCCGTCGTTTACCGTCAAGTGGCACATTCTTACATAAGCCTTGATGTGACGTTTGATGGTCTTTTTTCAGAGAAAAGCGCATTTTTGCAGTCCTTTATGGGAAACTGTCCCATGATGGTCCTGCTCCCCTTTGCCCCATGGTGGAAGGCATATCAACATGCCCGCCCCTCTGCTTCCGTTGTTACCTTGCTTCTAATCGATAAAACACCCTTGCCCTCTTCCTGATGGTGAATCTGTCCCTTTCCCCACAATTTTCCGAGCCTTCCCGTCTGTTTGATGGTGCAGAGTGCTATCGCAGGCCCCCTGAAATAACATCATTTGCCCGGGGCCGCACGCATCCTGGGGCGCAGCGACCGCGCGCTCCCAGGCGCCTTCGAACGCGCCCCCCGCCCCGGCTGACAACGCCTCAATTATAGGCGATTGGGCGCAGTCGCGCCCATCCTTCCCGTCAAACCGTCCAGAAACCAAAGCTGCGCCACGGCACCCATGGGATTACTGCTGGCCGCTGTTCTCGTTGCAGCCTGCCATCCCTGCCTCCCTCCTCCGTAGCAGGGAGCACGATAGTAACCCTTGAGCTCCTCCCCAGATCGATCTCAATGCCTATCCTCCCGCCGTGTGCCTCCACCATGCGCTTGGCAACCATGAGCCCCGCGCCCGTGCCATTGGGATTCATGAAGGTCCTTGGGCCGTCGACGCCCTCTGTTCTCATGTCCGCGTGCGATTCCTCAATATCGATCTGGAGCTGCCCGCCTGATTCCGCCGCTCCTATGGACAGTGCCCCGCCGTCCGGCATCGCCTGGACCGCGTTCGTTATTATGTCCGCCAGCGCCAGCTTTATTGCGGCCGGATCCAGCCTCGCATTCGATGGCTCGACTTCTGTCCTGACCATGATGTTCGAGGGGACGGCGACGCTGGAGATCGAATCAGTTATCAGTGCCTTAACGTCCGTGCTCATGAGTTTGAGTTTGACCGGGCAGGCGCAGCCGTCGAGGTCAGAGGCGTTCTCGTTCATCTATGTATGTCACTATCCGCTTAATCGGTCTGGCGAAGGCATTTTCTTCGCCTGAAGAATTAGGCTATCTGTATTCCTCATCGCATTTAAAACTATTCAAGGACCTTGCGCATCGACGAGTCTTAACCGTTTTACATTAACACTCACCGCGACCGCACCCGTCCGGGCAGTAATCGGATTCTTCTTCGTGGCGTTCACGGCGCTGTCCATGGAACACTTCACGCGCAGTAAGGGCGCGGCACCCCCTGGTGCAGTTGCGATCCCGGCGCAAGCGCCTGATCGCACAACGGCGCCACAGTCTCAGGCAGCGCCCCCTTTGCGTCACTCTATGCCCATTTCCCTGCCCGTGGACATGGACCAAGAACCGAATCGCTGAACCCGTCGCCAGCCCTTGCCCGCAGTAACCGCGTTGCAGCGGTCTCATTCGGACTACGACTTGTCGATGCGATGAAACTTAGAGGTCAGACATTTATCCGTCCGGCCAGAGTTACCCTTTGAGGGCTACACATGGAGGCGTATTCAAAGGCACTTTCGCCGATCCGCAGCTGCCCTGTCTGCGGCGCAACGCTAGAGAGGGGCTTCATATATGCACGGTCGATAAGGTGGGACACAGGGCGGCACGCGATCCGCGCAACCTGGATAGGGGAACCCTGCCTGTTGGCGCCATTCTCGCTCCGCGACCGGAGCACCCATGCGCTGAAATGCAGCCGCTGCAGGATCGCGATATTCGACTACGGGGCGTCTGGCTGACCATATTCAACTAATAAATGACCTTCAGTCCCCTTCGGTCGTCTCCCCGTAGAAGCGATCGATAAGGCTGGATGCACCGTCACCGCTCTCCCTCCGGGCTGCTGTTCGCTATCATGAAGCGCCTGAATCAATCAAAGACCTTGAGGCAATACTGTATAGGGGATGCTGAAGAACATTCAAAATCCTCATCATAAACCGCTTCTTATAATGAACGTCTTCTTTCTAAGAAAAGATGTGCTGGAGCCCTAGGGGGGGTTTGAACCCCCGGCCAACGGTTTACAAAACCGTCGCTCTGCCGGGCTGAGCTACTAGGGCCTCTCCTGCGCCGTTCCTTAAAGACTGGAGTTGATTTAAATAGATTTTCCCATCATCACGCTCCAGCCGGGGCGCAAAACGCCTGCCTCTATTCATGCGGTTGCAGATTCCGCATAATCGCATAAGCGCATAAGCCCGTACAGGTTTTATTTGAATGCCCCGCTCATATCCTATCGCAGGTGCGCCTATGCCCGTCTCGAGCGTCGACGAATACATCAAGGCACAGCAGTCTCCCCAGCGAGAGATCTGCCATAAATTAAGGGAGGTCATCCTCAGGACATTCCCCGGCATCAAGGAGGGGATGAAATGGGGCGTCCCGAGCTATGACGATGGCGTATACTATCTGGTGGCTCTAAAGGATCATGTAAATCTCGGGGTCTCACTGAAGGGCATCCCAGTTGAGAAGCGGGCGCTTCTGGACGTCATAGGGAAGACGACTGGGCATGTGGAGTTCGCCTCGTTGGGCAGCATAGATGAGGCGCGGGTCTCCATGCTGCTGAACCTGCCCGTCAAGAGACCCTGACTCCGGAATGCCCCCCGCCTTCCTTGCGGCTCGACCGGCGCCTGCGGCACAGAACTGTGCTGAAGCCCGCCCCGTCTCGACTATCGACGTGTAACCGCCTTGGGCGCCCCACTCTGTACCATCCGAAATGCCCCACACGCCTGTTCGAGATGACGTTGGCCGCCCCGGAAGGACGTCTATCGTCGAAGGCAACTCTTATAAGAGATGCAAAAATCGTAAACACAGCATCAGGAGGGCGCGCTGCGCACGCCCCGTGCCCGCATAATGCCGCTCTACGGGCTGCAACCCGCTTGCCGCCCAACTCCGCGCCGCTGCTTCTTGGCGACAATGGCTTGATCCACGCCTCCAGCCGCGCCCCCTTCCTCGGTGCTCCAAAACAAGAGGTGGGATGATGTGCAAATTGGTAGCAAAGAGAAATGCATACACAACTTCCAGGTCCAGTACGGCCTCGACGAGAAGAAGCGCGCCGCCCTTCTGCGCGAGAAGATACGCCCAGTCGACCTCGCGCGGGTGCGGACCATCAGCGATCTCATAGACGCCTGGAGCCACTGCGGGATACAGTCGAGGAACCTGGCGGACTGCGTCAGGGTCTACGAGAACATGCTGCTGGACAGGCGCCGGCCCACGGTCATGCTCGGGCTCACGGGCGCCCTGATCGCCGGCGGCCTGCGCAAGGTCATCCGGGACATGATCGCATGCGGGATCGTGGACGTCGTCGTGTCGACGGGCGCAATCCTCTACCAGGACTACTACACTGCCAGGGGGTACAGCCACTACCGCGGCTCCGCGGCATCGGACGACTCGAAGCTGCACGACCTCTACATCAACCGGATATACGACGCGTACGTCGACGAGATCGGCTTCGTCAAGTGCGACAACTCGATAACCGCCTTCTGCGACTCGCTTGAGGCTAAGCGGTACTCGACGCGGGAGTTCTTCCAGCTGCTGGGGGGCACGGTGAGCGACGCCGACTCGATCCTGCACGCGGCGTACCAGCGCGGCGTACCGGTCTTCTGCCCCGCCATAGCGGACAGCTCGATAGGCATAGGGATGGCCAACCACTACCGGAAGGCAAGGGCGAACGGCATCCCCCCTGTGATGATCGACACGATAAAGGACAACTACGAGATAGGCCAGATCGTCCTCAAGTCCAGGAAGACCGGCGCCATCTACATCGGAGGCGGCGTCCCGAAGAACTACATCAACGACGCGACCGTGATGTTCGACTACACCAAGGGCCATTCGTACGCCTTCCAGATTACGGCCGACGCCCCGCACTGGGGGGGCCTCTCCGGGAGCACGCTGGACGAGGCGAAGTCCTGGGGCAAGGTCTCCTCCTCCGCCTACAGGGCGACCGCCTACGGGGAGACGACCGTGATGCTGCCGCTCGTAGTGGGCGCTGTCCTCCAGAGGGGGGCGCACGAGGGCAGGCAGGGGCTGGAATTCGTCTGGGAGGGCGACACGCTCGCCGCCATCAGGAGGCGCCGCGCGCCCCAAGCGATCCCCCAGCAGATAGTCGCCCTCGAAGAGGCGACCGAGTGACCATCATGGGCTGCCGCAGAAGGCACCCTCTTTTTTTCTCCAATCAGAAGAATTAAAATAGACGGTTGCGATAAAAAAACTGCGTTGCCGGGGTGGCTCAGCCTGGCTAGAGCGCCGGACTCATAATCCGACACAGTGGACAAGGCGCTCTCAGATGAGACATCCGGAAATCGCGGGTTCGAATCCCGCCCCCGGCACTACCTTTTGGCCAGTCAGCGGCCCTTCCTGTCCAGCCTCTTCACGCCGACCTCGCCGCCCAGGTATGCGGTGTGGGCCATGCCTACGAAGAGCCCAACCTCGACGACGCCGGGTATCAGCTTGAGCCTGCACTCGAGCCCGGCAGGGTCGGGTATCGCCTCGAACTTGGCGTCGACTATGAAGTTGCCGTTGTCGGAGACGCACGGCCCGTCCTTCCGGTCCGCGCCGTCCCTCAGCCTCGGCTCCCCGCCGAGCTGCCCTATCCTCGCCATGGCCGTCCTGCGCGCGACCGGCATGACCTCTACCGGCAGGGCGAACTTCGCCCCGAGCGTCCCGACGAGCTTCGAGCCGTCGGCAATGACGACGAACCTCTTGGCAGCCGAGTCGACTATCTTCTCCTTCGTGAGCGCCGCCCCCCCTCCCTTGATCAGGTTCAGCCCGCCGTCCACCTCGTCTGCCCCGTCGACTGCGAGGTCAAGGACGGGGTACTCGTCGAGCGTTGTGAGCGGGATGCCCGCCTCCGCGGCCAGGTAGGCCGACTGGTAGGACGTCGGCACGCCCATCACCCTCAGCCCGCCCTTCGCGGCCCTCCTCCCGAGCATCTCAATGAATATGGCGACGGTCGACCCTGTGCCTATCCCCAGGACCATGCCGTCCTTAACCTCTGACAGCGCCGCCTCGGCGGCCTTGACCTTACCGGCAGATGCCATAGCAGACTAGACTCTCCAGCAATAACTCTGGGCGCGTGACATATTTAGCGTTTGACGTAAATAAAAAAGGAGAGCCTTCTGCTCTCTTAATCTATCTTCATCCTCTTGGCAAGCTTCACGATGAGGAAGATCACGAACGCTACGATGATGAACGTGATCAGGTTGACAAGGAATTCGCCGACGAGGAAGTTCTGGTTCCCTACCGGGACAGACAGCGTCGCAAGGTCCGCGATGTTGGGGAGCGCCAGGCCTATGAGCGGCATTATGAATGCCTTGACGAGCGATTGCACCA
Source organism: Candidatus Methanomethylicus mesodigestus (assembly GCA_001717005.1). GTDB lineage: Archaea > Thermoproteota > Methanomethylicia > Methanomethylicales > Methanomethylicaceae > Methanomethylicus > Methanomethylicus mesodigestus. The sequence continues at coordinate 15,441 of MAGS01000042.1, read as the reverse complement.
GGTTACCCAGGTAAAGGCCCATTATGAAAGCGACTGCTAGCCCGAGAACCTTGTAATTCTTAAGGAACTCCTTGAACTCATCCATGAGGCTCTTCTTTGCTGGCGGCGGTGTCGGCGGCGCCGGCTTCGGCTCAAGCAGCTTGCGTATCTGCCTTAGTTCTTCCACTACTTCATCAGCCATCATTTTCACCTGCGTCCCCTCTTCGGAGGGCTATTAATATCCCTTTTCATTCAAATTATGTTAAAATTTCCTCAACAATCGTAAAAAAACAGTAAACGCAACCCGCCACTGAGTTAGCATCCTTTACAGGATCCGATCGAAACACACCAAAATCCTCAGCCGCGAGTCATTTAATGCGCACCGCCACTCATTTTCCGTGCCGCGCCGGCGGAGGGCAACGGGCCCTGCGCCCCTCCCCCGGGGATGGCCGCATGCGCAACCGATATCAAACACGCCTGGGATAATGTACCTGTGGAGAACATGGATCTCTCCTTCCAGCTTCTGGGAATGGTCCTCGGCGCGATAATCCTTGTTGCAGGACTCGCGTTGATAATCTATGCTTCGGCGACCGCCGCAGCCGGCCTATCGCTGACCGTATCCGTGGGCATAGTGGCTGTATTCTTCGGCATTATCGTGATTTACGCTGCGAGANAAATGAGAATGAACGTTCTTGCGAAGTGCCTTTCCCTCGCCCTTGCAATGCTGGTTTTTTCGTCGATGGCATTTGTAACCTGGAGCGCGAGATTTACGACCGGGACGATGTAGTACTTGCAATGCTGGTTTTTTCGTCGATGGCATTTGTAACTGCGGGTGGCGAAACAACCTGCATCCACACAGAAATTAGTGTTCAAATCCAAATCAATCCGCAACTGGATGGGGCTGACTTCGATTCGCCTCTACTGGTGTTTGTGCACGACATGTCGATAACCCCTTCTACCCGGATAGTTGCAAGCAAATTAGACCCGTCAGGCATTGTTGAATTTACGGCTACGGTGACAACACTTGCAGACGGAAGTTATGCCCCTTCAGAGTATTACGTGCACATAGCGGACGCATGCGGGACTGTCGCCGGAGGCAAAATGTTCATATTGGATCCTGCTGTCGACACGGCAACGCCTGTGCAAGTTCAGATAGACCTCTGCGATGTACAACCTTGTCCCTCCAATTCTACGGCTTCGAGTGCGGATGTTGCAGTCGTCGAAATGACCCCCCTGGATGCCGACGACACTGTTTACCAATACGTTTACCTGAAAGCGGGCGAAGTCCACAGCATGTCCGGAGTAACCGTACAATGGTGGATTCAGGAAAACGCGCCTAACAAAACAATACTGTACTTTGAAAGTTTCGAAAGGAGCATAGTTTACAATACCTATTCCATACCTCCATACCTACAAGGCGATACAGGCTGGGTATCTACGGGTAAGAAGGCAACAGGGTCATTAAGAACGGATAGCGTCTATGCCTCTGGAGGCTCATGCTATGATGTAGAAGTCGAAGTCAAATTGGCTTGCGAGGAGTGGATCATTGGGCCAGACATTGGTGATCCTTACCACATGACGTATTACTTTGTCGAGTACCCTAAGAGTTTTACATCAATAAGACTTGGGAACTCCATAACCTGCAACGATGCAAATTATGGTACATATCACTGTGGTGCTAACCATCCATATTACACATCAATATGGAATGGGAGTGTCAATAGTAATCCATTTGACATTGGGTTCGCTACGGACACCTCAGATAACACCGAATGGAAAATCAACGAAGTGGACCTTACTTTTGGTCTGCTATATGGGCCCCTTGAATTCGACACCACCGTCCATTTGATCAGAGCAGCAGGGGGAACAGGCGGTTCACCCCCTAAGCTGACTGTATATGTGAACAGTGGGAACTTCCTCTATAACTGGTACCACCTGCAAGATGACACCCGCTACATAGTGCATTTTTCTGCCAATTAATCCCATTCTATGCCCCCTGCCAAACCCGATGTTGGCGGGGCATTTTTTCACGTGATCCGCTTCCTTTCTCCTTCACTTTCGCCCCGAACTCATTCGCCTTACCTGCCTTCCGTTTTTTCTTTTATATCCTCTGCTATTACAGTAGATGGATGCTGGTGACATTATTGATCACCGAAGAGACGCGCCAATGTTTGATCGTTGGTCCTGAGATAATTATCGATGGTGTTGTAGAACCTCCTAAGGTCGCGCTCCTCGGTATCGACTTGACCGATATCGCCTCTGCTGGAGGGAAGAGTTCTGCATTATGTCTGATCTTTTCAGGCACTCACTGATGTAAACCTTGAGCGTCGACAGGTTGTTCCTGTAGGTGTTCTTGTTCCCGAGCTTCATGAGATATTCCTGAACCTCTTTCTGCGTGACCTCCATCCTGTCGAACTCCTCATAGAAGCGCCCGATCAGGTTCAGGTGGCTCCTTACCGTCCTCCCTACGGGCTGCCTGTTCGCTATCATGAAGCGCCTGAATCAATTAAAGACCTCAATATCGTACTGTATTGGAAACACTGAAGAATATTCAAAACCCGTGCCATCGATGGCGCTTTTTGGTGAAGCTTTTTCATTGAAAAAGGTTCGTGGAGCCCTAGGAGGGGTTTGAACCCCCGACCAGCGGTTTACGAAACCGTCGCTCTGCCGGGCTGAGCTACTAGGGCTTACCACGTGAATTATCCGTATAGGGATAAATCCTTTTTCCTATGCCCCCGCCGGTGCAGCCGCGTCAGCAGCTTAATTGGCTGAGAAAGCATATTATATGCGTGGGCACATTGCAACGCCTCATACTTGGGAAGGATGCATGATGGGGAAGAAAGGGGCACTCAAGGCCGCCTCCCTCGGCGAGAGGGGCATCATCGATATGATCCGGTCCGAGCTGGACTCCCGCGGAGCCGCCCAGCCAGATCCCCCCCTGCCGCACCCCGACGACGCGTCCGCGATGCGCCTTCCCGACGGCCGTTTTCTGGTCATCAAGACCGACATGTTCGTCAGGCGGACCGACGCTCCCCGGGGCATGCGCCACCTGTCTATGGGCTGGAAGGCGATCACCATGAACGTCAGCGACATGGCTGCCAAGGGCGCAATGCCCGCAGCGGCGATGGTAGCGCTAGGCGTCCCAAAGGGGTACGGCGCAGGCGCGCTGAGGCTCTTCTTCCGCGGCATCTCCGAGGCCGCCCGCCACTACGGCTTCCCGGTCTTGGGGGGCGACGTCGGGGAGGCGAGGGACCTCTGCGCCTCGGTCTTCCTCGTCGGCTACGCGGGCAGCCTCGTGAAGAGGGGCGGCGCCCGCCCGGGCGACATAATCGCGGTCACCGGCGAGTTCGGCAGCACGGGTGCCGCATACAGGATCCTGCTGGAGGGCATGTCCGCCCCTGAGCCTCTCAGGAGGGCGCTCTGCAGGCGCGTCTTCAGCCCGCGGGCACGCCTGCGCGAGGGGGTCGCCCTCGCCGAGTCGGGGTGCCTCTCTTCTAGCATGGACTCCAGCGACGGGCTCGCCTTCACACTCCACTCGCTATCGAAGTCCGGCAGTTGCGGCTTCGAGCTCACCTCCATCCCCGTCTCCAAGGCAGCCATAGACTTTGCCCGGATCCACAGCATCGGCGCCGAGGACCTCGCGCTGCGCGGCGGCGAGGAGTACGAGCTCGTCGTCACGGTGCCGCCGGAGAGGTGGGGCGATGCGGTGGCTGCGGCTGAGGCAGCCGGCGGCAGGCTCATCCGGATCGGCACGGCGGTGGAGGGCAGTGGAGTCCGCCTCGTCTCAGGCGGGGTGCGGGAGCTGCCCGAAGACGGCTGGGAGCACCTCAGGTAGGAGGGCACGCATGGTGCGCGCGCTGATAATCGACGGGTACACCGACGAGCCGGCGGGGCTCGGCGTCCCCCCCTACATCGACGTCTACCCGCGCTACGTCGCCGGCGCGATATGGTCCGCCGACCCATCCGCGGAAGTTCTCTACATGACGATCGACGACGCCCGGAGGCAGGGCGAGCGGCTCAGGTCCCTCTCCAGCGGGTGCGACCTCTCGGTCCTGATAGCCGGGGTGACCGTCCCGGGCAAGTACCTCAGCGGCGCCCCAGCGACGATCAAGGACGCCCTGGCCCTGCCAAAGCTCCTCTCCTCGGGGAGGACAGCCATCTGCGGGCCAGCCGTCAGGTTCGGCTTCGGGATGGGCGGCGGCAGGCGCGGCGCGGAGGCGCCCGACTTGGAGTCGCTCTACAGCTTCGTGATAAGGGGCGACCCAGAGACCGTCATCTACAACCTGATAAGGGACGGCTTCAGCGACTGGACTTACCTCGACGCCGTCAGGGCGTACGAGGACGACGTCAATGGCTTCGCAGAGCGTGGCGCCCGGATCGTGCAGCAGCACCCACTCTACCCCGGCGGCCTGATCTGCGAGATCGAGACTTACAGGGGTTGCCCGCGCTCACTTGCCGGCGGGTGCTCGTTCTGCACCGAGGCGCTGCACGGGCCCCCCGACTACCGGAGCATCGACGGGATAGCCGCCGAGGTCGCCGCCCTCGCCTCAGCGGGAATCCAGAACCTGAGGCTGGGGAGGCAGCCCGACCTGCTCACCTACGCCTCGAGGGATGAGGGGCTCTCCAACCCTGCCCCGAACCCGGACGCGATACTCCGCCTCTTCAGGTCGGTGAGGGCGTCCGCGCCGTCGCTCAGGGTCCTGCACATCGACAATGTGAACCCCTCGACCGTGAGCTCCTACCCTGAGCTCTCCGCCGAGGCGCTGAGGCACATCGTCGAGCACCACACCCCCGGGGACGTGGCGGCGCTCGGCATCGAGTCCTTCGACGAGGAGGTCGTTAGGCGCAACAACCTCAAGGTATACCCCGACGAGGCGGTCGCCGCCATAAGGGCCATAAACAGGGTTGGCTCCGAGAGGGGCGAGAACGGGCTTCCGCACCTCCTGCCCGGCGTCAACCTGGTCTACGGGCTGATGGGGGAGACTGCCGAGACGTTCGAGGCGAACCTGACCTATATGAAGGACATCCTCGCCATGAGCCTGATGGTCCGGAGGATAAACATGCGCCAGGTGATGGTCATGCCGTCGACCCGCATGGAGGCCGCCGGGGACTTCCTTGCAAAGAAGCACCACTCGATGTTCGTCAGGCACAAGCAGCGGATGCGCGCGGAGGTCGACCTGCCCATGCTAGCGCGAGTCGTGCCTCAGTACACCGTGATGAGGGACGTCAGGGCGGAGCTGGTCCAGGGCAACGTCACATGGGCCCGCCAGATGGGCTCGTACCCAGTGCTGGTCGCCTTCCCCGGCAGGCTGCCGTCAGGCTCGTCCTGCGACGCGCTGGTTCTGGGTCACGGCCCCCGATCGGTAAGCGCCATCCCATCCCCCATAATGATCAACCGGCTCGGTCTGAGGGAGCTGGCATCCCTGCCCGCCTTCGGGCGGAAGCGCGCCGCCCAGGTCATACGCGCCCGCCCCTTCGCAAGCATCGACGCCCTCCGGTCGGCAGTCGACGACCCGCGCATACTGGCGCCCCTACTCCCCCACATCAGCCTCTCCTGACCCGCCTGCGCAATCTTTTTAATCGCAGGGGGCATCTTTCAACTATGGAAATAAAGACGATACTCGTGCCAGTAGACGGCTCACCCTACATGAGGAACGAGATAGAGCACGCCTGCTCGCTCTCGAAGCTCTTCAATGCAAGCGTAACCTTGCTGCACGTGGTCGCGGTGCCTGTCTCCACCGACCTCGGCGGGATGCCCGCCGCCTCGGTGCCAATGGAGGACGCCGGGAACAAGATCCTGCAGGAGGCGAAGGGGCTCGCCGAGTCTTTCGGCGTGGTCCCAGCCGTCAAGATCGAATTCTCGGTCGGCAACCCCGGCATGCGCATCGTGAAGGTCGCGCTGGACCTCAAGGCCGACCTGATCATAATAGGCGCCAAGGGGCAGAGCAAGCTGCGGGAGCTGCTGATGGGGAGCGTCGCGAACACCGTGATAAACAACGCGCCGTGCCTCGTGCTGGTCGTCCGCAACTGCTGACCGGGCTAGCAGTCGGGAGCGCGGGAACGGGCAGGGATGGGCCCGCGGCGTCACGCATAAATATGCAGCGTGCGCTCTAATCGCTATGGAAATTATCCATGCCGTGATCCTGGCGCTGGTGCAGGGCGTCACCGAGTGGCTGCCCATCTCCAGCTCCGGCCACCTCCTGATAGCCCAGAGCCTGCTGGGGGTCGCGGTGCCGATCTCCTTCGACATGGTCCTGCACATAGGGACCGTCGCGGCAGTTGTCGTTGCCTTCTGGAGGGACATCGCGGGCATAATCTCGGCGGTCATCAGGTTCAGGCGCGAGGACCCGCTCTTCAGGATCGGCATGCTGGTCGTCCTTGGCAGCATACCGACTGCGGCGATCGGCTACCTCGTCAGCATGGTCGAGGAGAGTCTCCTCTCGCTCACATCGGTCGGATGCGCCCTCCTTCTGACCTCCCTCATCCTCTTCATCTCGCGCTACGGGCGCGAGGGCGGCGGCGTCGGGACCAAGCATGCGCTGCTGGTGGGGATAGCGCAGGGCATCGCGGTGATCCCCGGCATATCCAGGAGCGGCTCGACGATATCCGCAGCGCTACTGGCCGGGGTCGGCAAGTCTGATGCGTTCCGGTTCTCAATGCTCCTCTCCATCCCTGCTATACTGGGCGCCACCCTGCTCAAGGCCGGCGAGATTGCGCAGTCCGGGCTCGAGGCCGCGATGCTCCTCGGCATGGTCATCTCGGCGGTTGCGGGCTACCTCTCGATAAAGGCGCTCAGGAAGGTCCTCCTCTCCGGAAGGTTCCACCTCTTCGGCGTCTACTGCCTGGCTGCCGGCATAGCCGTGCTGGCATACTCGCTCCTCTGAGCGGGCGCGCAACCCTAGTTCTACAGTTTATATATAACTGATTATGTATCCACTATAGGCGATAAATAATGAAAGACGTGACCACAATACAGCTTAAGAAGTCTGTGGTTAGGAAACTGAAAGCCATCAAAAAATACCCGAGAGAGACTTACGACGAGGTGATCTCAGGGCTGATAGAGATGGCCGAGGGAAGCAGAAGAGAGAGTCAGTACGACGCCTTTATCCATAAAATACAGCAGCCAAAGATGAGGGAACTGTGGGACAACCAAGAGGACGAGGCCTGGGAAGATGCTTAAGCCAGGCGACGTAGTGATAGCGAGGGTGCAATTTACAGACACCCCGGAGATCAAGGCCAGGCCCGCCGTCGTGCTGTTCCAGGAGTTTGGAAACGTGGTGGTAGCCGGGGTAACAAGCAACCTCAAGATGAAAGGAATACCACTCTCCAAGGGCGAGGGCGCAGTAAAGGACAGCGTCATAAAGCTGAACTACATCTTCACAATATCCGAACAGATGGTCTACAAAGTCAGTTTTCACCTGAGCCAAGAAAAGAAATGCCTTATTTTCGATGAACTGGCCAGGCGCCTCGGCGAGCTTAAGGGATAATCCTTCCTGAAAAGGCCCTTTGAGAATGAGGATGGTGATGGCGGGCCTGAAGGGATTTGAACCCTTGGCCAATGGGTTAAGAGCCCACCGCTCTACCGTACTGAGCTACAGGCCCACCTCCTTTTCCGTTAAAGAAACAGTAATTTAAGAGTTGCGCTATTATCATATCATTCATGGTGATACCGATGGGATCCCTGACGTTCATTGGCATGGGCCTCTATGATGAGAAGGGCATCAGCCTCCGCGGGCTGGAGGTCGCAAGGTCCGCCCATACCGTGATGCTGGAGGGCTACACCAACCTCATGCCCGGGCTCAAGCCGGAGGCGCTGGAGGCGCTCATCGGCAGGAAGCCTGTCCTCCTAGGCAGGAAGGCGGTGGAGGACGGCAGGGAGATCCTCAGTGCCGCGGAGGGGCACGACGTGGCTTTCCTTGTGGCCGGGGACCCGTTCATAGCCACCACCCACGTCGACCTCAGGATGCGCGCCGCCAGGAGGGGCATCCGGGTCGAGGTCGTCAACGCCCCGTCGATAATATCCGTCGCGCCGGGCGCCGCGGGGCTCCAGAACTACAAGTTCGGCAAGTCCGCAACGATCACCTTCCCGCCCCCGCACTCCGACGTCCCCTACGACACGCTCAGGATGAACCGGGCCGCCGGGCTCCACACGCTCTTCTTCCTCGACCTCCGGGTGGAGGAGGGGCGGTTCATGACGATCAACGAGGCGATAGGGCTGCTGCTGGATGCGGAGGGGCGCCGCGGGGAAGGCGCATTCGGCGCGGGAACGCTCGCAGTCGGGATAGCGCGCGCGGGCGGGCCCGAGCAGCTCGTGAGGGCAGGCACGGCGGATGCCCTCCTCAAGGCAGACTTCGGAAAGCCCCCGCACGCGCTGATCGTGCCAGGGCGGCTGCACTTCATGGAGGCAGACGCGCTCGTCGAATTCGCCGGCGCCGACGGGAAGCTCGTCAGGGGGAACGAATGATGCCTGACCGCAACTACGAGGAGGAGGCGCGCAAGAAGCTCAGCAGGTACATCTCCGCCACCGACCGGGTCTTCGCTGCCATGGAGCGGTCGCCCCCGTCCGACGGGGAGCTGCTGAAGAGGATGGACGAGAACATATCGCTCTCAAAGATATATCTCAGCGACAGCAAATACTACCTCGAAAAGGGCGACCTCGTGACTGCCCTCGTCTGCATCGCGTACTGCGAGGGACTCATCGACGCCTGCAAGAACCTCGGGTGGCTAAAGTATGAGTGGACCTTCAGCGAGTGAGGCGCCGCGCAAGAGCCGTGGCGGTGCCGCAGCCGATGCCGGCACCAATACCAAGTCCAATGCCAGGGCCAAATCAAACGCCGATATCGATGCCAAGACCACGATACTTGCGGCCGGCTGCTTCGACCTGCTCCACTACGGGCACCTCCGCTACCTCGAGGAGGCAAAGCGACTCGGGGGCGCCGGCGCCTTTCTGGTCGTCGTGGTCGCGAGGGACTCCACAATCATCAAGCGCAAGGGGCGCCCCCCGGTGATGAAGGAGGAGGACAGGCGCGCCCTCGTCGAGGGGCTGAAGCCGGTGGACCGCGCCATCCTGGGCGGGGCCGACCTGGACACCGCCAAGGTGATACGGGACGTCGCTCCCGACATAATCGCGCTCGGCTACGACCAAGGGGACCTCGGGGACCTGATAAGGAAGACCGACCCGTCCGTCAGGATCGTCCACATCGGCAAGTACGGCGACATCAGCTCGTCCAAGATAAAGTCGATCGTAAACTCGACCGCCGCGCCTGCCGTCAGTCGACGAGGGCCTTGATCCTGACGAAGTCCCCGTCCTTGAGCCCGTACTTCTTGCGGAGCTGGTCCTTGGCGACCAACTCGACGACGTCCTGCCCGTAGTGTGTCCTGTGTATCATGAGTATGGCGCCCTCCTCGACGTCGTTGATGAGCACCTTGAAGCACTTCACGTCGCCATATGTCCGCTCGCCGTTCACGAACCCCTTGATCGTTATGCCCGGCATCGCCTCGAGGCCGTTCCTCGCCCTGACATCGTCGGCCGACTTGAGCTTTAGGTTGAGCGTCCCCGGGAACGGGGTGAACCCCAGCTTCTCGCTGAACTGCTCCTTGTAGCCTGCCTTCGTGACGTAGTATGCCCCCTCGCCGAAGCCCGAGAAGACGCTCCCGTTTATGAATACCGCCTTGGCGCCCCCCTCGAAGCACGCCCCGAGCGCCGCGTGGACCTCCCTGAGCGCCGCCATCCCCTTGTCCGTTATCGTTATGTTCTGCCCCTTCGGGGTCAGCTCGCGCGCGATGTAGCCACCCGCGACCAGCTGGAGCAGCCTCCGGGAGGCGGTCTGCTGCGACTCGCCGCAGAGCTTCCCGAAGTCGTCCGTGCCCAGCAGGACCTGCCTCGCGTGCCCGCCCATCTTGAATATCTCGAAGAGCGCAAACCAGAGCTTGCTGTCCATGACCATCGCCGCATCCTCCCTACTCATCGACTTCGGAGTACACCCCTACGAACGCCGGCCCCCGGACGTCTATCTTGCCGTGCCTGCTGGAGACGTACCTCACGCCGACCTCCGAGACCCTGATGTTGATGTCGCTCGGGAGCTTCGCCATCCTCGTCCTGAGCTCCATCTTCCCATCCCGCTCGACCCTCGCGGCCGCCATCTTTGCCACCGCGTCGAGGTACCTTATACCTGTCCTTATGCCCTTGGTCTTGGCGTTCCTGATCAGCTCCACGCCGTCCATCCCCTTCTCCGGGATGCCGAGTATGTTTGCGTCGTAGACGACCAGCTCGTTGAACGCCGCCGGACCGACCAGCTTCACCTTCGGGTCCGGCTCGAAGACCTTCACCCTGACCCTCCTCCCGCCAGCCATGCCCTCGAAGGCGACGAACTCGCAGGGGCTGTCGGCGTCCCTCCGCTCCTCGACCTTACTGACGATCGCCCTCTCGACCTCCCTCCCCTCGCCGGTCTTGGGCTCCTCGATGAACGATACCTGCCTCGCGAGCGCGGCGTCGGAGATGATCCACTCCCCGTAGAACTGCGGGTATGCCATCTCCCTGATGTCGGAGTATCCGTTGAGCAGCATCGCTATCCTCTCGACCCCCATCCCTATGTTGAGGACCGGGCGCTCTATCCCGTACCTGGCGAGCGCGACCGGGCTGTACAGGCCGTAGTCCATCAGCTCGACCCATCCCGCCTTCTCCGACCTCGCGAATACCTCGTACTCCGTCCCCGGCGCATAGTACTTCGCCGTCACCTTCTTCTGCTCCGTCCTGACCTCTTGGAACCCGAACCTCTTGAGGACCAGCTCGGCGACAGCCCTGCCGTCGTCGACGGAGACCTCGTCGTCCATTATGACCGACGACGCCGCGTTGTGGAACCTCAGGTGGGATGCATCCTCCTGCTGCTCCCTCCTCGCCCTCAGCCCCACGCAGAAGAGCTTCACCGGCATCTCGAGCTTGTGCTGGACCGCCAGGCAGGTGAGGAACCACGCGCTCGTCATGTGCGACCTTAGGAGCAGCTTGGTCGGCACCGCCTCGAGCCTCCTCAGCTCCGGGAAGACCTCGTTCATGACCTTAAGCGCGAGCGTGTCCGGGACCCCCATGCCGTCCGTCAGCCTCTCCACGAGGTCGTCCCCGTCTATCCTGCCCTTCTTGTAATCGTGGAAGACGTCCCTGATCCTGCCAAGCGCCGCCTCGTCCGTCGGCGCGCCGGCCCTCTTCATCGCCTCGACCTTCTCCGCTCCGATGCCGATGTCCGGGCGGGGGAGCGTCGCAAGGTAGTAGCACCTGTCCAGTATGGCGGGCGCCTCGTTCCCGTACTGCTTGTAGAGGTCCGCCTCGTCAACTATCATGGGGTTGACGACCTCGTCGAACCCGAGCTCAAGGTATGCCTCCCTGAGCCTGTTGGCCGTCTCCGAGAGCAGATGCGCCGAACCCTTCCTGCCCTGCTTGAACGCGCCCCTGCCGCCGACGAGCTTCCCAGTCTCCGCCCATGCACCCTCAAAGTCCCTGTCCGCCTTCTCCAGCACTTCCTTTATGTTGAATCTCATGTGTGATGCGCCTTCAATCCTGAACCGCCTGCTAGCTAGCTTGCTAGCTTGCTTCCTTCCTTCCCCTTCATCGCCCTCTCTATGCTCTCCCTTATCCGCTGCCCCTGCAGGGCGAGCGTCACGTCACCGCGGGTCTCCTCCACCAGCCTCCGGTTCACGTCCACCTTCCTCTTGAGGTTCGGCACGACCGCCCTCGGGAAGTCGAGGCTCTTGAGCGCCGTGTATGCCTCCTCCATGACGCGGAGCGACCTCTCCGCCTCCGCGAAGTCGTCCCTCCTCAGCGAGTCGAGCGCATGCCTCCTCATCTCCCCCACTGCGTCCGCCAGACCGGTTATGTAAGACTCGACCGGGACCCTCAGCTGCTGCGGGGACGGCGCCTCCATGCCCCTGATGAGCGCTAGGACAATGTTCGCCTCGGCGTACTCCTGGAATGCCTGCGGCATGGGGCCGACGTAGTAGAATTCCTGCTGCCCGTCGCAGACCTCGAGCGCCCCCTCGAGCGAACTCCGCGCCTCCGCGATGGCATCCGTGGCAGCCTGCCACTCCCCCTTGTGGATGGCCAGGACGGCGCTTCCGGACCTCCTGATTATCTCCCTCGAGAATGTGATGACCTTCTCCCTGTTCCCGTCCTTGGCCTTGAGGACGGCGTCGATCTCAGAAAGCTGCCTCTCGAAGCTCATATCCGGCACCACTCAAAACTGAGTTCAACTCACCTTTTTAGGCTTGCCTATCCTGCTGAGGAGGGCGACCCTGCTTATGGGCACCTCGCCCGCAACCTCGTAGCCGGTCAGGCCGGCGAGCTCCCCCGCGAACTCCATGACCTCGCGGTGGGTCGGCATGCTCTCGAACCCAAGCCTCGTCGTCGAGAAGCCGACGTGCATGTACGCCTTGACCTCGACGTAGGTCGGCTGGCTCGCCGATATGATCCTCGCGTAGCCCCCGGGGTCGCAGATGTTGAGCCCCCTCACCGCCGTCATGCGGACGACCGTCGGGCAGGAGAAGCTCTTCAGCATCCCGAGCGACTCCATGAGCCGCCCCCAGCTCCCGCCGGCGGACGGCCTGCAGACCCTGCTGTAGACCTCCTCAGACGGCGCGCTCAGGGAGACGTACATCTGCGTTGGCTCCCTTATCCTCCCGAGCGCCCCCGGGTTCGTGCCGTTGGTGACCAGGAATGTCGTCATCCCTCTCCTGCCGAACTCCCCGATCAGCCCGTCCAGCATGGAATACATCGTCGGCTCGCCGCTCAGGCTTATCGCCACGTTCCTGGGATCCATCGCCTCGGCGAACCTCTCCATGTCCACCTTCGGGTGCCCCTTGAATCCGTTGAGGAGCTTCCGCTGGGCAGCCACGGCATGCTCGGCGATGTAGGTCGGCCCGTCCTCCGCCCTCGCCGCCATCGCGCCGCCTGCGCTGCCCGATCCATTCTCGCCCGGCAGCAGCCGCCAGCAGTAGAGGCACGCATTCGTGCACCAAGCGGCGGCCGGGGACATCTGGAGGCACCGGTGGCTGCTTATGCCGTAGAACTTCCCCTTGTAGCACATCTCCCCGCCTGTGAGCGCCTCCTTCGCCCAGTGGCAGACCTTCACCGCCGAGTGGCCACCGACCGTCCTGTATCCCTGCGCCCTCAGCGTCCTAAGGGGCGTCGACAAAAAGACCGCCTTCCGGGCCGGTCAGACCTTCGCCGGGAAGGTCTCTTCCTTGAGCCCCTTCTTGCATATCATGACGACGTCGACCCCGTCGCCGGAGGCGATGTCCCTCGAGATCGCTGCCCTTATCGCCCGGACCGCGAGCTCCTTCCCCTCCTTCGCCGTCATCTCCGGCCTGTAAGCGCCCTCGATGACGCTTATGGCAAGCGAGCCGCCCGTCCCGATGGCCGCGTACTTGTCCTCGATCATCGAGCCCAGCGGGTCGAGTATGTAGAGCCTCGGGGAGTCCGGGTCCACGCCGCCTACCATCGTCTCGGCGAATATCGGGAAGTACTTCTGGGCGTAGAGCATGTTCGCCAGTATCTTTGCGGTCGCCTTGACGCTCATGGACGAGTGCGTGTCGAGCTCATAGAGCCTAGTCTCGGCGCTTAGCCTCCTGAGGACCGCCTGCGAGTCCGAGATCAGGCCGGCGAATGCTACCCCCACTCGCTCATTGATCGCGAAGACCTTCTTCCCCGCCTTGGTCATTATTGAAAAGCCGTACGCGATGCGCTTCTCTGAGGCCAGCACGACGCCGTCATTGCAGACTATCCCGACGGTCGTCGCCCCTGCCGACGGATAACCGAATTGAGCTTCAGGCAACTCTGAAAACCTCTCGACATTTGAAAGGTTGAGTGGCGGATATAATAAATGTTATCATTAAGAAGAGTTAAAGGGGCAATCCGCAGCAAGAAGTTTGCATGCCCCTTCCAACCTTCACCTGCATTGGATCCCGCCGATAATTTCCCCAGTTTCGCTGTTCACAAACACTTCATACAAGTGACCGGGACCGCATGCCTTCTCAAACTTGATTGCCCAGCAGTGCTGGAAGCCGGGCCGGGCGCTGTTTTCAATACCAAATATATTGTGGAAGTAATTGTTCGACTGCAATACCGTCAGCGCTGTGCCCAACACCTGCCCCGTTGTGTAGTTCCAAGAATCTAAGAACTCTCGCCCAGTCGCTATGGCCTGCACAAGTGGGATGGCCGGTTCGTAGACAACCTCTCCGCGGGGGAGAATTACCTTCAATACGTAATCAGCGGATCCGCTGTGGTAGGGGATTCGTATGTCGTAGGTGGCATTGCGGCACTCGATAGGGCCAAATATCGTGACAGCTGCGGTGCAATTTGGAGGGACCATGGATGCACTTAGGTTTAGGGCAGAGATGGGCCAACCGTTGACATCGCAGATGTTTATCAGCGAAACTTGGTCTGCTCCCTGATTCCATAAAACCAAGGTGATCGCCTCATCTGTCATGGAATACGAACTGAGGACTAGCGGTTTGTTATACTCTGAGATGCTTGCTAGCAATTGATTGTTCAAATCACTCTGCCAAACATTAACGGAAAGTGATGTCACAAGACCGATTGCGAGCAACGCCGCAACCATTTCTGATGGCTTCATCCAACTCAACTTGTTGATATTGATGGTCGGGATCGACTATTACCTGTTGCCCTGTTCTATCAATTCGAACGCCTGTCAGGGTCTGGCCGATGATTATTGACTCAATGAATTTCAAAACAACCTTTAGGAACGACGAGTGAATTCCAGCGTTGGAAACATTAATTCGGGAAGAAGAGCGGTGCCAATCCACATTCGGGCTTGGAGACCGGGCTTGCATCCAGACACGCACTGGGCGCATTAATAGCCCGTCTCTTCAAACTGGGCCTGCGACTTTTGCAAGGTGATAATAAGCCCCGTCTCGACTACGGCAAAATTCTTGTCAGTTATGCTGCCCTTCCCAAAAAAATCGGTGAGCTCCTCATGGAAATACTCCTTCATGAACCTGGACCAAACCTGCCCCCTCTTGTGGGTCAAGGCAATTTTAATCTGGTCGCCTGCGACATTCTCAGAGTAATTTGCCCAGTTGCTATGCCTGCAATATCCATCCCTGAGATATCTCCGAAGCGTGGCGAACGTCCTGGGGTCGCCGGACCTTTGGAGCACGTCCCCGATTATCGCCCCTCCCTTCTCCCTTGCGTAAAGCAGAACGATCTCCTCGTCAATCTTGCGCAGCAGAAAATCCAGCAGATGGTCCGGGATGCATATAGTATGGGAGTAGTCCCTGACCTGCAAAACCATCTCCATGTCTTCAAGCATGTTGTTCACGGTCGCATTCAGCGTCGCGTTGTTCTTCTGCGAGCGCTCCCCTAGCTTCGAGAGGACATCCTCTGCGAGGTAGAAGCTCCTTACCCTATACCGCTTCTTGCCATCAGAACGATGCATCTTCAATGCTTTCTCTCCA
>MAGS01000041.1 GCA_001717005.1 Candidatus Methanomethylicus mesodigestus | reverse complement strand
CGCCCCAACTGATCTCGTATGGGGAGGGCGAATCGGACGTGTTGAAAGAGATGTTTACTGTTCCTTCTTCTCTTCCGCCGGGGAATCAGTCTTCTCGGTCGCCTCCGGCTTCGGCGCTTCCGCAGGTGTTGCATCGGCTGCCGCGGGCGCAGCTTCCTTCGTAGTCTCCTTGGCTGGCGCCGGTGCCTCAGCGGCCGGCTCCGCGGCAGCCTCCTCGGCTGCGGCGGCTGGTGCCTCTTCGACGACCTCAACTGCCTCTGCCTCTTCGACCTCGGCTGCCTCCGCCGCCTCGGCCTCATCCCTCTTCTTCTGGTTTACCTTTAGACGAGTGATGTAACCTGCAACCCTGTTGTTCAGGTGCTTGCTGGTTATGTCAGAATACTGATAAACGAGCTTCTTGTTAACCTCAAAGTCAGTCGTGAATACATTCCCATACTTACTGACGAGCTCTTTCGATACGCCCTTTACTTTGCCGATACGTACTTTACCCAAACCGTTCACCACGAACAAATAGCCGATAACGACACCAAAATTTAAGATTTGTGATTTTGTTGCAGCTGAAGGGGCGCCGCCCGACTGCCGCGGCAAAGATTTTATACGAAAGCGGACTATTCTTCAATGGTGCTTGACTTGCCGGATATCGCCATATCGCCTATTGACAGGATAATGAGGAAGGCGGGTGCTGAGAGGGTGAGCGAAGAGGGCGCCGAGGCGCTCCGCGAGGTTATGGAGTCGCTCGCGCTGGACATCTCCAGGGAGTCTATAGCCCTTGCCAAGCATGCCGGGAGGAAGACGGTCAATGCGGAGGATGTCAAGATGGCAAGCAGGAAGCTTATCGCGCTCACAAAGCTGGGCGTCTAGCGCAATAGTGCGCGCCGTCCGCGACCCTTAGAAAGGTATATATAGAAGCGTAAAAGTCTTTTTTAACGAAATTTAATTGAGGTGAATTCTATGTCCAATGCTCAACTTGGCGGAGTTCCAGTACTCATACTGAAGGAAGGGACTCAGCGAACTCAAGGCAAAGACGCTCAGAAGGTCAACATGATGGCCGCTAGAGCGGTTGCAGAAGCGGTAAGGACGACCCTCGGTCCGAAAGGCATGGATAAGATGCTCGTGGACACATTGGGCGACGTTACCGTAACCAATGATGGGGCAACCATCCTCGGCGAGATCGAGGTCCAGCACCCGGCAGCCAAGATGATGGTCGAGGTCTCCAAGACGCAGGACGACGAGGTTGGGGACGGGACCACCTCATCGGTCATACTTGCGGGAGAGCTCCTGAAGAGGGCGGAGGAGCTCATCGACAAGAACGTTCACCCGACGGTAATCGTCCAGGGATACAAGAAGGCAACTGAGAAGGCCATAGACGTTCTCTCGAAGAATGCGGTTGCGATATTGATCGACGACGACAAGTCACTCAACAAGATCGCGTTCACGGCGATGAACAGCAAGGCATCGTCTGGCATACAGGAGTTCTTCGGCGAAATAGCGGTCAAGGCGGTCAAGGCGGTCGCGGAGAAGAGGGGCAACAAGTACCTCGCCGATCTTGACTATATCCAGATTGTCAAGAAGCAGGGCGGTAGCACTACCGACAGCCAGCTCGTCTACGGCGTCATCGTAGACAAGGAGGTTGTACACCCCGGCATGCCCAAGAAGATCGCTGATGCCAAGATAGCTCTGCTCGACGCACCGCTCGAGATAGAGAAGACCGAGTTTGATGCTGAGATAAGAATCTCCGACCCGACGCAGATGAAGGACTTCATAGATGAAGAGGAGAAGCTCCTGAAGGATATGGTCTCCAAGATCAAGGCAACAGGCGCCACGGTCGTCTTCTGCCAGAAGGGCATCGATGATATCGCCCAGCACTTCCTAGCAAAGGAGAAGATCGCCGCTATCCGCAGGGTAAAGAAATCTGACATGGAGAAGTTGGCGAGGGCGACTGGTGCAAGGATAGTCACAAGCTTGGACGACCTCGCTGCTGCGGACCTAGGCGCGGCGAAGAACATCGAGGAGAAGAAGTTCGGCGACGACAAGATGACCTTCGTCGAGGGCTGCAAGCTGCCGAAGGCGGTCAGCGTCCTCATAAGGGGTGGATTGATGCGCGTCGTTGACGAGGCGGACAGAACTCTACACGATGCGCTCTGCGTCGTCAAGGACGTGATCGAGGACGGCAGGATAGTTGCGGGCGGAGGAGCCCCCGAGCTGGAGGCCGCGAAGAATCTCAGGGAGTACGCAGCCAGCACCGGCGGAAGGGAGCAGCTGGCAATCGAAGCCTTTGCAGACAGCCTTGAGGCCATACCCCGGACCCTTGCAGAGAACGGCGGGCTGGATCCGATCGACATCCTCGTCGAGCTCAGGGCGCTGCACGACAAGGGCGAGATCTGGGCAGGCGTGAACGTCCTCGAGGGCAAGACTGCGAACATGATGAACGCAGGCGTCATCGAGCCGCTCGCGGTGAAGACCCAGGCGATAAAGTCTGCCACAGAGGCGACCTCGATGATCCTGAGGATCGACGACGTCATTGCCTCTGCGAAGGGCGGCGGACCCAAGGCACCACCGGGAGCAGGCGCACCCGGAATGGGCGAAGAGTGAAGGGCTAACCAGCTAGCCCGCTAACCCGCTAACTAACTAGCTGGGCAATAAGCCCCTTCTTCATTTTTTTAATCCTTTTTATAAATTATCCGCAAAAAAACTACCGGCTTTTGGCGGGCGAGTATCAAATAACCCGCACTGCCCGCCTCCTTATTGCACCGGACCTCGGCTTCATTTATAGGACGGACCTGAATAGCTTAGCTTGAGGGAGAATGCACCGTGGCAAAGAGCATGGTCGTGATAACCGGCACGCCGGGCGTCGGCAAAACCGTCACCGCGAAGAGGGTCTCGGAGATGAGGGGCATGAGGCTGCTCGAGCTAGGCGCCCTGGCGCAGTCGGGCGCAATCAGTGGCAAGGATGCGGAGAGGGAGTCGCTTATAATCGACCCCCGGAAGCTGAGGGCGGCAATCAGGCGGGAGCTGAAGGGGGCCGACTCTGACTTCATTGCAGAGGGGCACTATGGCGAGATTGTGCCGGCGGAGCTTGTGAAGAAGGCCATCGTGATCAGGCTGGATCCCATCGAACTCGAGTCCCGGCTCAGGGACAGGGGATACCCTGAGAAGAAGGTAAGGGAGAACGTGCAGGCGGAGATCCTCGATTCTTGCCTGATCGGCGCGGTCGAGNACCCAGGCGATAAAGTCTGCCACAGAGGCGACCTCGATGATCCTGAGGATCGACGACGTCATTGCCTCTGCGAAGGGCGGCGGACCCAAGGCACCACCGGGAGCAGGCGCACCCGGAATGGGCGAAGAGTGAAGGGCTAACCAGCTAGCCCGCTAACCCGCTAACTAACTAGCTGGGCAATAAGCCCCTTCTTCATTTTTTTAATCCTTTTTATAAATTATCCGCAAAAAAACTACCGGCTTTTGGCGGGCGAGTATCAAATAACCCGCACTGCCCGCCTCCTTATTGCACCGGACCTCGGCTTCATTTATAGGACGGACCTGAATAGCTTAGCTTGAGGGAGAATGCACCGTGGCAAAGAGCATGGTCGTGATAACCGGCACGCCGGGCGTCGGCAAAACCGTCACCGCGAAGAGGGTCTCGGAGATGAGGGGCATGAGGCTGCTCGAGCTAGGCGCCCTGGCGCAGTCGGGCGCAATCAGTGGCAAGGATGCGGAGAGGGAGTCGCTTATAATCGACCCCCGGAAGCTGAGGGCGGCAATCAGGCGGGAGCTGAAGGGGGCCGACTCTGACTTCATTGCAGAGGGGCACTATGGCGAGATTGTGCCGGCGGAGCTTGTGAAGAAGGCCATCGTGATCAGGCTGGATCCCATCGAACTCGAGTCCCGGCTCAGGGACAGGGGATACCCTGAGAAGAAGGTAAGGGAGAACGTGCAGGCGGAGATCCTCGATTCTTGCCTGATCGGCGCGGTCGAGGCGTTCGGGCAGGACGGCGTCGTAGAGATAGATTCGACGGGACTGGGCGAGGACGCCCTGGCGAAGGTCGTCTCGGAGGCGATCGACGGGAACGCTGGCGCGCCGCCTGGGACCGTCAACTGGATAGCGAAGCTTGAGAAGGACGGCAAGATCGCAAAACTACTTCAGTAGCTGTCTCGCGCACGACCAGCGGGTCCGGGACGACCCTGACGAATATGTTCGATGATCTGTATGGCAGGTTCACGACCGCCTCGCCTATGGCTAGGGCCGGCAGGACGAGTGTCTGGCGCGGGGTCATCGAAGTGGCATCCTCAATGATCTTCAGGTCCTCCCCCGACCTTATCGCGTGGATGATCCTTATCGCACTGTTCTTCAGGACCTCCAGGGATATGGACGACGGGAACTGGGTGATCACGACCACGCCCTCGCCATACTTCCTCAGCTCCGCGAGTATGCGCTCGCCGATCGAACGGGGCTGCTCGGGGCGCCTCGGCGGTATGACGTTCTGCGCCTCGTCGATGAAAGTGACGTGCTCGAGGTGGGTTATCGATCGCCCCACCGCCCTGTCGTAGAGGATCTTCAGCAGCATGTTGGCAAAGATCGACCTGCTGTTCACATCCTTTAGAGACGAGAGGTCTATGCAAACCATGCCCTTGAATAGCTCATCCCTGAAGACCGAATCGTCGCCGTTCGTTGCAAGGCCGCACGCCCCTTCTGTGAAGGCTTTCAGCCTGCGCATAAGCGCCATCCTCGTCTCGTGGTCCCATGAGGACCGTATCGGCAGGAGCCCGAGCTCCTTGATAAGCTCCGAGAGCGTGGGGTTGAGCCTCGACCGGTAGCACGCCTTCAGCGTCTCCCGGAACATGTACGACTGGGGGGCGGTGAATTGGAAGACCTGGGTGAATATGTCGGTTATGAACTCGACCTGGAAGCCGAGGTCCCTGCCGCCGGTGCATGACAGGGGATTTACAGTGAGCCCACCCTCCGCCGCACCGGGACGGAAGACCTTCCCTCCCGCCTCGGCAGTCCGCCTTGAATGCTCCCCGTGCCAATCCAGAACAAGAACTGAGATGCCTGCGGAGCTCAGCCGGAATGCCAAGGATATCGCAGTCGTCGATTTTCCGCTGCCGGTGGCGCCGAACAGGGCGATATGCCGCTGGATGTCGTTGAGGCTGAATGAGAGCGGCCCGATCCGCTTCCCGTTGGAGAATGCCCACCCCAGGAACGGACCGTCGCCGCCCAGCATCTTCGGCTCAGGCACCGGCAGCACAATCGATGGGCTCGCCATGGTCGCGGGCGGCGGAGCTGCCGCTGGATGCGTCGGGAAAGGGGCAGGCACGGGTTGCATCTGGTCCAGCGCGAATGCAATCGGGCTGCTCAGGAGGAGGGAGGTCGCGGCGCGGTCGAGCCTCGAGAGCTGCGCGTTCGGAAAGATGACACCGCAGATACCCTCGATCTGCTTCGTGTGCGCCTCGCAGAGCTCGTACAGGGCCGACCCGTTCTCGCCGGATGCCCAGGTGACCACTATCGACTGGGCGCACTGCTCTCTCTCCAGTTGGAGCAACGATGGCTTCTTCCCCCCGCAGTATACGATGTATGCCACGGGGATGCCCAGCGAGGCTATGGTGTCATTGAATTTGCAGAGGCGCTCGTAGTTTATCTCATTCTCAAGCCTGCTCGAGGGCGGGTCAGAAGGCGTCGCTATCGAGAGGGCTATCGCGCAGTACCTCTTTCCTGCAAAATCGAGGAGGGGCGCGGGGGCCAGCCTCAGAAAAGAGAACCGCTTGAAGCCGGAACCGCCCCTCCCGCGCAGGAGCCAGTAGGCAGCGATTGCCGCAAACGCGATTATGTATGCCGCGGCGAGGAGCGACTTGTTTGGCACGTAGTCGTAGATGAACATGGTCACGAGCGCAACGAACAGCAGGTATGGGAGCGGGCTCATTTTCAGACGATCCTCAGGAAGGCCAGCACCTGATCTAGAGATTGCCTGATCTGGTCTAGAAAGTCCTGCCCGTTGAAGATGGACAGGTCGAATGTGTTCTGAACGCCCGAGAGGAGCCCGACGACGATCGAGAGGACGACTGTAAGCGAGACGATCGACAGCCCTAGCAGGAGCCCCTCCTCGACGAGCGGAGACCCGCGCTTATCCTTTTGATTCTTCCTTTTCATCTTATCCCACCCATTTAATCGGGGTATTAAAGGCTGGACCCCATTGTTAGGATGAGTGCCAGGTAGGACAAGAGATAGACCGCAGCCGGGATCAATAACTGCCTCAGGGACGATCTGCCATGGACCAGTTTCGATGACAGGCAGGACGAGAGGAGGGCAACGGACAGGAGAGCGAAGAACGCGGGCGAGTCGAACCGGAACGACGGAATGCCCGCCCCCGCCACCGATGAGGCGACCCCCGCCGCCCCCAAGATCGGGGAGGCGAATGCGATGATGGCAAGGGAGGCTGATCCGACCAGTGAAAGGATGGTGCACCTGAACGAGAGGATGCCCACCTTCTCCCCGAGTTCAGCCCTCAGCCGCTGCTTCTCCCTCTGGACCTCTGCGATCCGGGATATCCCTTCGGCGGCGGCGTTGGCATCGAAGGAGATCAGGTCGGCGACGATTGGAAGTATACCCGTGGCATTCCTGAATTCGAGCGACGCCGCCCTCAATGATTGGCTGAGAGGCCTGCCTTCGGCAAGCGAGCGCGCTATGCGGAGGAGCTCGGGCTGAGCGGGATGGTCCCTGCTTGCGGCGATGAATGCCGCCTCAGGCGGCATCCTCCTCAGGTTGCATGCAAGTTCGTCCAGAAATTCCGCGGATGGGAACGTATCTCCGGATGCAAAGACGCCCCCATTTGCGAGCGCCCAGCCGACGGCGGTAAAGAGGAGCATGGAGAGCAGCACTACCACCATATAATCGGCCACCCCTGAGATGCCAAAAGCGAGCAGAATGGCCAGCAGCATCGCGGCCGGGCTTACGGCACACTTCAGCGGAACGCCATGGTCACGTTTCCTAGCCACCATCTGATCACCCAAAAGAGCAAGAGTTGGAGGGGCAGGATTGCGAAGAAGAGGTACGACCCCGAGTGCCCCAATATGGCAATGACTATCGCAGAGATTATGGGCAAGATCGAGGACATCGCGGTGAATATCGAAGAGATGTCCTCAACCAATGATATGGCAGAGCGGGCCTCGCGGCGCCATGCCTCGATCAGGCGTTTCGGATCAGATATCGAGACCTCGGTCATATACGGGAGCATGCCCCTGAATAGGGGGTCGCCTCGGAACGAGGAGATGGCTGCCTTCTCCGGGGAAACCCCGTTGCGCGCAAGGAGGAGGGCGCCCCTCAGGCGCCGATTGTATGCGCCGCCCGCATCCGATGCTGAGACCTCCAGCGCCTTTTGGAAGGTCCCGCCGGAGGCCAGGACGACGGCGATAAGGCCGATATAGTTCAGCGACTCGACCAGGGCGGACAGACGCCTGCGCCGCGATCTGATGCGCGGCACATACCTGAATGCCGCGAATGCGGCGACTGCTGCGGCGGCGGTCGTGATGGCGGCGGCAACTGATGGATTCGCCGCGCCCGACGCGCGGAGGAGCATCGTTGCGGCGCCCCCGGAAACCGCTATGGGCAGGGCATATCTAACCGGCCTGACCGCGCCCCGCCCCAGCCGCTTTCGGTGCCTGACCGGTGCATCCTGGGACCTCGCACGAACGGGCATAGTCGGGGGGCGGCCGCGCCCCTCTTCAAGCGTCGACATCCGGGGTCACCTCACATCATCCAGCGATGCTGCAGCATGACATGCTACAATGGCCGAGGCAGCGCGCGTCTCATTCGGCCGGGCAAGGCGCCCCGCCCCATCAGACCAGCGGAACACGTCGATGATCGATGGCAGGGCTTCGCCGCGGCACTGCTTCAACATCTCTGATATTCGGGTTATGCGCCTGTATATGCGGGCGCCTTCGCAGACCTTCTGCATCTGTATCAGCAGGTCGAGGTCGATTACCGATTCCGGCGGGATGCGGTGCTGCAGGACGAGGCGGCGCAGGAGCGCCTCGGCAGAGTCTGAATGTATCGTATGGATGCACCTCAATCCGGACGCCAGCATCTGAAAGAGGGCTGCACTGTCCTCGGGAGAGAGGACCTCCCCGAAGAAGACGTAGTCGGGCGATTTGTGCAGCAGGCTGTTGAGTATGGACGTGCGCTTCTCCTGTTCTGCCCTCGTGGAGCCGCTTGCAAGCAGCCTCACCTGGTGCATCGAGAATCGCGCCTGGCTGACATTTTCCGCAACGTCCGACTCCACCGACATCTTCCGCCAGGAAGGAGGGGTAAGCAGGTCCAGGGAGACCGCGAGCGTAGTCTTCCCGGAGCCGCTCTCGCCATATATCGTGATGCTCCTGCGCCTCTTCACGCACCCCTCGAGATACGAAGCGGCCTCGCTGGTCAGGGTCCCATTCGAGATGAGGTCGGAGAGGGTGAGCGGCCTGATGCAGAACTTCCTTACCGCCACTGCGGTGCCCTCGATCGAGAGCGGCGGCGCATCTACAGATATGCGTACATGGAACTCCGAGGTCTTGATGGAGGCGCGCAGGGACGGCCGGACGTAGTCCAAGCAACGCTCGGCCTCGGTCTTTGCAAAATTGATCAGCCGGTTCAGCTCGTCCTTTGATATGTAGACTCCAGTGTTGCATCGCCCAAGCTCCCGATGGTCGACATAAGCGAAGGAGCCCTCGCCGTCCACAAAGACCTCTGTTATCAGACCGTCGATGAGCAGAGGGAAGACTCTCCCAAGTCCGACCGAGGAGTAGGCTGCGAGCGGAACGAGTTGCCGGGGAAGGCCTGCGCTTTTTGCGAATGCCGACCTTTCGTCTATTATTGACGATAGCTTGAGCGAGAATGGCACCTTAAGGCTCACCTGCTCATGCTCCCTTACCGACTTCACGAATGCGTATATCGAGGCGTTCAACTCTGCAGCGGGATACTGCGGCTGCGGCAGCGGAAGCAGGAGCGGCCCATCGTCCCCCTCGAATTCGAACATTGAATGCGGTCCGACCGTGTAAAGATGTGTGCCCTTATGCCTCATGCATCGTGGGACCCGGAGCGGTCTTATCGTTGCGCTCAATGTGCGCAAGTCGCTGAGGGCCGCGGAGCCGGGCGCGATGGCTGGCCCCCTCCTGAGCGGGCACCTCCCGCAGGCAAGGCGAGGTCTGCACTTGAATCCCCTGAACGCTCTCAGCATGGAAAAGAAGGGATAGGAGGTGGCATCCCTCAGAGTCGCCATCTGCCTGCACCTGGGCTTGGTCAAGACAGCGTCGCGGAGGGTGCCTATCGCGGCTGCCGCCTCCGCGATGAGCCGGAGTTGGCTTTGATCGAAGAGCAGGGCGGCGTCCGTCGTCTCCAAGACGACGAAGGGGCTGCAGTCCGCTTCTGCTGCAAAACGCCCGACCACGTCCAAGCTGAGCGAGGCAGCGGAACGGTGCGGGACGTCAATTTCTCGAATGCGCAAGCTCATCGACCTTTTTTGAGAGTGCAGACAGGGCATACTCGAGGATCAGAATGCGTTCCTCGATCACATCTATCTTCTCGAGCACGCCCTCAGAACAAGGCTGATTCAGATCGCCTGGCTTAGCGGCGTTCCCCGAAATCATTTTACGCGCACCGATATGACGCCGTCCTTTAAAGGCTAGTGTTTAAAGCGGGCGCGTCTTGTGGTGGAGACAGTTGGCATCGAGAATAATCGACTACAAGATAGCCATGCTTCTCTGGCTCGCGCTATCTTCAACGGTCGGCCTGGCATCTGCCGCGGGCGCAGCCTATGCATGCCAGGGGAGGATATGGTTCGCGCCCGAGGCTAACGCATTGCTGGATGGCGTGATTGGAGAAACACCAATGCTGGAGAGCGACATAACCCTTCTTCAAGGGGGGCTGACGCAGGATGAGTTCACTCCTTGAGCTGGCCGTTGTTCTGCCGCTGCTACTAGGCGTTGTCGCAATGGACAACGCGGCGATATCCGCGGGCTCGGCATTGTCCGTCGGGGCGGGCGACGCATATGCTGATTACGCAGCCTTGCTCGGGGCAGTGGAATACTCCTTCGAGGTCAGCACCGGGAATATGTATCCTTATGGCGGCGGGGGCTCTTGCGAATCGGCTTTGCCTTGATAGATGTCGCCGCGTCCATTCTGCTGGCCATCGCATTGACGGGCATCGTGCTTGAGGGCGCCAATGCGGGGCAGAACGATCGGATCAGGGGCTATGCTGACAAGGAGGAACTCCGCCAAGAGGTGTATGCCCTCTTCTACTCGGGTGCGATGGCGCGCATAGCGGAGATGGGCGCGGACGAGTTCCCTCTGGATCTGGGCAATGTTACGATATGCAGAGGGGAAGGCGGTGGCGGCTGCGCATGTCTTTTCTTACACGTCGACGGGGGGATTACGACATTCTCGGTATCAAGAAAGGGCTGATGCTTACGGTAAGCCAGTTGCTGATATTGCTGATCATTACCAACGGCTTGGCGACGACGCTCACACAGTCTGAGGCGGCGAATGAGGCTCTTGGTGCTGTCGACGAGGTAAAGACCCTAGAGGCCACTGCCTACAATGTCCTCTTTGATCTCTGCCTCTACCTCAGGCAGAATGCGCCTTCGTTTGCGGACGGCAGCTGCGACCTTGAGGTTGCTCTGGCCGAATGGGAAGGGGCGCTCGAGGCAGGGGTCGCTGGCTGGCAGTCGATAGTACGGATAGAGGTCGAAGTGACAAACATGGCAATGGGCAACTATGATGGCAGGGCGCTGGACGCCGTGCAGATGAGGGTTGCCGGCGACGAGAACTCCGATAGGTGCTTCTCGGGCAGTCTGTCAATAACCGTGACTGGGCGCATCGTAAGCAGTTATGCGCACTTCGGCATCTGTTTTTTGGCATAGGCTACGCGGGTGCCGGGCAGACACAGGCGGCTGGTTTCATGTTGAAGATGGTCGATAGGTGGTTCCTGAGTGTGAACTCCGCAATCCCGACGTCCTTGGAGTATTGGGACTTGGTGAACACATTCTCCGTATTCGACCTGGATGCGAGCAAGACGCTAGATGCGAAGACCGCAGAGGCGGCTAAAAGGAATGGGTTCTTGCCTGACCGCCTATTGGGCGGGATGCGCGAGATCAGATCTTTGGCGGTCCACTCGAGTTCCGCAAAGTACCCGTCCAGAGACGGATGTGATATGGACACTCTTACGCGTATGTAGGGGATCTCCCGAAGGCGCTCCACTACTTTCCCCACGAACTCCTCGGGCTGCCTGAATTTGGACTGGACAGGCATGATGTTGGCAGCGAAAGACAGGTTCTTTGCGAGCACGCGGAGCGATATCCTGTAGTTCCTTCTCGCGAAAGCCTCAATCACCTCCGTAAGCCTTATCGGGGCCACCTCGCCAAGNCTTTTAATAATTACTAATTAATTAAAGGTCATCAGGTGGAATGAGATGAGCATAACTGTCGGCTCTCGAAGATTTGTCAGCGAACTGAACGGCTTCGTTGACAAGAGCGTCAAAATTGCAACTGCAAGAGGGGTTACCTACGAAGGCACACTCATTGGGTTTGACACGACGAACTTGAATCTGTGTCTGCAGGACGCGGTTGTTAACAAAGAGAAGTATTCAAGGGTGATAATCAGAGGCGACGCGATCTCTGAGATACTTCTGAAGGAAAAACCATTCGACATGAGGGGACTCTCCGAGCGGCTTCAGAAGATGTTCCCGAACATGGTGAAGTACTATGAGGAATCCGGTTTCGTCACGGTCATGGACAGGATAAGGGTGACCGCGGACGGCGTTGAAGGCGTCGGCCCGATGGTGGACAGGGTAAAGAAGGTCTACGATCAGTATGTTTTAGAGCAGAAGGGTGCCTAAGCACCTTATCCAATTTTTTATCACCGGGTGCAAAGCATAATGAGTTTTGAGGTTAAGGACAGGGACCTCGCGGCGAGAATAGGCACGCTTCATACTCGCATGGGCGACGTCGAGACGCCGTGCCTCATGCCTGTCATAAACCCTGTAAAGAACATGATTCCACCTTGCGAGCTGAGGGAGAAATTTGGCTTCAGGATGATAATCACCAACTCGTATCTGATCCTCAAGCACTTCGGAGAGGAGAGGCCCGACGTCCACGCGCTCACAGGGTTCGACGGACCGATAATGACCGACTCCGGAGCCTATCAGCTCCTGATGTATGGCGGCGTAGACACCGACCCCAAGGAGATAGTCGAGTTCCAGGAGAAGATAAGAAGCGACATAGGCGTCATCCTGGACACGCCCACGGGCGGGTTCGCAACCAGGGGCGAGGCGATTAAAACGGTGGAGGAGACGCTCCGCAGGGCGAAGGAGAGCATATCCTTCAGGAAGGATGGCACGATGCTCTGGGCAGGACCGGTGCAGGGCGGGCGGCACTTGGACCTGGTGGAGTGGAGCGCAAAGAAGATGGGCG
>MAGS01000040.1 GCA_001717005.1 Candidatus Methanomethylicus mesodigestus | reverse complement strand
AAAAAGAGGTCGTAAAGCTTACCCAAGAGCTTGTTAGGATAAAGAGCGTGAACCCGCCCGGCGACGAGCTGCCTGCGGCCGAGTTCTTGGCCGGAAGGCTGAAGCAGTTCGGCTTCGAGACGGAGGTTGTGACCGTCGCGAAGAACCGCGCCAACGTGATCGCCGTCATCAAGGGGACGGGCGAGGCCCCTGCGATCATGTTCAACGGGCACCTGGACGTCGTGCCCGCTGGCGACCAGTCCGCATGGGCGAGGGACCCGTTCTGCGGGGACATAGCCGACGGGAAGATTTGGGGCAGGGGCTCCAGCGACATGAAGGGCGGCGTAGCTGCCATGTGCGTCGCGGCGGCACTGCTTGGGGCATCGAAGCCGCGCCTAAAGGGAGACCTGATGGTCACCGCGGTCTCCGACGAGGAGTCCAACAGCATAGGCGCGCGCCATTATGTTGAGCACAACTCGCTGGACAACATCGGTGCCGTCGTCATACCCGAGTCCACTAACCTCGACATCGTCATCGCCGAGAAGGGGACCCTCTGGTACGAGCTCACAACATACGGGAAGACCGCCCACAGCACGCAGCCTGAGATCGGCGTGAACGCCGTGGAGCACATGATGCAGCTCCTCTCCGCGGTCAAGGCGAAGTGGGAGGCGATACCTTACAAGAGCGACAAGTACCTCTCGCCCCCTACGATAAACATCGCGACCATAAGCGGAGGGGTCAAGACAAACTCGATTCCGGACAGGTGCGTCGCCACGGTCGACCTGAGGCCGGTGCCGAGCCAGGGCCGCGCCGCCGTGATGGCCGCGATCGAGGCCGCCGTTGCGGAGACCGGTCGGAAGGTGCCGAAGTTCAAGGCCGACGTGAAGGTTATCAACGAGCGCCTGCCGTTCGCCACAGACCCGAACGAGAGGCTGGTGACGCTCTCCCAGTCGATCCTCTCGCGCATGCTGAACAGGAAGATGGACCTCTTCGGCGTGAACTTCTTCACGGACGCAGCCGTCTTCGCCACCAAGAAGTCCATACCCTCGATAATCATGGGGCCCGGGGAATACGACCTGCGGAACAACATATACCTCGGGCACCAGCCCAACGAGTACGTCAAGATCGAGAACCTGGAGAAGGCGATGGAGTTCTACTACGCGCTCTCAAAGGCGATGCTGCTCTGAGCAGCCCCTTCCCTTTTTCCCCTTTTTAACTTCTATTTCTTCCCGCTCCCTTCCTTCTTCTTCGACGGCCGGTTCAGGGGAAGATGCAGCATCCATCCTTCCAGACGACCCCTATCCCTGCGGACGCAACAGACTTCTCTATCTCCGGCGAGGGGTTCGCTATCCCGTCGTAGCCAAGGTTCACTGCCATCATCTCGTACTTCGACCGGTCCACGCCCCTGCCACGCATGCATCCGAGCGTGAGGTGGCACTCCAGCTTCTCCCGGGCGTAATCCAGCACCTTCTCGACCTCCCCTGCATCCGGGGAAGCCGGCGCATCCGTCAGGACGAGCATGGCGCACGCGTCCGGCCTCGCCTCGGCTATCATGTCCACCGCCGCGAACTCGCCCCTGATCCTCCCCCCGTCCACGCCTATCAGCACGTGCGGCGCCAGGACCGGGATCGAAGACGCCCTGATCGATGTCAGTGCCCTCCTGTAGTCCGCCGCCGACCAGCGCCCCCCTAGGTACTCCCTTATCGTCTGGTCGTCGCCGACCACGTCGATCAGCATCGCGTCGACGCCGGCACCGGCCAGGGCGCCTATCGTGGAATCCTCGACTAGCCCCGCGTGGACCTCGACCCTGAGGCCGGTCCTCGCCTTCCCCTCCCTGATGACGTTGATCATACCCTCGACGGGGAGCCTCCCCCTCCTCGTGAAGCCGCCGCTGATCAGCACGCACGAAGCCCCGCTCGCCTTAGCCTTGTCGAACGCCCTTATGACGTCCGGGGGCATCGTCGCCCTCTCCATCTGCTCTAGGTACCTCCCCTCGCAGTGGGGGCAGTTCAGCTCGCAGCGCCCCCCTGTGATCGAGACGGGGAAGACCGCGGGCGACGGCCTGTAGAAGGTTATGGAACGGCTCACTCGAGGCACTCCTCCACCATCTCTATTATGTCTTCCCTCTTAAGACCGACCAGCGTCACGCCTCCCGTTGCGCTCTCCACTGTCTTCCTGACTTCAGATACAGTGGCGCCCCTCAGCTCCCTCTCGACCTGCTCGAGCCCCTCCTCCGGGTGCGCGAAGAAGTCCCCCGTTATCCTGACCTCCGCAATCCGCCCGCCCTCCGAGCGCACTGTAACCTTGACGAGCTTGCCGCCCTTGACCTTCCTTGAGACCGACCTCTCTACCATCAGCATTACCTCCTGAAGAGCCACTCCACCGACCTGTACCTCTCCGCAAGCGACGGCGCACTGCAGAGCTCGCCGCTGGTGGGCCGCCCCGCGTCGAGCTTGCACCCGAACTGCTCCTTGAACTGCCTCTTCACAGCCCTCGAGAGCTCGCCGTGGCTCACCCGCCTGCCCAGCTCCCTCCGGAGCGTCGTAACCCGCTGGGCGTGCCCCGTTATGCCCCTCTCCCTCAGCTTCTCCATCTTCGCCCTGAGTGCGCACAGCAGCCGCTCGTCGATGTCCAGCAGGATGGTGCCGTGCTGCAGGACCGCGCCGAACCTCCTAGTCTGTGCGCTGCCCGAGACCTTCCTGCCCCCCACCTCGATGTCGTTTATCGGCCTGAAGCACGCAGAGGCGCCAAGTTCCCTGAGCGCCGAGACGAACGGCGCGCAGATCTTCATGTAGCTCCCCTGCACGTCCTGCGGCACCGCCGGATCCCTGTCGCTTACAGCGAGGCTGTAAGTCAGCTCCCCCCTTGTATGGAGTACCGCGCCGCCCCCCGTCAGCCTCCTCACCACGCCTATTCCGTTGGCCTCGCAGAAGTCCATGTCGACCTCCCCCTCCACCTCCTGGAAGTAGCCTATGGAGACCGCCGGGGGGTCCCACCCATAGAGCCTCAGCGTCGGCGGGCTAGCGCCTGCCCCGACTGCCCTGGCTATCGCCTCGTCGAGCGCCATGTTCGAGGCAGCATCGTGCGCGCTGAAGCTAATCACCCGCAAGCGATCCAATGATCTCCCCCGCTATCCTACGCATTACCCGCTCGTCAGGCTTCTCCGGGAAGTTGTAGAGCGGCCCGGATGCGCGCTCGTTGTAGTACGGTCTGTTGCAGCCCGGGCACCCCCGCACGGTGAAGACGCCCCCGTCCGAGAGCGCCGCCCGGAGGTCCGCGCCCCTTATGCTGACGATTCTGCCCCCCCTGCCGAAGCCGAAGCCGCCGCGC
>MAGS01000004.1 GCA_001717005.1 Candidatus Methanomethylicus mesodigestus | reverse complement strand
GGCGGCAACCGGGCCGGAATGCAGAGAAAAGGATTTTGACATGATGCTATATAAAAGAGCGAGAGAGCTCAAGGTCGAGCATGGGATTAGGTTTGACAGACAGTCGCCTGTTCCAATAGACAGCAGCATGGCGAAGGATGTTTACCAAGCAGGATTGACGCTTTTCTTGGAGTTGGGCACGCTCTACACGACTGGCGGTCATCTGGTAAGGGTCACTGACGAGGAAGTCAAATCGGCGTTGAATGAAATGCCCGAATCAATCAAGGTGGGATCGGAGAAGGATGAGGTCTGGATAAGGAAGGGAGCTGGCAAAAGAGGCGGGGGGGCACTTATTGCAGGAGGGCCATGCGAATGCCCGGTCTCAGAAGGGATATACCTTGAAACGATGTTAAGCTATGCAAAGGAACCCACGGTCGACATACTCTTCTCCGGATTTCTCAAGACGATTAACGGATTTGACGTGGAAACGCATACGCCGCTTGAGATGGCGTCAGCCATGAACGAGGCCAAAACGGCGAGGAGGGCGCTTGAGATGGCCGGAAGGGAAGGGTTATGCGTAACCGGGCTTGTTCATCCAACTTCCGAGGCAACGAATTTTGCAGACTGCGCGGGCGGACTTAGGCCGACGGATATTCATGAGATCGATCCTTTAAATGAGCTCAAGATGGATCTCGAAACGTTGAAGAGGATGTATCATTGCAGAGAGAATGGATACATAGTCTCGTCCATGATGTGCCCGGTTCTTGGAGGGTATGCAGGCGGTGCTGAGGAAGTAGCGATTACAAGCGTCGCAGAGGCGCTCCAAGGATATACGATCATCGGGGGACAGATATTTCAGCTGGCAACAAACCACATAAAATATAGGACCGGGTCCGAGAAGGGATCGCTTTGGGCAGGGGCCATGGCGCTCCTTGGTCTAAAGCTCTGCACCCGAGCGCTTACAGGGAATCTCCTCTGGACGGCGGCAGGGCCGTGTACTGAGATGCAATGCTTTGAGATCGTCGCAAAATCGATAGCAGATACGGCATGCGGCGCAAGCATCATCACAAGCGCAGGAGGGACAGGCGGCAGGCTTGTCGACAATTACACGGGGATGGAGGCAAGAATTGCCGCGCTTGCTTCAAAGGGTGCCGCGAAGATGAAATTAGATGAGGCAAATAGCATCGTCAAGAGCATAGTCGACATTTACGATAGAGACATGGTTGAAGGAAGGGTTCCAGAAGGAAAGGCTATTACGGAGTGCTATGACCTTAGAAAGATCGAACCTTCAGCCCAATACGTCGCCATATGGAAGGATGTAACGAAAAGGCTCGCAGACATTGGCTTTGATATCCAGTAGCAGGGGCATCGTCGGCTCAGAATGAGGGTAATAAAAAAGGAAAAATGATGAAGTGGCGCCAGATCACCATATGCCCTGTAATGGTAAGCCGCTGCGCTCCAAGGTATTCATCGCTTTTTCATAGATTGTCAAGTACTCAGGATTTGGCCTAATAGTGACTGGGTTGTAGCAATCCTGGAACTTCTTGCCTTTGCCACCCATTATTGCATATTCCTTGTAGTTCTTTTCGTAAAGAGCCAATATGTTAGCCAGTACTTCGTTAGCCTTCTTGGGCGAGAGCTTTGTAGCGCCAATCGCAGATTCGCCCATAACCCTTGCTTCCATGCCGGTCGTCATGTCGAGCACCACGCCTTTTGCTGCCGCGGAACCTGATAGAAGTTCTCGCCCAGAGCATGTGTCGGCTACCGCCTGGGCAGCAGTCTCCAACAGGCACATCTCTGTACAAGGCCCGGCTATAGGATAGTACTGGTTGGCGATCATGAAGTCCGTGTTGCGGTCTATGGCCAATGCTGCGTGGCACGCAACCTGGAGGGCTTCCCGGCATGTCGTTATTCCCCACCGGACATGGACTGGCCCATCGAGATGGTATGTCCCTGAAAACATCGCAAAGCTGGCGAGGGTCGTTGCCACATCTGAGACGGCAGCTTGTTCAACACTGCCAAGATAGCCGCCTACAATCGGCATCTGTTCCACCATGATCACTGCGCCCAAATCCACCGCGTGCTGCGCCTGCGTAAGGAAAGCTTGGTCGATCTTTAGCTCGTTAAGCTGAGATATCTCGTGGCTATCGCACGGTCTGAGACCACAGAGGCCATACTCAGGCCAGAAGAAGTCGGCTTCACCTCTGGTCGAACCTACTGCGGTCTCTGGTCCCTATACTCCCATTCCGGGTCTGCCGGCCATTGATGCGGCCAAACGTATAAGCTGCTGCTCGACCTTTACCGCCTTGGATTCGATCGGGTTTGCAGGCGTTACATCGTCCCCTTGGTATGTACTCAGGACACCGTTGACGATCGTATCAACGACCGCCTCTTGGGCATAGCTTATATGCATAGGCAGAAACATCGCCTCAGATACGGGAGCACCAGTCGGACCGCCTTGGATTATGGGTTTGAGACCGTAGTTCGCTCCTCCGGACTTACGCTGTACCATGTGCGCTGCGTCCCTGCCGGCGCCAAGCGTGACCTCCCTAGGGGCGTATTTTACAGCGTCTCGGATCTCGTCCTCAGTCACCTTCATTATGCGACCAGTGGTCATATTGAAGACGCCGAGCTCAACCAGCAGCGATTTGCCTGCTTGGAAGATCCTATCAGCCAGCGCTCCTTCAGGGATGAAGGACTGCTTTTCGATCCTGATGCCATATTCCTTAACTAGCCTAGCAGTGGTCTGAGGGATTAATTTGAAATCCCAGTTCTTCTCATCGCATTTCTCTCCAACAAGAGATCTTTTGTAGACGTCTATCGGGGTTAGCCTTCTATCTCGGGCCAATTTTATACCTCCTTTATTAACGATTGGATGACTCGGACGGCCTCAGCAGCATTTGTAGCATAAGACGCGCCGATCTTCTCGGCCCATTCCGGAGTGGTGCAAGCGCCTCCAACGATGAATTTGACTTTGCCGTAGATGCCTTCTTCTTTGGCGAGTTCGATGACTTTCCTCTGACCTGGAGTGGTTGTTGACATGAGGGCGGAGATTCCGACAACGTCCGCATTCACTTCTTTTGCTTTTGCTACGTAGTTGGCAACGGGAACGTCCTTCCCCAAGTCGAAGACCTGAAAACCATTGCCCTTCAACATGATTCCGATCAGGTTCTTACCGATATCGTGTATGTCGCCTTCAACAGTTCCAATGACTACCCGACCTTTCGATGCGTTGAGTCCTTGTTGCGCCAGGACAGGTTCAAGCAATGAGATGCCCGCAACCATGGCTTCGGCGGCAAGCATCACTTCAGGAAGGAATATTTCACCGTCCTCAAAGCGCTGTCCAATCACATTCATGCCTGAAACGAGATGGTCTAGGATGCTTTTGGCGGACATGCCNAGACCCTCCAAATAGAATGCGCTCCTTTCGACAATATATGTTTAATCGGTGACAAAAGCATTTTATCTCTCTTAAGAGCATTATTTTTATAATCCATGGGGGAGTTTTGATCTACAAACCGCAACCCAAGCTCTCATCATTGATTGAGAAGTACAAATTTTACCCGTCTAGAAACAGGGTAATGCACAGTGTGAAGAGTGCACAGCGATACGGGCAAACGCTGCACCTAACGCTTGATTGCGGCATGAGGATCACGGTAAAGGATTCAAAGAGGGGCAGGGGGGCCAGATGGCTCAAACAGATGGTTTATTGGAGCGAGTGTAAGCGTTGCAGCTTTGTCGAGAGGCCGTCAAGGGCTTGCCCTCCGAGAGAGAAGTTGAAGATTGCCCCTGAAAAGAAGTATAGCAGAAGGGAACTCAGGCTAGGCAACTTCGATGTGAGGTCCATAACACATGACTAGGACGGGCTTCACCGAAGGCCAGAGGCAGAAGCTGTTGGAGTTAGGCACGGATGCGTCGGAGATGGAACGGCTATTCGAAGATGCCTCGGAAAGAGATGAAGCATTCAAGACCGCATCCAAGAAAATGTCTAGAAAGAACAGAGAATCGCTTGAAGACTTCATGAATAGGAGAAGGAAACCGCTCGTGAGAGAGCTTGAAGAGAGGATAAGGGGAGCATTGATTTCGCGAGGCTTCTCCGAGGTGGTCACGCCGATACTGATCGGTGGAAAAGAGATAGAGAAGATGGGAATAAGCAGAGGGGATCACCTCTGGAGGCAGATTGTCTGGGTCGGTGAAGATCAGTGCTTGAGACCTATGCTGGCCCCCAATCTCTATGTGATCATGGAAAAACTCTCGGCGATAGGAAAACCGGTCAGGATATTTGAGGTGGGGCAATGCTTCAGGAGGGACACAAGGGGGCAGCTTCATCTTGAGGAGTTCACGATGATGAACATGGTTGAACTTGCTCCTCCTGATGACCCAAAAGGCAGACTATTGGATTATATCGAGACCGTAATGAAGGCGGCCGGGCTGGAGTACGTGATCGAGCCTGAGAGTTCAGAGGTTTATGGCGAGACATGCGATGTCAGGGTGAAAGGGGTCGAAGTTGCGTCTGCAGCGATTGGTCCAAAACAGATGGACTGCAATTGGGGGATCAGCGATGTTTGGTTGGGCGTTGGCTTTGGACTGGAAAGGCTTGCCATGTTCGCAGGCGGACATAACTCGGTCGCAAGGGTTGCCAGAAGCCTATTCTATCTTGATGGAAGCAAGTTGAACGTGAAGTGAGTGTTTAGGGGCGGTATCTCGATGTGCGCGACAAGACGGTTAGATTGAAACGATAGCAGCGCATCGTCGTTAAGGAATCTTCAAGCGCATTCGTTGGGGAAGATGCATGAGGATCGATATTGCCGATGAGCGGGCGGCGGAGATCCTAGGAGACGCGCTGGATGGCAAGGCACCCAGCAAGGAGGAGATGAGGCATCTTGCCACGGTTGAAGGGACGGATGTAAGCTTATCGCTCTTCCAGGTCGCAAGGAGAATAACTGAAAAAAATTTTGGCCATAGAATATTCATTTATGGATTCATATACTTCTCAACATATTGCAGAAATGATTGCAGCTTCTGTTATTATAGAAGAACCAATCGCGGCCCCCAAAGATATAGAAAAAGCCTTGAGCAGATAACGGAGGCGGTTCAGAGTTTGGATGAAGAGGGCATCCATCTTGTAGATTTGACCATGGGAGAGGACCCTCAGATGGTTGAAGAGAAGGGCCTCCTGCCAATAATTGAAATTTGCAGGGAAATAAAGAGAAGGTACGACATACCACTTATGATATCCCCCGGGGTCGCACCAAGGAGCATTCTGCATGAGCTGGCTCGGGCCGGCGTTGATTGGTATGCACTATACCAGGAGACGCATAACAGGGAGCTGTACTCCAAGCTGAGAATAGGACAGTCGTATGAGGGTAGGCAGAAAGCAAAGATTGATGCGATGCGCGAGGGCATGCTGGTAGAGGACGGAATATTGCTGGGCGTGGGCGAGACGCCAATGGATGTCGTCGATTCGGTTTACGAGATGCTTGCAGGGAGGGCGCATCAAGTCAGGGCGATGGGACTGATGCCACAGCCGGGGACGCCTTTGGAGGGTGCACGAGCGCCCCCGATTTTTGAGGAGATGAAAGCGATTGCCATGATGCGGCTTGTTCACCAAGATAGGCTTATTCCCGCATCGTATGATGTTGATGGCATTAAGGGGCTCGAGCTCAGGATATTGGCCGGAGCGAATGTCGTGACCTCGCTTATACCGCCGGATCGCGGGTTAAAAGGCGTGGCCCAAGCGGATCTTGACATAGAAAGTTCTGCAAGGACAGCCAAGAGCATCATGCCTTATCTCGGGAGGCTTGACCTGGAGATAGCCGGACGGAATGAGTACATGGAATGGGTGGAGAGGGAGAAGTGCCACATTCGGAGGGCATGAGCGCTTGAGGGAGGGGATATGCATTGTGGGCGGAAAGCTTCAGGGCATGGAGGCAGCATATCTGGCTGGAAAGGCAGGATATGAAGTGATGCTCATCGACAAGGCGCCCGAGCCCCCGGCCGCAGCCCTTGCAGATGAATTTTACAGGATGGACGTGCTCAAGGATCTAGAGGCAACAAAAACAGCCTTCAGGAGAGCGGCAGCGGTGTTGCCTGCCCTTGAGGATGAGGCGGCACTGGCCACAATTGTACGTGCTAGCCGGAAGGCGGGCGTGCCGTGCATGCATGACGAGGGGGCATTTCTAAAGACCTCAAGGAAGGATGCGTTTTCTGAACTCTGTAGGGTTTGGGGGCTGCCCCAGCCCGCGCGTTATCCCATGGCAAAGTTCCCCATGATCGTAAAGCCGGTCGTAGGCAGCGGCAGCAGGGGGGTGGCGCTAGTGCGGAACAGGGCCGAAATGCAGAATGCGGTGGGAGAAGACAGCTCCAAATGGATGATACAGGAATGCGTAAATGGCATTTTTTTATCGCTTGAACTGCTCGGCATGAACGGCGAAGCGATGCCATTCCAAGTGACATGTTTAGAGTTCGATGAAACGTATGGATGCAAAAGGGTTTTGGCGCCGTCCGGGATTGGGGATGGAATTCGTGACCGGATAGAAGAGATAGGCGACAAATTAGTGAAAGGCCTTGATTTGAAAGGGGTTACCGATCTTCAGGTAGCATTAAGGAGTGATAACTCGTCGTTAGATGTGATAGAGGCAAACGCCCGATTGCCAAGCCAGACGCCCACTGTAGTATTTCACTCGGCCGGGGAGAATCTGGTTGCACTACTCGCGGATATTTTCATCAACAGCAGGCTGCCGAAGATCAATAAGCATCAAGAGAAGGGGGTAATATACCAGCATCTTCTCTTCGGGGATGGCACAGTCAGAGTCGCGGCAGAGCACAACATCGCTCATGCAACAGGGTTGAGGATTGAAACAAACTTCCATGGTGCGGATGAAGCGATAACAAACCTGCCCCAAGAAGGCAGCGCGAAAGGCTACGTCGCCACGCTGATAATTGTTGATTCGGATCTTTCCAGAGCAAAGATACGGATGGAAGAAGCCACAGAGTCGCTCTGTGAGCATTATAAGGTCTTCAGGAATGAAGAGCGATCGCCATTTGGGATGACGAGAGTCTATGACAAGATTGAGAAGCGATGAGATCGACAGGATTCCTTCAACCATGAAGGTGTCTGACAGGGCATTCGAGATGAAGATTGGAGCGGACATCTCTGAAGTTGCAGCTCATGCAGCGGGTTTTTCGGGCAGTCGTGCAACGGCGTTCGATAGATCGGAGGCAAAAGTAGTGCCGATGACCTCAGGCAAGGGAGTGATTAGTGGCTTCGCCCAAGCAGTTGCAGCCATTCTCAACCACCTAGGCCTCAAGACGGAAGTTGCATCCAAAAACGACGTTGGGGGCATATCGGAAGCATTCACTGATGGGGCGAAGATGGTTTTTGCCGCAGATGATGAGTTCTTCGTAGGATTGAACCTACGAAATTTGAAGGTGTCATATAATTACGATGCGACTGGTCGCGGTTATGCGGCGGCATTGGAGAAGAAGATCGACGGTTTGGATGGGAAGAGTGTTGCTCTGATCGGGGCAGGCAGAGTCGGCAGTGCCGCTGCAGAATATATGTGCAGAAGGGGGGCGAATGTCTTTGCTTATGATCCCCTTGGTTGGAAGGTGGATGAGCTAAGGAGACGGCTGCCATTGTGTCTTAAATGCGGAACGGTGGCGGAGTGCATAAGCCGCGGGGATCACGTTATGCTGGCAGCGCCCGGGCGCAATTTCATAACCGCCCGCATGATCAAGGAAGGGGCAATATTTACGGCGCCGGCCGTTCCACTGGGATTCACGAAAGCGGCCCTCGAGAAGCTCGGGCAGGACAGGATTATACACGATAAGCTGGCGCTGGGAGTGGCGACCATGGCATTTGATCTCGTGAGCTAAAGCTCTTTTGCGCTTTTCAAAAAGTTCACCTTCGTGCCATGCTTCAACGGTCAGCGGCGGGGTGGAAGATCAACGACATGCCAGAGGGAGGTATTCAAAAAAAAGAGGAAGTTCGCCTATCTGTATCCAAGCCGCATCCCAAGTCCTCACGACTTATAGTTGGCATGGAGGTTGAATAGGCTCAAACTTTCATCTTCAACTTAAGGTGGTCAACAGATCTTATTTTTATGCCCAATATGTCAGCAATGCGGCTCTTGGCTTCCAAGTGCCTTGCTACGTTTGGAACGCCTGTTATGGTACAAATATCTAGGTCTTCTCTGAGTTTTCGCATAGTGAACTCGTCGGCTATACAGGAAACGTCTATGCCAAGTTTGTTTGCTACATACTTCTTTGCGTCCTTCAAGCGCATCTTAGTCATTTCGCAGCGGGCAACCAAGTCGCCTGCAGTCCTGATTCCACCAATTCCTCCGGCGATACCGTGCGCGATGGGCATGCCCATCGGATCGCCAACTCCAACCTATACACCGTCAACGCCAGCGACTTCGATCATAGTCTTGTTTGCACGGGTTACTGCGTCGATAGGGGGAGTTTCGAACATAGGAATGCCGCCTACGCCCATGCCCATATTTACATGGATGGGTATTTTTGAAACTTTTACGCATTCTTTGACGGCAGTTGTTGCGCGCGCTATGTTGAAAGCGAAGGACTTTCCAGGTTTTGTGTTGACGACAGGACCGAAGATGTCAGCCCCTGCTTTTTCTGCCAGTTTGACTTGCTGGTGTGGCCAGAGACCGGCTAATCGCACATTATTGTATTTCAGTTCGCCATGGAATCCTAGGATGAATTCGCCAGACATCCCCATCTCGATACAAAGCTCCGGGCATTCCTTCTTAAGCTTCTCAGTCCCATGGAGCACTGCCCAGAAATCTGGATCGCCAGCAGCGGCGGTTGTATCGATATTGAGTGCGTCGAGCCCCACCGCGTATAGTCTTGTGGTCATATACAATATGTCTTCGATGAATCGCTCAGCGGCGCCATTCATTGCGGCTTTGGCGTCTTCCATTTTCCTGTTTCGGATCAACGCGATAGGCTCCGGAAATGGACCGTCGGGCGCGTAATAGAGTCCCAAATTTGGCATCGCACCATAGAATATGGGCAGCGTAGTCATCTGTAAGACGTTCTGTAAAACCGATTGCTCTTGGCTCACTATTGGCTTAACGGGCTTAAAGCTGTAGTCTATATGACCGAGCTCTGCAGAATCAGAGGCAATTATGCGTTCGTATATGCTCATGGCTTGCTCTCTTGAGCATGGAACGTTGACACCGCTGTTAGACTGGTCTGCCATAATTTTGAGTGGCCCGACATCGTGCGTCATCACGACCTCATTTCCCGGCTTGACGCTCACAATTCGGGTTGGAGCCATGATTATTTCAGCAATATATTCGAGATCGCCGCTAGTCAGCTCCGGCACCTTTGCTTTTTCAGCCATGTTCTTTGTGCCTTCGTTTAGATCGTCGTATATCTGCTTCTTCGTCTGTCTAATCGGTTTGCCATCACCCAATCTAGTCAGGTATTCTTCCATTTGTTGCACCTCCCAAGCCTATTTTTTCTTACGAACCAACTCCAGCGCCTTTTTAACAGCTGACGGAGCGTCCTCACCCCAAGCGTCTGCACCGATCTGTGACGCCCATTCGCCAGTAGTTGCGCCGCCACCCACCATGACCTTAACGCGGTCCCTAAGACCTTCCTTCTTTAGCATTTCGATGAAGACCTTTTGGTTTGTCCTTGTCACCGTCATCAGCGAGGAGAGGCCAACTATTGCGGGCTTCTCGGTCTTGACCTTCTCAAGGAAGAGCTTCAAGGGAACGTCCCTGCCCAAGTCGATTAGTTCGAAACCAGCGGATTCGACCATTGTAGCGACTATGCCTTTGCCGATATCGTGCACGTCTCCCTCGACTGTGCCTATGACGTATTTACCAGGCTTTGCGGCAAGCTTAGCGGATGCAGGCATCACTGGCAACAACACGTCGCTTACAGCCTTGATGGCATCGGATGCGATAACGACCTGTGGCAGAAAGACCTCACCGCTGTCAAATAACTCACCTAGCTTTGACATGGCTGCGGAAGCTCTTTGAAGCGCCTTCTCTGGGCTAGCCTTCGATTTGACTATGGCTTCGGCGGATTTCTTGGCAGTTTCTATGTCTTGGTCCATGACTGCGTTATACAATTTCTCCAAAAGTACTTCTTCGTTTTGCATTTCATCACCTTATTTTTTTCTGTATTATTGCATTATCC
>MAGS01000039.1:24494-122250 GCA_001717005.1 Candidatus Methanomethylicus mesodigestus | reverse complement strand
ATGAGCAATTTATGCAATACCGCTTGCCCGTTGGTTCGGGGCCATCGTCGAAGACGTGCCCCAGATGCCCCCCGCACCTGCTGCACCTGACCTCGACCCGATTCATGCCATGGCTATGGTCCGGGACGAGCTCGACGCTCCCCTCAACTGCCTTCGTGAAGCTTGGCCAACCGCTCTTGGAATCGAACTTGTCCTCCGAGAGGAAGATTGTGTTCCCACAGCCTGCGCAACGGTACGTTCCATCATCCTTGCTGCGGAGCAGCTCGCCTGTGAATGGCTGGTCAGTGCCCCCGCCTCTCAGGATGTGGTACTGCTCGGGTGTCAATTCCTTCTTCCATTCGCTGTCCGACTTGATTACCTTGGGTTTGCCCTTCAACGACGTCTCCCCCAATAATGACACTGAAACGGAGGTTAAAAGGGTGCTTGCCCCGCGGCAATCACTTCTTGGCTACAGGGCAATGTAGCCTCAACACAAGTTGGTTGTCAGGAGCGTCCGGATCCTCTGGGACCTCGAAGTATTGGTGGGATCCGATAGAATAGCCGTTCTTGAGGACCCATTGGAGCAGGCTACCCCATGCGGAGGGGATGTCCTTCCATGGGTCGCTCACGCGGCACTCCGAAACAGCGTATAGTCCGCCGTCGAAGTGCCGCTCGACCGCCTCGCCGCCGATCTCGGTTGCGGCATCGACCCTCAGCCAGTATTCATAGCCGTATATCTTCTGCCCCGGCTCAGGGTCAGGGCTGTTGAACCCGAATATTGGGTTTTTGGCAAAGTTGAGAAGCCCCCTTGCAGATGCCCATGCCTTCATCCTCGCCCATGCGTCCCGCTCCGGCGTTGCGCTGATCACCCTCACGCTCGCGACCCGCATCGGCCCGAGCTCCTCGATTCTAACTTCATCACAATGTTCAGACATCAGATGCGCCTTTTGTTACATTGATGCCCCAAGGTATTTCAGCATTGCCCGGAAGCGGCATCCGCCGGACAGGCAGTGAAAGGCAGGCCAATCGTTTGGTTCTCAGACGGGCTGCCAGTAACACGGTCCACCTACTGACGATTTAATATAGCCCATCGACCAGAGAATCATCTGAAGCACCATGGACGAGCTTGCAGTCTACTTACAGGGGTTCATCACCCTCTTCATAATCTTCGACCCCATAGGCAACATACCGCTCTTCCAGAGCTTCACGGCGGCATTCGACGAGAAGAAGAAGCGCGTCATAATAAACAATTCAGTGGCAACCGCGCTCGTGATACTGATATTCTTCGCCATCGCGGGACTCTTCGTGCTGTCTTTATTCGGAATATCCATGAATGACTTTAGGATAGCAGGGGGCATACTCCTCTTCATAATGTCGATTGAGGGCCTCCTAGGCAAAGAGGAGGCCAGGTGGATGAACCGCGAGGACGTCGCCATAGTCCCGCTCGCCACCCCGCTCATGGCAGGACCAGGGAGCATATACACTGTGATGTACCTTATGCAGCAGGGGCCGCTCGTCGCATTCTTTGCTATGTTCGCGAATGTTGCGCTCCAGTGGCTCCTGCTCAGATACTCAAGCAAGGTGATGCGGATGCTGGGCAAGACCGGCTCGACGATAATCTCCAGGGTAATGGCTTTCATACTCTCCGGCATTGCGATCGGCATGATAAGGGCCGGCCTGATGGGCGCGTATCTTGGCGGCTGAAAGAGATGGTGCGTGAGAAGCATTGCTGCCATGGA
Organism: Candidatus Methanomethylicus mesodigestus; assembly: GCA_001717005.1. Taxonomy (GTDB): domain Archaea; phylum Thermoproteota; class Methanomethylicia; order Methanomethylicales; family Methanomethylicaceae; genus Methanomethylicus; species Methanomethylicus mesodigestus. The sequence goes on along the minus strand of MAGS01000039.1, from coordinate 120,532 downwards.
AACTGATTCGGTAACGAGGATAGCGGCCGGCAACGAGAAACACTTTTTAGCAACGTGGGATTTACAGAGAAGCGGTAGCGGTGATGGGGTTGGGCGGCACACTCTGGTGAGAGTATGGATGCGCATACGATCCTGCTGATTATTGGCCTCATCCTCGCGTTCATAATGGCGATCAACATCGGCGGTAACGACGCGGCGAACCCCACGAGCCCAACGGTCGGCTCAGGCACTTTGAGTCTGAAGAAGACGCTCATCCTTTTTGCGCTATTCACGATCCTCGGCGCCTCCCTGCAGGGATTCATGGTCATGAAGACGATAGGTTCAGGCATCGTCCCCAGCATCGACCCCGTAGGAGCGATCGCCATAGTGCTGGGGGCAAACATATGGGTCTTCTTGGCCTCGATGAGGGGGATGGCAATCTCAACAGGGCATGCAATCATAAGCGCCGTTATCGGATACGGCATAGTCAAATTCTCAATCTCTGGAATGAACCTGGCCATCATAGGCTCGATAGTGACGAGCTGGGTCACGTCGCCTCTCTGCGCGCTCGCGGTGGCTTTCGTGGTATACCGCTTGATAAGCAGGTATGCATCGAGATGCGGAAGCAACAAGAAGAAGCTTGAAAACTTCTTCAAGATCGCGCTGATAGTATCGCTCTGCTTCGCAGCGTACTCATTCGGCGCCAATGACGTTTCGCACGCGACAGGGATATACATCCAGATCGCAGGTGAGGGGGGAAGCGTCCCAAGCCAAACGACGATGTTTCTATTGGCGCTGTATGGTTCCATCGGCATCGTGATAGGCGGAGTCACGATAGGGAAACGTGTGATAAAGACCCTAGCATTCAAGGTGACGAGGCTCGATCTTATGACGGCGCTCTCCGCGAGCACTGCAAATGCCATAGTCGTATACGCCTTCGCGACCGTGCCCTACCTGATCTGGGGGTACGGGTTGCCCATATCGTCATCGTATGCGGCGGTGGGGGCGATCATCGGTGCAAGCTATGCCCGCAGCCGAAAGTCGGTCAATGCGGGCATGTCCCTGACGCTAGTGTCGTACTGGATAATGACAGTCCCGATTAACATCGCGATCACCGGCGCCATATACTACCTGCTGGAGATCGTCTTGTAGCCTGATTTTTTGACGTGCTGAGGCGAAGAGGCAGCATGGCCAAGCCAATATTTCAGGCGGTTTTGTGCGGATGAATGCGGGGCGATCCGCCATTTAAGGAGACATTTCGCCGGCTACGCGCCACCGCGGAGCACTGCTATTGCCCTTATCACGTCCACCGTATCCTCCATCTTGTCAGACGAGGACTCGATGTTCTCGACCGCCTCCTTAAGCATCAGCCAGTCGCTGACGTGCTCCGCGTTGTCGCCCCACTTAAGGATCTTTGCAAGCAGGTCAACGCGCATGTCGTCGATCTCCTCCTCAATGCGTTCGGTCAATGCGGCCTTGTCCGCAACATCGCCGCTGCCGTTGGCAATCGCATCCACGGCCCTCATTAGGGCCGCGTTCTCGTCTATAAGCCTGTTCACAATGGCACGGAGCCCGTCCTTGATTATCTCAGGGATTTTAGTCACATCAGTATATGAGAGCTTCCTTGTGGCCGATTTCAGATGCGCAGCTATGTCGTCCGCTGTAAGCACGAGCCTGATTATCTCGTCCTGGTCCATGGGGTGGAGTGAGGACACCATGAGGTCATCGATGAGCTTCCGCTTTATCACGTCCGCCTCCCTCTCGCGCTCGACCACTTCCTTCGTATAGTACTTTGCCTTATCGAGGTCCCCGTCACAGTATGCGTCCATAAAGAGCTTGAACTGGTTGGTTATGCCGAATATCTTTTCAAGGTGCTTTGCGCAAGCGGCGATGATCTCCTTCTCCGCCTTTCTACCAAACCACTCACCTATATGACCGGAACCGAGCATAACGGACACCTTTCAAAAGTATTTTGGCAAGTCCGCATATAAGAATTCCCCCCTGTGCAAGAGCGTGAGCGGCGTCACGGTTAGCAGCACGTTCCGCTGAATCCGATACGCGTGCGCCGCCAAGTTTTTTATATAGTGTCGACCGAAAGTAGAAGCGATGAGGCTGCGATGGATTTCCTGAAGAATTGGGAGCCGAAGAAGGAGAAGACGAAGATCAAGGGACCTCTAAAGCCCCAGCTCGACGAGGCAGTTAAGATAATCGGTGCGCAGATGCAGCATCTCGACATCAGAAACGCCCGGGTTCAGGAGTACGACAAGGCGCTCTTCGCCAAGGTCGTCGACTTTTATCACAAGAGGGACATTGCCAGGGCCAAGATCTACGCAAACGAACTGACAGAGGTGCGCAAGCTGCTCAAGATAATAATGACTACCCGGCTTGCGCTAGAGCAGATCAGCGTGAGGCTGACCACTGTCAGGGAATACGGCGACGTGGCGGCTAACCTGGCTCCGGCAATCAGGGCGGTCAATGAGATATCGGGCGGGATATCAAACATCGTTCCTGAGGCGGACATGTCGATGTCTCAACTTGGGGAGATACTCCAAGGAGTCATGGTCGATGCTGCCCAAGGCGATCCGCTGACCACGCCGCAGTTCGGCAGCGAGGACGGGTCGGACATACTGAAGCAGGCGGCCATGATAGCCGAAGAGAGGATAGCCCGAACGCTCCCGGACGTCCCCAAGCTCGACCGGCACAGGGAGATGCTGGAGATATAGGAAAGGGCGCCAAGGCCGGGGCGCCTGCCGCTCACTGCCGGCGTTCGCTTTGCCCGAACGGGTTCCCTTTCCGCTCGATGTTCTCCCTTATCTCCGCGTGCTTCCTAGATAGGTGCCCCTTGCGGACCAGCTTCCCTTTAAGGCGCTCCACCATCTTCGGGACGTCGATCTCTAGCGGGCAGACCTCCTTGCACCTTCCGCACTTTGTGCATGCGTCGATTGCCACCGCGACCGCTTCGTCGCCCCTTGTGAATGCGCTCCAGACCATGCCTATGCCGCCGAAGTAGTTGTCCCCGAATGAGCCACCCACGATGCGGTAGACAGGGCACTCGTAGAGGCACCCCCCGCACCTCAGGCAGTACAGGGCCTCCCTCAGAATGGGGTCCTTGGCCATCTCCGAGCGGCCGTTGTCGAGGAGCACCACGTGCAGCTCCTTCGGCCCGTGGGCGCCGTAGACTATCGTCTTCTCGATGTCGGCAGTCTTACTGGGCCCCGTCACGAGCGAGACATATGCCGAGATGAGGACGCCCGTGGCGTAGGGCGGCAGCGTCTGCACAACCTTGAAGGCGTCCGAGAGCGTCGGTACGACCTTCTCGATGCCGGTTATGGCTATGTGGACGGGGGGCGCGTTGCTGACGAAGCGGGCGTTGCCCTCGTTCTCGATTATGAAGAGCGTGCCGGTCTTCGCCGAGACGACGTTCGCGCCGGTTATCCCCACGTCGGCTTTGCAGAACTTATCGCGCAGGAACTCCCTGGCGACCCCCACGAGGGAGGGTATGTCCGAGGAGACCTCCCGCCCTAGGAGCTTCGAGAACGTCTGTGCCACCTCCTCCCTAGGGACGTGCACCGACGGGTTGATGATGTGGGTCGGCTTCTCCTTCCTAAGCTGGATGATGAACTCGCCGAGGTCGGTCTCATAGACATCGTTACCGGCTGCCTCGAGCGCGCCGTTGAGATGGATCTCCTCGCTCGTGAGCGACTTCGACTTGACCACGAGCTTGCCGGTGCCCACTATCGAGCAGAATATCCGCCGCGCCTCAGCCGCATCCCCCGCCAAGTAAGGGGTGCCCTTGACATCCGCAATCGAGTCCATCGCCTGGCGTGCCAGTTCGCCCATCCTGCTTATTGACTCCTCCTTGATCCTGCGGACCTCCTTGCGCATCTCCTCCATCTCGGGCAGCCGCTTGAGAGCGGCCTCCTTCGCGGCGGTGTATGCGGCAACCGCCCGGTCTATGCCTAGCCTGCGCCGCTGGTCGCCCATCCACTCCGAGAACTCCTTGCTCTTCGGGTCGCGCGGCTCATCGTTCATCAGGAACCCCTCCACGATCTCAGCAGGAACTCAGGCAGATCGATGACCTCGGCGCCCCCCGCCTCCTTAAGGTTATAGTTGCAGAATGGACACGAGGTTATGATGATGCTGGCGCCAGCCTCCCTGAGCGGGGCGCCTGTGATCCCTCTTGCGACCTCCACCGCAATCTCAGGGAAGGCCGACCTGACACCACCGCCGGCGCCGCAGCACAGCGCCTTCGACCGGTTGTACTTGAACTCGACAAGGTCCGCGCCTGGAACCATCCTTATTAGCGCCCTGGGCTCGTCGTAGACGCCCATATGCCTGCCGAGGTGGCATGGATCATGGTACACGACCCGCGCCCGGATCGGGTGCAGGCAGCCCTCCATCGCCGCCCTCCTGCCGTAAAGGAACTGCGAGATGTGCATGACCCTGAACGGCGCCCTGCCGATGATCATCGGGTATTCGGATGACATCGTCTTGAAGCACCCGGGGCAACTCGTGACGAGCTCAGAGTAACCGAGCGAGGATATCCTGTCCGCGTTCAGGATTGCAAGCGACCTTGCGGCATCATACTGCCCGGTCCTAAGCAAGACCGAGCCGCAGCACCCCTCCTCGCCGCCTAGCGTGTCATAATCCACTCCTAGGAGCCCAAGCAGCGCCTCGGTCGAGTCTGCAATCGACTTCATCTTTAGCCTCGACATGCATCCCTTCCAGTAAAGGATCTTGCCAACCATAGCCATCATAACCGGTGATCAGGAATGTAAGATGATTGCAGCAAAGCCCTTAAAATACATTGCATGCCCGCCGACCGCGCCTCTGGGACCTAAATGCCCATGAACCGGCGCCCCTTCACGCTCATGTTCGACTCCTTTGCTAGAGCCTCGTATAGCTCCCTCTGCCTGGACGTCAGCCTCTCCGGGATGGCTACGTTGACCCTTACCATAAGGTCGCCCTTCCCGAAGCCGTTCAGCCTCGGCAGGCCCTTGCCCCTCAGCTTTATAATAGTTCCCGGCTGCGTGCCGGCAGCAATGCTGACTGGCTGAGCTCCTTCAAGAGTTGGCACGTCGATGTCCGCGCCGAGAGCTGCCTGTGGGGCGCCTACAGACAGGTCGTAGATGAGGTTCGCCCCGTCCCTCTTGAAGCTCGGGTGCGGCAGCACCCTGACCTGCACATAGAGGTCGCCGGGGGGCCCGCCGTTGGGCGATGCGTCCCCTTCGCCTCGCAGCCTCAGCTGCGCGTCGTCGCCTATGCCAGCTGGAACCTTGACCGCTATGCGCCGCTTCGCGCGCTGCATCCCGCTGCCCCTGCAGTCCCTGCAAGGCGTCTCTATCGTGCTGCCCGCGCCTCTGCATGCCGGGCACGGCGTCACCTGGACGAACCTGCCAAAGCCGCTCGATATGACGCGCTGGACCTGCCCAGTCCCTCCGCATCTCGAACATGGCTTCGGAGATGTCCCCGGTGCGGCGCCGGTTCCCCCGCAGGTGGCGCACCTCTCGGTCCGGGGCGTTTGGATCTCCTTCTCGGTACCGCGCGCGACCTCCTCGAGCGTTACCTCCAGCTCGGCGAGCAGGTCGTTTCCACGGCTCGCGCGCCTGCCATAGCCCCCGCGCATGCCTCCCCCGCCGAAGAAGAAGTCGAATATGTCACCCAGACCGCCGCCAAATATGGATTCGAAGTCGGCGCCCCTGAAGATGTCCTCGGCAGAGTACTGCTGGCTGAAGCCCGCATGGCCCAGATTGTCGTACTGGCCCCGCTTCTGGTCGTCAGAGAGGACGGCATATGCCTCGGATATCTCCTTGAACTTCTCCTCAGCGCCAGGCGACTTGTTCCTGTCGGGGTGGTACTGCATCGCCAGCTTGCGGTAGGCATCCTTTATCTGATCCTTCGTCGAACCCTTCTGGACGCCCAGAACTTCGTAATAGTCTCTCTTGCCAGACATTCCTCGGACCCACCCACATGATGCTGAAGAGTTATTTCAGCTTTGCTGGGATAAAAAATGCTTGTCCCGGGGATCTGCCCCGGGTTTTTGACGGCGCGGCCACCGCCCTCGCCGGCAGGCCGCCCTCCGCCCGCTCACTTCACCTTGTAGTCTGCGTCGACGACGTTGTCGCCGCCCTGACCGGAGCCTCCCGAAGGTGGTGGCTGCTGCCCAGGCTGTGCGCCCTGCTGGGGGCCGGCCCCCTGCGCCTGCTGCTGCTTCGCCGCCTCCGCAGCCGCCTGCTGGTAGATCTTGGTTCCGATGTCCTGGAGCACCTTGGTCAGGTCCTCGCTCTTTGCCTTGATCTTCGCCATGTCTGACCCGGCTATCGCCTCCCTCAGAGCGGTGATGCCCGAGTCTATCTTCGCCTTATCGTCGGAGGATAGCTTTGATTCCAGGTCCTTCTTCGTCTTCTCGGCAGTGTATATTATGTTGTCCGCCTGGTTCCTCAGCTCCGCCTCGTCCCGCTTCTTGCGGTCCTGCTCCGAGAACTGCTCGGACTCCTTCACCATGCGCTCCTTCTCCTCCTTGGAGAGCTTCGTGGACGCAGTGATGGTTATCCTCGCCTCCTTTCCGGTGCCCCTGTCCTTTGCGGATACGTTGAGTATGCCGTTGGCGTCGATGTCGAAGGAGACCTCGATCTGTGGCACGCCCCTTGGTGCCGGCGGTATCCCCTCGAGGTTGAACTGGCCCAGCGAGACGTTGTCCCTCGCCATTGCCCGCTCGCCCTGCAGTATGTGTATCGTGACCGCCGTCTGAAAGTCGGCCGCCGTCGAGAAGGTCTGGCTGCCCTTGGTGGGTATCGTGGTGTTCCGCTCGATGATCTTGGTGAAGATGCCGCCCAGCGTCTCTACGCCCAGCGAGAGCGGCGTCACGTCGAGGAGCAGGATGTCCTTGACTTCCCCCGAGAGCACCGCGCCCTGGATCGATGCGCCTATGGCGACGCATTCCATCGGGTCCACGCCCCTCTCCGCGGGTTTGTTCATCACCCTCTCGACGAAGCGCTGGACTATCGGCATCCTTGTCGTGCCGCCGATGAGTATGATCTTGTCGACCTGCGCAGGGGTCAGCTTCGCATCCTCGAGCGCCCTCATGAGCGTCCGCTCTGTCTTCTGGACGATCGGGGTCGCGAGCTCCTCAAGCTTCGTACGGGTTATTGTCATGTGAAGGTTCTTAGGGCCTGAGGCGTCGGCGTATATGAACGGCAGGTCGATGTCGGTAGACATCAGCGTCGAGAGCTCGATCTTGGCCCTCTCCGAGGCCTCCTTGAGCCTTGCCATCGCCATCCTATCGTTGCGGAGGTCGATGCCCGTCTGGCGCTGGAACTCAGCTACCACGAAATCGACAAGCGCCCTATCGATGTCGGAGCCGCCGGTCTGAGTGTCGCCGCTGGTCGATAGGACCTGGAAGACGCCCTTGCCGAAGTCCATGATGGTCACGTCGTGGGTTCCGCCACCGAAGCTGAAGACCATGATCTTCATATCCTTGTCTAGCTTGTCGATGCCGAAGGCGAGGCACGCGGCGGTCGGCATCCTCATGACTTCGAAGCCGGCTATCTCACCAGCGTCCTTGGTCGCTTGGCGCTGGTTGTCGTTGAAGTGGGCAGGGACGGTAATGACCACCTTCCTGACGGTCGTGCCCAAGTATGTCTCGGCGTCCTTCTTTATCTTCTGCAGCACGAAGGAGGAGATCTGCTGCGGCGTGTACTCCTTGCCGAAGATGTTCACCTTCGCGTCGGTGCCCATCTTGCGCTTCACCTCGTAGACGGTGCCCTCCGGATTGGCAGTGGCCTGCCGCTTAGCAGGCTCGCCGACCAGCAGCTGGCCGTCCTTGGTGAATGCGACGATGGACGGGAACATCTTGCCGGCAGCCGTCGGACCCTCTGCGCTCGGGATGACGGTCGCCCTGCCGCCCTCAAAGACGGCGGCTGCCGAATTAGTTGTGCCTAGGTCTATGCCTAGGATTTTTTCGCCAGGTTGTACCTTACTCATGTTAATTTACCCCTTGACTCTTTGACCCTGATTCAATTTTTGATTCGGAGTCTTGTTTTGACTCCTTTTTGGTTTCAATAACAGCCCCTGTTGCTTGCACTAAGCCGCAGCCGCTCTTGCCGGCCGCGACAGGCTTGACGGCGACTCGGACCATGCTCGGCCGGATCACCTTGTCCATGAGCATGTATCCCTTCCGAACCTCCTCGATGACGGTGCCTTCATTTCGTTCGTCGGTCTCGACTCGCCCGACCGCGGCATGCTTCGATGGATCGAACTCCTTGCATAGGGCGCAGATCTCTGTGACCCCCTCCTGTTCCATCACTTTTTTGAGCTTCTTGAGAGTCATCTCGACCCCCTGAACTATCGCGTCCGATGTGCCATGCTTCGCAGTCCTCAGCGCGAGCTCCAGCTCGTCTACGGTCTCCAGCAGCGAGCAGAGGAGGCCCTCGTTGGCGTACCTGCGCATGTCGTCGAGCTGCTTGTCGGTCCTGCGCCTGAGGTTCTCATAGTCGGCCTGCATGTACTTCAGCCTGACGGCAAGGTCCTCGGAGCGCGCCTTCTCGTCGTTATATGCCTTGATCATGACTTCCATCTGCCCCCTCATCCTTGTCAGGTCTGACTCCTTGGCCTTCGGCGACTGCTGCTCCTGCGCTTGGGGCTGGGGTTTCGATTGCTGTTGAGGCTTCTGCTTCTCCGGGCTGTTCATTGCGACTCCCCTATGTCAAATTTGAGGCTATTATATCGCTTTGCGATATATAAACTTTGAAAAGAAGTATATATTGACTCTGTTTTTCGGTGTGGCGCATGAAACGGCAGGTTATTTATGGGGGTTTAGCGATATTGATGCATGGTGTGAATCATGGCCCCAACTCCGTCTGAGCTCGTTGACTCTTGCATCTTCTGCGGCATCTGCTCTGAGGTCTGCCCATTCTACAAGGCCACCGACGACCTCAAAAACGGCGCCATGGGGAAGGTGGAGGCCGCCAAGACGCTCTTTTCAGGGAAGGAGTTGAGCGAGGCGGAGATGAAGACGCTGCTCCTCTGCACGAGGTGCGACCAGTGCCTCGGGGTCTGCCCCGTCAACATACCCGTCTCGGACATAGTGCAGGGGGCGAGGGCGGAGCTCCGGAAGGCAGGGAACGTTCCCGAGAAGTACAGGACGATTGCCGATGCGATAATCAAGGCGGGATCCCCGATGGGGGTGCCTGCCGAGAAGAGGCGCGCCTGCCTCCCAGACGGGTATAAGCCGCCGGAGAAGGCGAAGTACCTCTACTACACGGGCTGCTGGTCGGCTTTGAGGCTCCCGGAGACGGCCAAGGCGACGATGGAGCTGCTGAGGAAGGCGAATGTGGACTTTACAACGCTGGTCGAGAAGGAGTGGTGCTGCGGGCTCTTCCTGATCGACACGGGCATGATGGAGGAGAGCAAGAAGCTGGCTGAGGCTAACACGCTCCTCCTCGAGTCGACCGGGGCTGAGGTCGTCATCTGTGAGTGCCCGTCATGTCACGACGTCTTCAAGGGGATCTACCCCAAGCTCTTCAGGCAGCCGAAGTACCGCGTCATGCACATATCGGAGCTGCTCAAGGAGCTCATCGAGTCCGGGCGGCTGAATGTCAAGAAGGATGCTGCGAGGAAGGCGATCTATAAGGACCCGTGCCCGCTCGTAAGGAGGCACGGTATATCGGAGGAGCCAAGGGCGGTAGTCTCAAGCTGCGCATCGCTTATGGAGTTCGACGACAACAGGGACAACGCGCTCTGCTGCGGCGCGCCGGCAGGTGTGAAGCCGGTATACCCCGAGATTGCCAACAGGCTGGCCCAGATGCTGCTCGACGAGGCGAAGAAGAAGGGGGCGGACGAGATCACCCTTGGCTGCGTCTTTTGCCTATACCATATGGCCGGCGCCACCAAGGAGCCTGAAAAATATCCAAAGATGCTGACGCTCTCGCAGCAGGTCAAGGAAGCACTGAAAGAGTGAGCTCATGGCGGAGTGGGAACTGCCTCCGTTTAGGAACGCCGGCGCGATGGCACTGCTCCCCGGGTAGCGGGCCGTGCTGGTGGGGGGATGGCTTTCAGCATATGCGGCGCATAGGCGCGTGCCTCAGGCGGTCCCCTTCTTGAACTTCTGGCTTAGCGGGACCCTCTTCCCGTCCTTCACGTAGCTGATTGTGGTGTTCAGCCGCACCATCATGCCGAGGCTGTGGAACAGGTCATAGAGGTCCTCTCCGGGGATATCCTCGTTGAGCTGACCGGTCCGGTAGAGGTTGGCGATGTACTTGACGACCTCCTGGGTAGGCTTGGGATATTGGAAGAGGGCGGCGTCGAGCACCTCCTGCCCCCTCCCGAGCAGCTTCGACTTTACGAAATTCAGGTCGTCCTCAGGCTTCGGCTTCTGCAGGGCACTCTTCGACTCCGCCGCCTGCCTTTCGATAATAGCGCGCTTGCGCTCGTACTCCTGCATCTTGCGTCGCTTTATAGCTTCAAGCTCGTCTGCGTCGCTGTCAGGCATGTCGATGACCTCTAAAGACTGTGCGAACGTGCACGGAATCAGAATGGATGAAACGTCGGGATAAATCTAGCGGTAACATCGAACCGCGAGTGGGAATGGTAAAAAAAGAAAAAAGGAGGGTTACCTGAACCCGCCGCTGACCATATAGTCAGTAGCACCAACGTTCATCATCGGCGTGACGACCAGCACGACGTAGCTTGGCGCCTTGGCATAGGCAAGCATTGAACCCGTGTTGTATCTGTTCAGCGACAGGTCGACAGGCAGGTATCTCCACCTTCCGAAGAGGTACACCGCCTGCACCATGGAGACCTCGAAATCCGCTGCGGGGTAGTCGTTGCCCTGCAGTGCCACGAAGTTGCCGCTGACCTTGACATCGCTGACATACCAGCCCTCGTATGAGGTGTACCAGTCAGTGAAGTACCTGAAGGAGACCATCACGGTCTCGCCTGCGTAGTCGCTGAGGTCGAAGGTCATAGACGTCCAGCCAGGGAATCCGGGGCTTGTGCCAGTCAGACCGGGCAGGTTCTCGGTCACTGTGGGGTGCGCATCCATGTCAGCATCGTAGGTCGTGTATGCATTCTCAAGCGATGCCCACGTGCTGCCTCCGTCGGTTGAGACCTGCACGAAGCCGAAGTCCCAACCCTCCTCGATGTCGTACTTGGTGCTGAAGGTCAAGACGGGGTTGGACGGGTCGACATAGGCGGTCCCGGTCAGGGAGACGTCGATGAGGTCTACCCCTGATCCGGAGTACCAATAGCCGGTGTACCGCCACCCGTAGACCGAGTATGGGCTGCCCGCGAAGCTGACGCGGCCGATCTTGTTCCAGTCGGTGAACTTGATGTAGTCTGAGCCGTACGGTCCGATCAGGGAGATGCCTGTGTCGTCACCGTAGTACGTGATCGTCGTGTTGAATTGGGAGCCCGCCATCGCCAAGACCGAGCCGCTGAGAGCGTAGGTCCTTATGGGGATTATGCCGGGGGCGTTCAGGTCGAGGCTGTCGTAGTTGTACAGACCGAGGCCGAAGTTGTCGGATCTTATGAGGTTTGCCAGCCTCCAGTCATGGAAGACACCGTCGAAGGTCTTGCGGTAGCCGAACGCCGAGAGCGCGTTGTTGATCCCGGCTATCCCCGGTATGCCCTGCTGCATGAAGTAGCTGATCAGCGCCGAGCCTCCGTAGTGGTCGCTGAGGTATACCGTGAAGAGCGCCGCGGCGCCATAATCGGCGAGTATGTTTATGTCGCCCTGGTCGCCCCAGAGGGTGAGGGAGTTGTCGGGGGTCGCAAAGTATGAGTTCAGGTATGTGGCGTCGATGCCGTATCCGCACAGCAGCTCGGCGTACATGCTGCAGCCCTCGTTGATGAAGAGGTCGTCGAGAGGCTGCAGGTCGTCGTGGATGTTGTGCTGGAACTCGTGCGCAGTGGTTGACTCGTAGACGTGGGGCCGGGTCACGTAGAGTTCGGGCTTCTCGGTGAACCACTGGGCCCCGTAATCGCCGAGCCTCTGCCACCAGCGCCAGCAGTCGATGTGTATTATGTTCCGGTCATAGTAGTAGTTGTAGCTTGGGCTGAAGAATCCCGCGACATAGGATGGGTAGCTCGGGTCGAAGTAGTTATTGTCGATGATGTTGTAGACCTTGATCATTATCCGCTGACCGTTGTCCGTGGCGGTCCAGTTCCAGTACTCCTCCGGCCAAGAAAGGTATTCGAATATGGTATCATTCCCGTACCTGTCCATCTGAGTCCCGAAGTACAGCGTGTCGCTCGGGTAGATGACGCTGTTGAACTCGTCAGCGAGATACTGGCACATCGCATCGGTGATCATCGTGTTGTACGGGTCGTCGTTCCTTGGGTCGCCGGGCAGGAACGACAGGTCGTCGGCAGTCCAGATCTCGACGTTTCCGGAGACTGCCCTGAGAGTCAGCGTGCCATCGCCCGAGGCGCTCTCCATCTCGATCAGCCAGTCCCACGCCTTCGTCCCGATCGGCGGCGTCGACTCGAAGCTCTCAAGCGTCGCAGAGGCGCTCCCCGAGCCGCCGTACGATATGGCACCCAGCGTGGGCAGGTCTGCCGCGCCCGCCTGCTTCATCCTCCAATCTGCCGGCGCATAGTCATAATAGTCGCCGGTCGAGGTGCCGGCGCTGACGCATGTGCCCGAAAAAAACAGCGGGCTGAGCATTAATATAGCGAGCAAAATGCCTGTTTTTCTCATAATGTCCCCTCGTGCGGTTGAAAATATGCTCTGCATTCAGGTTTTATTTAGCAATTTCCAACGGATGATGGGCGGCCAAGAGAAGATCGATTGACTCCGCCGCTACATCTGCCCCTTCCCTAAGCTCTCTCCTTTCGTACTCGCCGCCATCCCCAGACCTCTTCTTGGAGAGGAACTTGAAGGCCAGGATGAGCCTCCGCTGAGGGTACCTCTTGAATCCGTTGATGAGGAAGATGTCCCTGCGGATCTGGTCCCAGTCGACGTAGAGGTGGTCCTTAGCCCCGGCCTTCGCCTCAACGACGTCCAGCTCGCCGGTCTCATCGTTGGTCGCCATCACGTCTGGAAGGTATGCGCTGTTTCCACCGGTCCTGTACGACCACCAGCCGGCGTCTCTGTAACGCTTGACAAGGTCGCGCTCGAACCCCTGCCCCCGGCTCTTGCGTATCCGCGAGATGTGGACGGCGGTGTCAGGCATTGCCCGCATTTCCCCCAGGGCCAGGCGGGACCCCCTTCCTGAAGAAGCATGCGTAGTAGAGGAGCGCGGCGATGGTCTTGGAATCCTCAATCTCATTCACCTCTATCATGCGGAGGGCGTCCGCAAGCGGGACGAGCGAGCACTCCACGAGCTCGTCGTCCTTCGGGTTCGGCTGGCCGTGCCTTATGCCCTCCGCCAGGAAGACGTGTATGATCTCCTTGCTGTACCCGGGCGCAGCGTAGAACTTGAAGAGCGGCTTCATCGCGCTTGCCTTGTATCCGGTCTCCTCCTCCAGCTCCCGTATCGCGCAGTCCTCGGGTGCTTCGCCCTCCTCGCGGGTCCCCGCCGGGACCTCCCAGAGGACCTTCCTTGCGGCATGGCGGTACTGCCGCTCTAGAAGTATCTTGCCGTTGTCGGCCGCTATGATCGCAACGGCCCCTCTGTGGACGACGATCTCCCTCTCGGCGATTTTGCCGTTGGGGAGCATGACCCTGTCGACGTCGACCAAGAGCAGGCTCCCCCTGTAGGCGCGCGAGGTGGACGTTACGATCTCTGCCTTCGTCTTGTCGGCGGCTTCACGGTCCTCGGAGCCGGAGCAGACGGTAGATCGGGTTGCTGAGCCGGCGCCATTACCTTCCGTCATTTTGCACTCGCCCTCACCTTTGACTCGAGCAGCTCCCAGAGCCAGTCCGCAAACTCCCGCGGGCTCTTGGTCTGGAGCAGCACCTCGCCGGGCCCTGTTATCCTCGTCGCCAGCCCCTCGCCCCCAAGGATCGCAGACTTCAGACCGCCGACCTTCTCTATGCTGTATTTGCACGTGCTGCTGAACGCCACGAGGTGGAAGTTGTCGACCAACAGCTGCTCGCCCGGACGCAGGATGTGCCTGTCGATCGCGCCGAAGGTGTTGATGAAGAGGTCCCCCACGCCGGAGACCTTGATCATGAAGAGCCCCTGACCGAAGATCCCCTTGGTGAAGCCCTGCCATGAGACATCCAGCTCGACCTTGGGGGAGGAGACGACGTAGGACTCCTTCCGTATTATCCAGCCGTTGTTGCCGTCCAAGCCCAAGTGATCTATGTCGCCAATCGGGGCCGAGACAAATCCGATCTCAGCCGGGCCGCCCTTCGCAGTGTACTCGTTGACCCAGAACGACTGCCCGCCAAGGAGCTTCAGCCCCAAGGAGCCGAGGAGACCCGACCTCGCCTTTGTACGGATCTGGATGTTCGGGCTCATGTAGGTCATCGCGCCCGACTCCCCGATGATCGACTCGCCGTCGTTCAGCCTTATTGCGACGAGCGAGTACGAGGGCTTGAACTTGATCTCGTAATCCATTGGAATCGCCTCGCCTAGAATGGAAAAAATGCGGCATTTAAGGATTGTTAGGGCAGCGACCGAAACATCACGGTCTATACCCACGAAGCGCAGACTGCGGGCGGATGCGCCGCGTCACGCCTTCGGCTTCTTCCTCGCCGTCACGATGCTTATGACGTCTCGGTCCCTGAGCGTGTAGTCGTTGGGCAGACGGAAGCCGCTGGTGGCGTCTATCGCGTACAGGAAGCCGTCGGCCAGATGGGTGTGGACCGCCTTCGCCAGGTCGAGGGGCGTTGAGCCGTGCGGGAGCATGTAGGCGTCCGGCAGGACGTTTCCCTTGCTGTCGGAGTATTTCTTTGCGTCCTCGACAGGGTAGATGACGTTCATCCTCATGAGCTTGAATATCGCGGCGGACATCGCGAGGTCGACCCCGGTCCTGAGCCACTTGTCGAGCATCCTGCCCCTGACATAGTCGAGAGCCCACTTCTGCTTGGCGCTGAGCATCGAGGCATCCTTGATCTTGAAGATCTCCTCGCCAGGGATATACGATATCAGCCCCAGCTTCTCCGCCCTCCTGAGCACCAGCTCGACGTCGGCTGAGACGGGCACGACGAACGCCTCCCCGAATGTGTCCTGGAGCCCCTTGAAGTTCCGCTCGGAGACTGGCATGTCCATCTTGTTGGCGACGATTATGGTCGGCTTGGAGAGGTACCTTATCTCCGAGGCGAAAGCCCTGAAGTCCTCGTCCTCCCACTCGCCGAACTCGACGCCGCTGAGCTTGGTCCGGGACAGCGCATCGGCAATGTTCTTCTCGGTGACCTTTATCCCCGAGAGGATCTCGAAGAGCGCCTTGCCAAGAGGCATTGACTTGGCATCAATCAGCCTCGAGACCTTCTCGGCGTTCTCGACGAGGTTCTTGGTGTACCACTTGATTATCTCCTCTTCGATGTCGTAGTAGTCCGCCAAGGGGGAGCCCAGACCCGGCTCGCAGATCTTGCCGTTCGAGTCTATGCTCCCTGAGGCATCAACGACGTGGAGGAGGACGTCGGCCTGTGCGGCGATGGATATGAACTGTATCCCAAGCCCCGCGCCCTCCGAGGCGCCCTTTATGAGGCCTGGCAGGTCGATCACCTCAACCGGGATGAAGCGCCAGCCATCGATGCAGGTGGAGTTCTTTGGCGTATCCTTGACGCCCAGCTCCCTGCAGACGCAGGCGGTCTTGAGGTATCCCACGCCGTACGTGGGGGTCTTTGTTGTGAACGGGTAGTTGGAAATCTCAGCGTTCAGCATCGTGACCGCGTTGAAGAATGTGGTCTTTCCGGCGTTAGTCTTGCCTATTATCCCAACCTTCAGCACAAGAAGACCTCAACACTACTTGATCCGTGGGGCAATATATCGCCTTCTGTATCAAACAGGATGGGATTGCCGACAGAAACTACCATCTGACACTGAATGTCGCTTGTTACTACTTTTTGGATAGCCTGGTCGTTCATCAATTTGAAGATAGCACTATTTCCGCGTAAGATAGACTAAGCGTCTTTTCTACCTGTACGAACGGAACGTCGTTCGAGAAGGTCACCCGCATCGTCATCGAGCTTATGTTGATCCCTTCCTCGACCAGGTAGTTGTACAGCGTAGTTATGCGTTGAGTCCCATTATGCTCAGGGCTGAGCGGACCGAAGTAGAGTGTTCCGTTAATCCTTGCCGAGGAGTATGGTTCAGCCCTTACGACTTCAGTGAAGGGGTCCCAAAGTTGGTGTCCATAAGGAGTCAACCTGTACCCGGTGAGACCGAAACCGGTCATTGTCATGGAGCTGATTTGGACGCTTATGCCGATGGCGATTTGTTCTAGGCGGATGTACAGCGGCGCGCCGGTGGGATTCTCGCAATATGCCTCCCAATCGAGCGCCAAGTATTTTCCATCTTCTTCCATTGGGGAGAGCGTGATGCGCGTAATTCAGGCATTCAAAAACTGCACATCATCCATGGCCAGCGTGAACTGGTTCTGATAGCATGCATATGCGGCCAATTCAGCATTGACGGTGATGCTCAGCACTAGCAGGATTGTAATGATTGCTATCTTCCGTTTGTTGTGTTTGCCTGCCATTGCCGGCGAGGTAATATCAGGGCTTGCATGCGCCGCAATGATCCTCAGTGCTTCCCTCCCTTGGTCAGTGAGCGCATAGTCACCCTCGGGCGTAACTTGTACGAGCCCGTTCATCTTCCCCAAGTGGAACTGAAGCTGCCCGCTGCTCTCGATACCGAGGGCCCTCTTCAGTTCGGAAAATCCGTGCGGGGGATTTGGCGAGTGCCTGCAGCATACCTATTCGGGACGGGTGGCCCAATATCTCAAATAGTTCCGCCCTATCCCTGCTGAAGAAGTCTTTGCCGCTCTCGCCGCTCATAAGAAAATCTTAGATCATATAGCTTATAATGCCTTGTTCGAGGACTAGAACCGCAAACCAAAGGGCATCGGAGCCGGGCAAGTCAAGGGTTGTAGACTGACCTGCCAGACAGTAGACTACGCCTTCTTGATTTCGATTAAATGCCCTGCAAAGGTACTGCTAAGGCACCACGGACTTTCAAATCTAGCGTTACTTCTCACTCAAAGTAAGGCATGTAGAGGAGCAGAAGGTAGAGCGGGGCACAGTTGGATAGCCTGATTTATTGTAGATATAAAAAAAGGTGGGGCGGATTTTTTCCATGAGAAGTGGGCCAGATATTGCGTGGCATCGTTAGCATATTTGAGGTCATGCTAGACCATCCTGATGGTCAACAAACCTAGGCCCTTCCTAATTTAGCATTGATGACGGTAGCTTCCCGGGAAAAAGCAATAAGAAAGGCACCCCTTTATGAAATATGTGATTGTTATGGAGATCAAAGACATCACTGGGAAGGAATTCGAGTCGGTTGACAAGACGGTCGCGCTGCTGCCGGTCGGGAGCATAGAGAGGCACGGGGATCACCTGCCGCTGGGGACCGACGGGGAACTCCCATCTTTCATCGCCAGGGAGGCGGGGAAGAGGCTGGGCTGCATCGTGCTGCCAACGGTCTGGTACGGCTCATGCAACGCCATGCGGCCATTCCCGGGCACCTTTGATTTGGACCAAGACGCACTCTACAAGTATATTGCATCGATAATCACGGAGGCGGAGAGGAACGGCATCAGGCTGCTCGTGATACTGAACGGGCACGGCGGGAACGCGACGCCGGTCCAGATGGCGGCGAGGGCGGCGACCCACAGGGACGGGGCAGGCATGGCGGTGGTCGCACTCGACTGGTGGAAGGAGCTGGGCACGTCGAAGCTGCAGCTCTTCAAGGCGCCGGGACACGCGGGAGAGGACGAGACTAGCGCGATGCTTGCCATCGCGGGCGGGAAGGTGAAGGTGGGCGATGCGATCAGATTCGACGCGGAGTATCCGCGCGCAAGGGTATACTCGAAGGCAATAGACCGGAGGATCTACCAGAGGGCGCTGACAGGTGATGCGACGGCTGCGAACGAGGATAGCGGCAAGGAGCTGATGGCAGCGGCGGTTGAGGATTTAGTATCGCTCGTCAAGGAGACCCTCAAGGCGCTCGGCATCACGGCGGAGCGGAAGCTGGATCGGGACCGAAGATGATCCCACGTTTTATACCAGGTCGTCGAGCGAGCAGGGCGCCAACCCAGTAATATATGAATGGTCGCGGTTACAGACTTAGGGGGAGCGTATGATGGCAACCAAGTTCGGCGAGATCGTGCTATCAACCATAGAGAGGCGGCAGATCATAGACATCACCGGCGAGGTCGAGGGCTTCGTGAGGGGCAGCCGGGTCTCGGACGGGCTCTGCGTTGCATTCTCCCTCCATTCGACGACCGCCATAGTCGTGAACGAGGGGGAGGAGGGGCTGAAAGAGGACATCCTTCGCAAGATAGGGGAGGACTGCCCCCGCGGCGCCGGCTGGGCGCACGACAGGATAGACGACAACGCCGACGCGCACCTCGCAGGGGCGGCCCTCGGACCGGCGGTAACGCTCATCATTAAGGCAGGGAGGCTTGTTCTGGGGACCTGGCAACGGGTCCTCTTCATTGAGCTCGACGGGCCCAGGGGCGGGCGGCGGATAATGCTGATGGCGCAGGGATGAGCAGCAGATCATGCGCTAGGCAGTCCTCGAGATTCCGGGAAATGCCTTAGAAAGGCAGTGGACCATTCAGGCGGGATATCGGATCAATATTTGCAGATAGTAAGCAATTACATACGGTTATATCCTAACCNACAATAAGCCAATATGATTCTTGTGACGAAATATGTCACAAAAAGAAATTTTGGAAAAACTAACTAATGCAGTCGTTGCTGGAGACAGGGATGCCTGTGCGGGGCTTGCTAACGAGGCGTTGAAGGCGGGCGTTGATCCATACGTCGCAATAATGGAAGGGTGCTCAAAGGGCATGGAGGTACTGAGCAAGAGGTACGATACTGGCGAGGCGTTTGTCCCAGACATACTTGTGGCAGCAGATGCTATGAATGAGGCTATAGCGATATTAAAGCCACACATGAAGGTCGAGAAGGCCACGACGAAGGGGAAGGTCGCGCTAGGCGTCTGTGAGGGTGACATACACGACATAGGCAAGAATATAGTGAAGATACTGCTCGACGCGGCGGGGTACGAGATAATCGACCTCGGACCGAGCGTCCCGGTGAAGACTTTCGTGGATACGGTGAGGGAAAAGAAGCCGGAGGTCCTCGGCATCTCCGCACTCATGACCTTCACGATGTTCGGGATGCCGGAGGTCATCGATGCGCTGAAGGATGCCCAGCTCAGAGACAGCGTTAAGGTGATCGTAGGCGGAGGACCGATCTCGGCCATGTTCGCGGAGAAGATAGGCGCAGACGGCTATGGCAACAACGGACCGGAGGCTGTAAGGCTGGTAGGGAGACTGCTCGGCGAGAAGGGGGGCGCGCAATGATCCACTTCCAGTCGGCAGAGATGACACCCCTACAGAGGTGGCGTGCCATCCTCAGCGGGGATCCCGTGGACAGGGTGCCGGTCTTTCCGTTCGCCTTCGGCCATAACGCCATCCTCTTCGGATATCCCAATCTGGGGGACCTCTACTCAAAGCCGGAGCTGGCGTATAAGACGCAGATCGTTGCCAGGGAGATCTACGGGTGGGATCAGCCGCTCTTCTTCTGGTCTCCCTCGTGGGGCATCACAGAGTACGGCGGGAAGAGCTTGTTCCCATACAACCCAAAGATGATGTCGGTGACGATGGTCGAGCCGGCAGTGAAGACGCCCGAAGATGCCGAGAGGCTCGAGGTCCCGGACCCCAAAAAGGACCCCAACATGATCGAGGCTATGAAGTGGATGAAGAAGGCCGTCGAGAACAAGGAGATGCCGATGTTCTTCCTCTCCGGGGGCTGGCTCACCAACCTGGACAAGATCGTGGAGATACAGACGGTCATGCGGTGGATAAAGTACCACCCCGATCTCATCAAGAAGCTCCTCGCGAAGACCGTAGAGTTCGCCGTGCGCCAGACTGAGCTGCTGATAAGCGAGATGGGCGCTGACACATGGATAGCAATGGAGGCGACCCCGACGGATTCCAACACGCTGATATCTCCGCAGACATTCGAGCAGATAGTGCTGCCAAGCGCAATCGCAGTGCACCAGAAGGTCCTCGACCTAGGCGTCCCCATGTGGTTCTCCCACTTCTGCTCCAACCAGAACGGCAACATAAAGGCGGGACTCATCGATAGGATCCCAATGGGTAGGCCAGGCATAATCCACTTCGGACCCGAGGTCGACCTGAAGGTGACGGTGGAGAGGTTCGGGAAGAAGAACATCGTAATCGGCAACATAGATCCTCCGTCGATAATGCTGCAGCCCTACGAAGAGGTGATCAAGCTCGCCAAGGCAGACATAGAGAAGGGGATGTACTCGCCGCGGGGCTACATAATGGGGGTAGGCTGCGAGCTACCGCCGAGGACACCGACTGCAAACGTCTATGCGCTAGTCAAGGCTGCGAGGGAGTTCGGGAGATACTAACCGCCGCCTCATTCTTTTTCTTTTTTTTATCCCGGCAACGCGCGCGTATTTTGATGGATCAGGCACAGGTCGAGCCGGGCATCCCCTGAAGCAGACCTACCCGATCAGGACCAGCCCGTTGTACATTATACCTTTCTTGGTGTTCCACTCGAAGCCCAGCCCGGAGTTCTTAGCGGTCTTGAAGACATCGATCCCCATCGCCTCCATGCTCGGCCTCGCCTCGTAGGGGTGCTCGCACGCCTTCTTTGTGTCGCACTCCTCGCAGAGCCTGCAGGATCCCATGACGAGCCCGAGTGAGAGGTAGTATCCCCTCTTGAAGGACTCGCGCTCGATGTTGGAGATGAGCGAGTGGAATCGCTTCCAGTCATCGTTCAGGTACTTATTGAATCCGGACTTCCCATCCTCCTTGATGATGTCCACCAATTTTGCGCCGTCCTTGCTTATCTTTGGCAGGACTGACGCAGGGATCTTGCCGTCCACCTGGACGAGCAGCGCGCACTTGTACTTAGCTACAATCGCCTCGAACTCCCTTGCTGGCGGGGTGAACGGCGGGCACATGAGGTTCCTCCCGTAGTTTACGCAGGGCGGGTACCTGCACTTCAGCTGAACGCGCTCGTCGATGGCTATCTGCCTCGTATCGATTATCTTAGCACGGCTCGCTCCGCTCTTCAGGGCAAATTCGCCCAGATCCGTCAGGTTTTTATCATGAGGCATATCCGCTCGAGTAACATATCCCCGGTCTCATGATAAAATAGTTTCCATAGGGACCGTAGAAGGGCAGGAGAAAAACCAAAGTTGGCAAAAAGAGATGGTAGGCGAGGTGCCCTGTCAGGCCATCTTCTCGCCGCAGTTCCCGCAGAACTTCGTCCCAGGCGGGTTCTTGGTGCCGCACTTCGGGCATACCGCCTCTGCAGGCTTCTTCATCAGGGTACCGCAGTTGGGGCAGAACTTGAAGTTCTCAGGCACGTCCGCGTTGCATGCCGAGCACTTGAGCTTCGATGGCGGCAGGAGGCTCGAGCCGCAGTTCCCGCAGAACTTCGTCCCCAGCGGGTTCGGGGTGCTGCAGTTGGGGCAGACCACCAGCTTCTGGGCCTGGGCAGCCGCGTTCTGGGCAGCCGTCTGTGCCTGAGCCTGCTGCATCTGCTGCTGGAAGAGGAAGGGCATCGAGAGCCCGATGCCGGCGCCCAGACCGGTCGCTGCCGCGCCGCCGCCCTCGCTTCCCTTGAGCTCGCTCGCAGTCTCCTTCATGTACTGCATCATCATGGCCTGCTGGCCCATCCCTGAGGCGAAGCGCCTCGCCTCCTCTGGGATCTTCACGCCCTCGAAGGTGCAGTCCACGATCTTCAGCCCGATACGGGCGGCCTCGTCGCTGATCTTGAGCGCGACCTTGTCGGTCGTCACGTCGACGTTCTTCACCATCTCGAAGATGTCGAACTTGCCGAACTCGTTGATTATCCGCTCGTTCACGAAGCCGCGTATGTAGTTCTCGACGTCCCTAGACGAGGAGGCGCCCTTGTTGCCGAAGAACTCCGTCACGAAGAGCTTCGGCTCCTCGACCTTGTAGAGAAGATAGCCGAAGTATCCGAGCTCCGCCTGGTACTTTATGTCTCCGCTCGGGGCAGAGTAGGCCTGACCGCCGAAGTTGGCGCGGAACTGGCTGTTGCTGACGTAGATGACCTCGCAGTCGAAGATGTCCCCTATTATGCCCAGCTTCTTTAGGGCGTCAGTCAGGAAGGGCACGTTGTTGCTGGATATCGTGTGCCTGCCCGGACCGAAGACGTCGTATGCCTTGCCGTCCCGGAAGAAGACGGCCCACTGGTTCTCCATCACGATGACCTGGCTGCCGTACTTCAGCTGGAGCTTCTGGAACCGGTACGCCACATCGTCTGCGCCGGCATAATCCCACGCTACACGCTCTATGACTGGCATTTTGTCGAACCCCTTTTTCAGTTGATCATATCATCTCAGATTGGATTAAACACTTACCGGCCTGAACTGCTGCTCCCTCGAATCCCACTTCTTCTCGAGGTCGAGCACTAGAGGCCGGATCTTCTTCACCTTCGGCATCGCGGCATCCCATGCCTCCGCCTCGTAGTCCGCGTATACCTCGTCGATCGATGCGCCGAAGAACGAGATGTCCGCGCTGAAGGACTTGTCGAGCTCGAAGGTCTTGGTCAGCTCAACCTCACGGATGGAGCCCTTGCGGTCGAAGAGGCCGGCGTAACCGTAGTCTGCCCTGTTGATCTTCTCCGCCAGCCGGTCCATGACCTGTATGACCTTCTTGAAGTCGTCGCCCTTCTTGCCCGCCTCCAGGGCAGCGAGGTAGATCTCCTCCCACCTGTGCCGGAGCCCCTTGAACGTCTGGTAATACGAGTCCCTGAGCTTCTTGTCCAGCTCCCGGAGGTTCTCCTTGTCGGCGTAGCCCATCCCGAAGAAGTTTTGGATCTTCGTGAGTAGCCCGTCAGAGGAGCCCACCGCGGACTTGATCTTGTCCTTAACGTTATCGAGAGAACTGCTCATTTCCGACCCTCTGTACTGATTATTGGGGGTGTGCTTTTAAGATTAATCTTTGGATGCGGCATGTAAGAAGTCAGCAGTTGTAACGGATCCTGCCGCTTGTAAGGAAGAGGATGTCCGATAGTGTTAAACAAGGCCAATTGAAGATATGGCACAGGGATGTCGTGCTTCTAATGAGGTCGCTGATAATCCTGTGTTCATATCATCATAAGAACACTGAAAAAGTTGCCAACGTCTTTACACGAGTCCTTGGTTCAAACATAAAGACGCCGCAGCAGACAAGACCTGAAGAGCTTCAGGAATACGATCTGATCGGATTTGGATCAGGGATATACAGTTCAAACGTCCATAAAGATCTGCTGGACCTTGCTGAGAGGCTGCCAGAGGGGACCAACGGGAAGGCATTCCTCTTCTCGACCTCTGGCGTACCCGCCCTCTTCGATCGCTATGACGCCTCCTATAGGGAGAGATACATGCGCGAATGCCACATGCAGCTTCGGGATAAGCTGCAATCCAAGGGCTACGCGATCATAGGAGAGTTCGGTTGCGCGGGCTTCAACACCAACGGCTTTCTGAGGCTGTTGGGTGGGGTGAACAAGGGCAGGCCCAACGCTCGAGACCTTAAAAGGGTCGAAGAGTTTGCGCTGAGCCTCAAGCAGGGGTTGCAAGCGTCCTGAGCGGCGAGCGCGTTGAAGGCTAGCCTGCCCCGCAAGCAATCACGGGTTCAACCCAGCTCGAATGAGGTTATGCCATAGATGTCGCCCAACGGCAGATCCAGCACCCGCCTAGTGTACATCCGTGCAGTTGCGAAGACCGGCCGCATCCCATGCATCTGTGCAAGCGCGATCGCCGAGCCGTTCGGCTCAGGGACGTCCAAGTATACCTCCTCCCCCGGCGCAGATGATATGAGTCCCTGCAGTATGTCTTCTGCCACATCAGGCGAGTTGGCGAAGAGCTCGAGCTTCCCGCATCCCTTGCAGACGTACGTCTCCAGTGGCACCGGCGTCCCGAGCTCGGGGTAGAACGCGAGGGATACTACCTCATTGATTGGGCCGGTCCTGAAATCCTTCATCCCGATTGATTCCATAACCGAGCCGCAGTGGGTGCACCTCACAGGGGCTTTGTCGCTCATGGAAAATACGCCATGCATAATATAGGCGCCGTTGCTATAAAACGGTTGGCAGAAACGATGTGTACTGCCCGATTCCGGATCGCCGCAGCCGTGATGCCAATCAGGCGGCCCATTCAAAACCTTTTTCTGCCCTGCAAGCCAGTGTTGATTTGTATGCCAATTGATCCGGAGATCGCATGCCGCCTGCGCCAGCACGGCATCAGCTGCNACTCTTGGAGCGACACCAAGACGGTGATGGAGGTGGGCTTCCCGGTCGCGGTGCCGGTCAAGGGCGAGGGGCGCGTGCAGCCGGTTGTGCTCCCCGCAGGCAAGACGGTTACCGGATTCCATATGGGCCCGTACGAAAGGCTGTGTGAGACATACGGCAATATGCAGAAGTGGATGGCAGAGAAGGGCGTCAAGCCGGCCAGCAGGATGTGGGAGGTCTACATGACAGACCCCGAGAAGGAGAAGGATCCTGCGAAGTTCGTGACGCAGCTATTCTGGCCGATCGCGCCGCAATAAGCTTCCCCTTTTTTTCATTTAATTTACGAACGTTGGCTTTGAAGCGCCCTGATGCGGTGCACGCGCGATCATGCGAGGAATGCATACGCCAGCAGGCAGAGTTGGGCAATCAGGAACACGGGCACTAGCAGAAACTTGGGCTTGAGGGTCTTGTGCCTGAAGAGCAGCATGCCAGCATATGCCCCGAATGGTCCGAAGAACGCGATCGCGAGGAGCGTCGACTCCGGGATCCTCCAGCCGCCCTTGATGCTCATGAGCTTGTCCAGGCCGAAGGCGATCGTGGAGGCGGAGTTGGCAACGGCGAGGAGGGTCAACAGGAAGACAGTCTGAGGCAAGCTTACCACATCGGTCAAAGGGTGGCGGGAGAGGATTAAATCTATCGCCAACACGGGGCCACCGAAGGCCGGAGCGGACAGGGCTGACGTTTCCGTTCGCGGTCTGGCTCTTTGCGGCCTACTGCCATGACCGTTAACTGCAACCTGATTTTGAACAGGATGCAATCATTTATACAGTATGCCACACTAATTGGAACTATGAAAGCAGCGGTTGTATACTATTCCAAAGGGGGGAAGACGAGGAAGGTCGCCGAAGCGATCAGTAAAGGGCTCGAATGCGGGGCGCTTGACGTGGGCACGGATGCGTGCGAGGCAGCGGGGTTGGACCTGCTGGTCGTCGGGAGCGGCACATATGGCGGAATGCCAGGCCCAAAGATCGTGGATTTTCTTAACGGGATCCCTGCAGGTTCAGGTAAGGCGGCAATCTTCGCAACCTCTGCCGGACCCTCTCCAAAGTCCATCCAAAAAATCAAAGATATCCTCGAGGGGAAGGGGTATCAGGTCATATCCAGCTTCAGCTGCCGCGGCCATTTCCTCTTGTCCAACAGGGGTCATCCCGACGAGAAGGACCTTGAGGAGGCGAAGGTGTTCGGGAGCGACCTCAAGAAGAGAATGGGACCATAGGGAGTAATTTAAGCGCGACTGCTGTTATCAGGACGCTGTACTCGGCATTCGGGGTCCTAAGAGTGGATAATCGCATTCCATCAGCAATTACTGCTTTACGCCTTGGAATGACCCCGCTGCTAATCATGCTGGTAATGGAGGGGATGTTGCGTCATGGCGCAGCATTGTTCCTGTTGCTGGTCTTCACGGATTTCTTGGATGGATATTTGGCCAAGAGGTACGGCGCAGCCTCAAAGCGCGGGGCATATTTCGACGCCGCGACGGATTTCATATTGACCTTCTCGCTGCTACTAGCATTCGGTTCAGAGGGGTTCTATGCAGAGTGGATCCCGGTCTTGATCGCAGGGATCTTCGCCTTCTTTGTCCTGACGAGCATCGCTTTCGGAAGGACGTATGACCCGGTTGGGAAATACTACGGCAGCATGCTTTATGGGGTGACTTGCCTGAGGTTCTTCATCTCCGGAGAGCTCTTTTGCGGCTTGGCTACATCAGGCATCTTGACCTTTTCCGCGGCTTCGATACTGAGCCGCATATTCTTTCTCATGAAAGGCAGGGATGCGTGAAGCGCCCCCCAAGTGATTATATGTTTCAGATGAATAATATTTATCGAGAACAGATGTTGATTGTAAACGTGATATTGGCGATAATTATTGCGCATATTGTATCTTTTGTAATCCCATATTTCGTAACTTTAGGCTCAACGTTCATGGCGTCTTTCAGTGTTGCGCTGTTCGCGTCGAGCGCCATAATGCTAATCGCAGGGGGGATATTTGGAACTCTCTTCTCGCAGACCCTCGTTTATGGCTCAAGGCAGGATCCTCGCGTCAGGACGAGGGATCCGAACGACGAGGTGGAGGAGAAGAAGACAGGCAGGGGGGCGGTATTTCTCATCGCCGGCGGCATTGTCTTTCTGGAGTCGCTGGCGCTCGCAATGCTGGTGTTTTGAGAGGGCAATCGATCAGTGCGGGTACTGCAACGTAGCACCATCCGAATCTTACCGGCTTGTTAGGGTGCGGTCATCTTTTTACCAACCGGCTCATCCAGACCGTATTTAACCAGCTGCACCTTCATCATGGTAAAGAGAAAAGGAGAAAAACCACGAGACGATAACAATTGTCAGGAGATGAAAATAGTGGACATTTTAGCAGCCATAATAAGCCTAGTGGTTAGCGTAATCATCCTCTCGCCGGTACTATGGCTTTCAGGCAGGCTACTCGTTGGCGGTCAGAAGGCAAAGTTCACGGACGCCATCATGATCGTTGTCATCGGCGTGGTCATAGGAACTATACTTGGCTACTTCAACTTAGGATGGATAGCGTCGATAATCATGCTCGTCGTTTGGCTGGCGCTGATCAAGCACTTCTTTGACTGCGGCTGGCTCAAGGCTTTGATAATTGCGATAGTCACGGTGATAATCTTCGTAATTATCGCCGTTGTGCTTGCACTCGTCGGATTCGGGCTCTTCACGCTGTTGTAAGCCAATCCCTTTTTTCTTTCTTTTTCTTCCTTTTATTGCGGCATCGATTCCAGAATCGCCTGCCACCTCGCATCTAATGATTCCCACGTCTGAGGAGCCGCCCCATATCAAAGAATGTGTATGAAATAGGCATGAATTCTGAAAAACCCATTTAATAACTGCCTGCATGATGGGAAGCCATGAAAACAGATATGCAGACGGGGACAGGGGCACCATTCGTAAGAGGACCTGCGCGCTGCCGTTGTGGCACATTCATCGCTTCCAGCATGGACACGGATCGTGTGGCCGTGGCTACACCCATTATCAACGCGAACCTCCGACGCAGGGGAGTGACTGGTTGATCAGGGGCAGAAACCGGAAGGTGATCGATGTCCGCGTCATTGGGTCGGCCGACGAAGCAAGGGTAGACTACATCATCCCTGAGATAATCGTCTTCGGCAACACATGCCCTATCAGATCGCAACTGGAATCGTTCAAGTTCAGATGGGTTCCCGGCGACAGGACCTGGCGGTATCACACGACTGACCGCGGAACGGTCGCTTCTGTGGTCAAAGAGGTCGTGCGTTCGGGCGATTGCAGAATAGTAAACGGGTGGATAGAGAGCCTGTGCGCGAATAGCTGAAGGGGAGAGGCATTGGCTATCGGTTTTGATGCAAGGGTCTGGCAGCGCATCTTCCTCCCGGTGAGTGGGAAGCAGACGGCGCTCCTCGCGATCGGCGCTCTTTCATTCGGGGCGGTCTTTGTGAACTACATAGAGTACGGCGTATTCGCCATACTGCCGGCGGGTGCGGTCGTGCCATCCATGTACCACCTCTGGCTGGAGGTGCTTTACGTCGTTCCGTTCCTCGGGATAGTAATGTTCAGGGGTCCGCTCTCATTGGCGTTCGTCTACACGCTCGGGAGGATCACGAGCTTGGGCAACGACTTCGCATATCCCCTCTATGCCAAGTATATCGCGCAGTCGTACGACGGCAGCGTCTGGGAATGGTGGGGCTGGCTGTCGGGTTTTGGCTCCAACGATGCGTTCTCCTGGACGGTCGAGCTGCCATTCATGGAGTTCCAGATGACTTCAGCGATGATGGGCATCAATCTGGCGGTGAGGCTGGCGATAATCGGGGGGTTCTTCATCATGGAGCACCGGATCAGGATCGGGATGGATCGCGCTGAGGATGGCAGGCATGTGAAAGGCGTGAGCGTCGATCGGTGCAGGCAGTCGTCTGCGGTTACAAAGGAGGCATGATGTTGGGAATAACACCAGAAGATTACACGTCGATAAGACGGGACGCGGAGAAGAGGCGCAGGAGTTTTGCGGCAGCGGTTAAGGAGGTCGAAGCGGAGATCGCCGGCGTATTGCCGTCAGGGGTTCGCCTCGAGCTGACCGGGACGGACTTCCTCTGCTTTGCGGACGGTACAAGGAGCGGCATCCCGCTCTCGCATCATTACAGGGTATATGAGGTTGTCGGCGAGATGTTCTTCAGGTCGAATAGGGAGCGGACTCATATCGAGTTGGAGCTGAACAGCGACTTGTCGGCAAGGATCGTCGTGTTCAGCAAGCCAGTGCAGGCCCCTCTTTTGGCGGGAAGGATAGAGCAGATAGTCAAGACCATCTTCAATAAGACATAATATAGGATGCAATCGGAGTGAAAAATCATAAAAACTACCAAGATGCATCAGAAATCATGAAACCCGTTGTCTTATACTACTCGAAGACAGGGAAGACCAGGCTCATGGCGGAGGCTATTGCCAGCGCGCTAAACGCTCCGGCGATGGATCTAACGGCGGCGGACATCGCGGCGGTCGGAAGCTACGACCTGCTCGTCCTCGGCACCCCAGTCAATGGGGCGCGGCCAGCAGCTGAGGCAATGCCCTACATAGCGACCATCCCGCAGNCGAATAGGGAGCGGACTCATATCGAGTTGGAGCTGAACAGCGACTTGTCGGCAAGGATCGTCGTGTTCAGCAAGCCAGTGCAGGCCCCTCTTTTGGCGGGAAGGATAGAGCAGATAGTCAAGACCATCTTCAATAAGACATAATATAGGATGCAATCGGAGTGAAAAATCATAAAAACTACCAAGATGCATCAGAAATCATGAAACCCGTTGTCTTATACTACTCGAAGACAGGGAAGACCAGGCTCATGGCGGAGGCTATTGCCAGCGCGCTAAACGCTCCGGCGATGGATCTAACGGCGGCGGACATCGCGGCGGTCGGAAGCTACGACCTGCTCGTCCTCGGCACCCCAGTCAATGGGGCGCGGCCAGCAGCTGAGGCAATGCCCTACATAGCGACCATCCCGCAGTGCCCCGGGAAGAAGTCAGTGGTATTCTGCACATATGCGATGTTCAAGGGGAGCACGCTGAAGGTGCTGGAGCGGGAACTCTCGAAGAAGGGATTCCAAACGGTGCTCAGCGTCGCAAAGAAGGGTGTGAAACAGGGGGAGACAGACTTCTCGGACGTGCAGAGGCAGGTGTCCGAGGCGGCATCCAAGGTTTGACCGAATAGCCCGCCGAGGGATGAATGCCTAGCGACGTTGCGGTCGCGCGTTCAGTCGCGCTTCTCTAGATTCTGCGCCCGCTCACGGCAGAGCTTTGCAGCGTCCGCCCTGCCGGCCGCCTCGAATGCGTCAGCTAGACCGCCCCAAGCACGGGCGAACTGCGGGTTCAGGTTGAGCGCCATCTCAAAGAATGGCACGGCAGCCTCTGGCCTCCCCTGCTTGTGCAGTGCGATGGCCTTCCCTTCCCATGCAAAGGGGATCTCGGCATCCATCTTTATGGCCTTGTCGAAGAACTCGATCGCCTCGTCGTATCTGCCTAGGTTCACCATTGCAACCCCCTTTGCGGCCCATGCGATGGCGCTCTTCGGGTCCAGCTCGATCGCCCTGTCCAGATAAGTGAGCGCGTCCTGTGTCTTTCCCAGCTCCAAGTGGATCCTGCCCCGCGTCAGCATCTCCTTCGCCGCCGCTGAGGCGCTGGCTGCCGTCGCGTTCTCGCTGTCACCGTTGCCCTGCATGGCAATCACCGCAGCTTTATCAACGGGCGCCCTCCGCCTAGAATCTTTCCCACGCTCCCGTCTACCGCTATCACGTAGCTCTCGCCCTTGAGGGTATAGTAGACGAACCAGACCGGCGCATGTATCAGCTCCCCGTCTCCGACTGTCATGTTCGAAGTTACCGTCTCGAGCACCTGCACGCGCGAGGCGGCAACCTGCCTCTGCTTGGCATCCACCTCCGCCCTCACACGGGACTTGGCGTCCTCCTCCTGATACTCCGAGCTGAGGTACTCTGCCTCTTGGGGAATTTTGCCTTGGTCGAACGGCACCTTCTGGTCCACAGGCACGTCGAAGGATTTGATCTCCTTTATCATCGACTCCCTGGCCATCATGGGCCAGACGTAGTGGTTGGAGAAGGTCTGGGCGACGGTCCTTGGAGGGGTGTAACCCGACTGGTATCCCATCCCTCTGCGGCCCCTCCCCTGAGACCGCATGTACATGTCGGCGCCTACGAGGATCAGCTTTCCTATCGTCTCTGCTGAGGAGCCGCTGCCTCCGCCGATGCCAGCGGGCGCGCCGGAGCCGCCGGTCGTTCCCCGGAACGAGGTCGTCACGTCGACCGGGAAGACCCAGAAGGGGAGGTACCTGAGCTTGACGTCCGTGATTACGGCGTCCCGGGCGACGTTCATGCGAAAGATGCCCTTGTCCATATACTTCCTCGCGGCCTCCACGATCTGCTGGGTGAAGAGCCTATTCAGGAGCATGCTGTGCTTCTTTATCTGCGACCTAGAGCCGAGGGTGATCGAGTTGCCGCAGTACTTGCACGTGAAGAAGAGGTCTTCTTGGGTGATGGCAATGGGCGCACCGCACTTGGGGCACTGAGTAGGTACGGCACTCTCTGCCGTCGCACCGGCAGCCGCCGCACCCGCAGACGCTGCGCCCTGCATTGAGTTGGATTCGCTCGGCGGAGGGGGGAGCATCGCAACGCTCACGTCTGTCCTCGATTCGAGGTCAGGCCTCCCCGCAACGGCCACTACAGCCCGGATGGTCCAGAGGCGTTCCATCCATGAGCCGTCCTCCCTTGCTCCTTGGTAGGAGGGACCAAGGTTGGAGGGTAAGGGCATGGTGAACTGCATGTCTTTACGCTGCCCGCTCTCCATTCTGACGGCGCCGGACACCTTCACCGGTTTGTTGACCATAACCAGCTCGGTCTGCGACCGACTGGGCCCCGCGGTTCCGGAGCTTACGGGCCCGTATATCCGGGTCTCTGCGGAGCCTCCGAAGTCCTGCAGGCGCCCCCTTATGCGCTCAACCCCGATCAGCTCGGCGCGTACCTCGTCGCAGTCGAATGCCTCCTGGGGAGATATGCTTATCGTGCCGCCTATCGTCTCGCCCAGCACGTAGCTGCCCTTGGAGGGCGTGATCGTAACTGTAGCCTTAGGCGCGGAGAAGACCTTGAAGAGGGGCAACCAGTCACACCACCAAATCTTCTAAATTGAGATACTCATGCAGTGCTATAATACCTTTACTTTGCCTCGGGATGGGATGAGAGGCGGGCAAGGAAAGGAAAAAGGCAGGGGAAGAGCCCATTGCTCAGATGAGCTTCGAGGCTAGCTTCATTGCAAGAACGGGGTGCATCATAAGTTTTGAGGCGACCCTCTTGAAGTCCAGCCCGTTTGCAAGGTCCACGACATCCTCCCCGGATAG
The DNA here is from genome assembly GCA_001717005.1 of Candidatus Methanomethylicus mesodigestus. Classification (GTDB taxonomy): domain Archaea; phylum Thermoproteota; class Methanomethylicia; order Methanomethylicales; family Methanomethylicaceae; genus Methanomethylicus; species Methanomethylicus mesodigestus. The sequence continues at coordinate 88,765 of MAGS01000039.1, read as the reverse complement.
GACCGAGCCCAGCGTGTTCAGGTCGTCGTCGCTCATCTCCTCTATCGCACGGAGCACCTTCAGGCTCTTAGATATCCTCGACCCCCAGTAGTCGGAGTAGCTCGAAGGGTAGCCGCTCATCGCGGACATGTCGCCAGCCTCTAAAGCCTTGGCGACGAAGTCGCCGGATACGCTGCCAGCGGCCATGCTCGTTCGTATTCCGCCCCCGGTTATGGGGATGACCTGACCTGCAGAGTCGCCGCACAGGACTACGTTTGACCTCACGACCTCCCTTATCTGCCCGCCGCACGGTACGCCCCCGCCCCCCTCCTTGACGGCCTTCGCCTTGCCGAAGAACTCGGGGTGCGAGGCTATGAACTTGTCGAGGTATGGCTTCGCGGGCCTCCCCCTGACGCCTATGCCCACATTGGCCATGAACTCGTTCTTAGAGAATACCCAGGCGTATCCCAGCGGGGCGACCTCCCTGCCCATATAGATCCTGATCATGTGCCCCTCAGGCACGTTGCAGTTCACCATGACATACTGCATAGTCGGTATGAGCGCATATCCGGAGAGGTCGAAGCCGCAGCTCTTCGCTACGATTGAGCCCACGCCGTCGGCGCCCACCAGGACCTTGAACTCGGCGTCCTTCAGCTCGCCCTTCTGCTCGTATGTGATCTTTGTGGCATTCCCTCCGTCCATCGTTATGGCCTTGACCTCGCTCCGCATCTGGAGGTCGGCGCCGGCAGCGACAGCCTCCTTAGCAAGGGCGCTCAGGAAGAGCGGCTTGTTCAGGATGTAGCCCCGGTAGTGCTCGCCGGCAATACGCACTCCCTTCGACTCGTTGGGCGGGAAGACGAGTGCCCCCTCAACGGTGTTCGATATCAGCGACTGCGTGACCGGGATTTCGGCGGTCTTGAACGCGGTCTCGGAGACGGCCTCGGCGCATGTCCTCACCCCGAAGTCGCGGTCCTTCTCCAGCATCAGTACGGTGAAGCCCCTCTTTGCGATCTTGCGGGCTGCCATGAGCCCGGCGGGGCCCGCGCCCACCACGACTGCATCATATCTCGCTGCCATTGTGGTTCATCTCAGTTGATCGTTATAGCCGGCGGCTATTTCGCGCCAGCATCTCACTATCTTGATTCAGCGGGTCATATATCCTTTTTTTGCCGCTTCCTGTCGGCCCCAATCGGGATGCCATGGACAGATGGCACGCCATGCGCAAGCCGCCCTATGAGGTCCTTGAACGCGGGGTACTTGGCGGAGAGTGCCGTTGCGTCCCCCTCCCCGTAGTCGTCGAAGCTGAATCCCGGGGCGACGGTTGTTCCGAGGAGCGCAAAGGAGCCGCCATCGGCAAGGAGGATCCCCTGCCAGTGACCCCTCGGGACGACGACCTGAGGGACCTGGCCGGACCGCAGGTCGCTCCCCACGAGAACGGTTTTGCCGCCTCCGTCCGGATCCAGCTGGAGCATCAGCACCGGGTCGCCCATGTAGAAGTGGAATATCTCGTCGGTCCTGAGGCGGTGCAGCCTGGATGGGCTAGACGGAGTGACCAGGTAGTATATCGCGGTGCATGCGGACCGTTCTCCCGGATACCTCGACGGCAGGCACCCCGCACCCATAACTTCGTCGGAGCGGTAGGTCTCGCGGTAGTATCCGCCCTCAGAGGGGTGGGGTTCCAGCCCCAAGATCCTGATGACGTCCTCGGCGTTCAGCCTCAACAGGGACAACCTCTTTGCAGTGGGAGAGCATGGCGCAGGACGGTTACTCGAGGACCGCACGGTTCCTCAGAGTGCCGATCCCCTCGACGGTCGCCTCGACGACGTCGCCATCGTGCAGCTGGCCAATCTTCTCAGGGGTCCCCAGTGCGATGATTGCGCCAGGCTCGAGCGTCGTGAACGACGAGATGTACTCGATGACGGAGGGTATGTCGAAGACCATGTCTGTAGTCCTTGATTTCTGCCTCTGCTCCCCGTTCACAGTCAGCTTCAACTCAAGGTCCATAGGGTTTGTGAGCTCGTCTGAAGTAGTTATGCATGGGCCTATGGGGGCAAATGAGTCGAATCCCTTGGACCTGAGCCACGGGCGCATAAGAGCAAAGTCCCTCTGCTGGATGTCTCGAGCGGTGATGTCGTTGAGCACAGTGTAGCCGAAGACGTGCGAGTATGCATCTGCCTTCGGGATCTTCTTGCCGCCCTTCCCGACGACCACCGTAAGCTCGACCTCGTAGTCCACCCTAGTTGCGACCTTCGGGAGCACAATGTTGTCATCGGGACCCACGACCGCCTTGGAAGGCTTCATGAATATGACTGGGACCTCGGGCACCGGGCGCTTCAGCTCAGGCGCATGGGACCTGAAGTTGAACCCAAGGCAGAAGACTGCAGGAGGGCGCAGTATCGGCGCCCTGAGTTTGACGCTGCCAGCGGGGAATGCCTGGCCGTCGCCCGCGAGCTTCTTGAGCGTCTCGTCGGATATCGACCCCAGCTCATCCCTCAGTAGCCCCAACCGCCTCTCGTCGGAGGCTTCGATGAGCGGAAGCAGGCACTTGTGGCAGCTGAAGTTCAGGTCCCGCAGCGAGACGAACGAAGCAAGCTTAATTATGTAATCCCCTTTCATGACACCGGGGAATATGTTACCGTTTTGTTCAAAAGTTACAAGCTTCATAATGGCACCTTCGCCTTTAAATATACGAATCGAAATAGTCCTTAAAACATTTTAAACCTTTCCAAGAGGGTGTAAACTATTCGCTGTGTGAAGTGCGGAATTTATGGATGCTTCTCGGGCAAAACGGAGGATAGGCCGAACGACTGCCCGAGCGTATCGGCATCCACGGACGACGTTATGAAGGAGTACGAGGGCGACTGCCTAAGGATGGCGCAGGTGGCGGCCGAGGTCGAGGCAGAGGGGTACATGAGGTGGACGAGGCTGGAGGAGCTCATGGAGTTCTCGAGGAGGATGGGCTTCAAGAGGATCGGGATCGCCAGCTGCATTGGGCTGAAGAAGGAGTCGATATCGCTGGCGCGCATCCTAGAGTCGAGGGGATTCGAGGTCGAAGGCGTCTTCTGCAAGGTCGGAGGAGTCCACAAGGAGAGGATAGGGCTGAGCAGAGACAAGATGCTGAGGAAGGAGGGTTTCGAGGCGATGTGCAACCCGGTCGCCCAAGCGAGGCTGCTGAACGCCGCGGGCACCGACCTGAACATCATCATGGGGCTATGCGTGGGGCATGACATCATATTCTCGCAGAGGTCAAGAGCGCCCGTGACGACGCTCGTCGTGAAGGACAGGGTGCTGGGCCACAACCCGGTAGCAGCGATATACGGCTCGGAAGGATTCTACAGGAGGGTATACGGAAGAAAGGATGATAAAAAGTAGGGAGGGGGCGGGAGCGCCGCTACCTCTTCCTGCGCATGTATGCAAAGAGGAGGACGGCGCTGACCGCGACCGCTGCGGCTATCACTATGAGTGTAGTTGAGTCGCCGGTCGCCGGCTGGACCGTGACGCTTATCGTTATGTTGTCGGACATGGTCCTAGCGTAGTAATCGCCCTCGGGGACTTCAGCATGCAGGACCCATGTGCCAGCCTTGTCTAGCGAGACGGTCGTGCCAAAGCTGTATGAGGTCGCGCTTATGGTAATGGCAGTCGACGAGTTCTGAGGGTCGCTCACCCACAGGAGAACCGCAGTCTGCTCGAATGGCAGAACCGTGCCGTTGATGGTAACTGTTACCGAGCCTCCGGAGGCGATAGTCACGGCATACTTCGATGAGCCTATGACGACCTCCGGCGTCACCTTCTGCGGCACCTGAACGGAGGAGACGGCAGCGGTCCCGGACTCTGCCCCCTCGTAATCATCGTTGCCTAGCCAGGATGCCTTGAATGCATAGGTGCCGACCTGCGTCAGGTTGACCTGGATGGAGAATGCCCCGTCGGTGGCATCGGCGTCTTGGAGATGCGCCATTGCCGATCCGTTGATCGACATGTAGATGCTGACAGTGGCGGCGACGGCGGGGGAGATCGAGCCGCTAATCGTGGCGTTCGATCCCACGGTGACGTTACTTGGCGTGGCGGCGATGGATAGCGACGAGTTCTGCTTTGTTGCAGGCGCTAGAACGCTTGCGTGCGCCTCAGGCGATTCGGCAGGGTTGTATGATGCGTCCCCGGCCCACTCGGCCTTGAACGAGTACTCCCCCGTCGCTGACGGAATGAGCGGGCAGGAATATGCGCCGCCGACCATCTGGCATATCATTGAGTCTTCGAATCCCGAGCCGTTGATGGACCACCAAACGGTGATCGTGCCAGCCACGGGCACGGAGAGAGCTCCGCTGATATCCAAACTGGCGCCCAAGTTGACCGTGGCAGGCGCAACCTCCAGCGTCAGGGATGCATTCTCCTTTATCGGCGATGCGCCCGCGGAGAGCACACGGCCGGCTATTGCCCCGCTGGGGCGCCGCTGGAGGGAGAAGTCGGCACGTGAGCAGAGACCCGCATAGACCGTAACGTCTACGGATGTTGCGAGGTAGCCCTTAGCTGAGCATGTCAAACTGAGCGTAGCGTTGGATTGTCCTTCAGGGATGACCAGCTCGATGAGGTAGCTGCCGTTGCCATCGGATGTCGCCCATCCGGAGCTGTGGCTTACGTTGGCCCCCGCTATCGGGCTGCCGGAATCGCTCGAGACGACGCCCGCCACGTATCCCCTCGTGGCGCCCGACGTGGCTAGCGTGAAGTTCATCGATGATTCGTGGTTCTGAACGAGGTTGATCTCCTTTCGGTTGGAGACATCGTTGTTGGCAACCACGCCATAAGTGCCTGTTCCGAGCCCGGAGTTGATCTGGTAGTAGCCCGATCCGTTCGTGTAAGCACTGCCAGCATAGCTGTAGTCGGTGGAGAAGCAGAATACGGAGATCCCGGGTGCAGGCATGCCGTTGCTGTAGGTCACATATCCGGAGAGGGTGGCCGATCGGGAGAGGGAGTAGTCAACAGTCGCACCCTGTTGGAGGGTGAGGGCCAGGGTCCGCATGCCGGTGGATGTGCGGTATATGAAGCCGACTGGAGAAGTGACCGTAACGTTGTAGGTGCCCTCAGGCAGGTTGGAGGAGATGTTGTATTTCCCGTCCTGCCCCGTCTTGGCGTATCCGACTATGGTGCCAGCCTTCACCGCAACAATCGAGATGCCCTCCAAGGGGTCGCCGGAGGGGCTCTCGGTCACTGTGCCAGATACGCTGCAGGATCGCCCCATCCGCACGATTATGCCGGAAGAGGTCATCCCCTCGACTGCAAGTATTCCGCCGGTGGTGTTCCCCGCGTACCCGGGCGAGAACGTGTATGGGGACCTGAACGGGATTGCGCTTATGTTGTAAGTGCCGTTGCGTATGTCGGTGTTGAACGTAAAGGCTCCGCTGGCGTCTGAGAGGGTCTCGGCGACGGTCAAGTTGGTCTCCAAGCTCACCAAGGTGACGAGCGTGTTTGCCACGGGCTCCCCGGCAGGCCCTATCACGGTGCCTTTCAGCACTGCAGAGGCGTTCAGGAAGAGGTCACCTATGTCAGTGACGTTCCCGTTTGACACTGCTATGTTCTCTAGCAATGCGCTGAGATACCCAATGGAAAATACTTCGATCGAATAGATGCCGTCAGGCAGCCCCTCCGAGATGACGAATGAGCCGTCAGAAGAGGCGGTAGCCGTGCCATACCCATCGGTGCTCTCAGCAACTACAACTGCGCCGGGAACCGACTGCGCCTGCATAGAGTGTACAAGGGAAACGGAGGGTGACGCAGCGGCAGAAGCAAAGGAGGAGGCTAGCATAAACAGAGTGAATATGATCCAGATTGAGCGCATTATTAAAGACCACGGTCTCCTATTATGATAATGTTGATTTAATCTTTTCCAGAGGGGATGCGCGAAGGCGCAAGCCTGCTTGGGATCGCGCTCACAGGTAGTATGACCGGTACTCCGCGCCATGATCGGAGAGGAATGCCTCGAAGCCCCGCCTGCTGAGCGCGTCGGCCTCCTCGTTCTGCTCTCTGGGGACCCACTCGAACTCGACCCGCTCGAAGGTCCGTGCAAGGCGCATGGCCTCCTCATGCAGCGGCGCCAGCCTCTTTGCCCTAACGGCGTATCGCCCCTGCATCTGCCTTATTGTCAGCTGACTGTCTCCCCTTACTGTGAGACAACCGGAATATCCCGCCGAGAGCAGCCGTTCCATGCCCCTGATCATCGCGGTGTACTCGGCGACGTTGTTGGACACGTCGTTGCCAAACATTCCGGCGCCGACCGTGCCGAACCCGTCGCAGAGCTTCCTTGAGCCACGGTATATCGCATAGCCGTATGTGGCAACGCCTCCGGGGTTCTTTGGCTCGCAGAGCCCGTCGAAGTTAAGGATCAAGCATTCAGGCACCAATCTCACCGCCATCTCATGCGCAGCAGCGGCCCCGTCCGCGCTGTGAGGACTGCCCGCTGACTTCTGCAAATACCAGCGACACCTATTTTAAAGCGACGGGATCAGCAGCAGTGCGTTTGTGAGGAAATACAGGGAGAAGGCAGCTAGGAGCGCAAACGAGACATAAACAACGACGCGGTAGAGCGAAGAGACCCGCTGGCTCAGCCACGATATGATGATGGGGAACGATGTGATCCAAGCGAGTATCCCTATGAAGAAGCCGGCGATTATGAGGGGGCCTATGCTAGAGATCAAAAGCAGCCCAACGCTCACCCACCATGTTATCTGGAAGGGGTTCGTCAGCCCCATCGTCAGCCCGGCGACATAAGGGTACCTCACGCGGACGTTTGCGGCACCTGAGATGCTGCCGAGCCGCCTCGCGGATCGGTAGGTCAGGAATGCGAGATAGGCGAGCAACGCGGAGCTCGCCAGCGAGAATGCGGCCTGCATCAGACTGTCAAAGACCAAGAGGCACCCCAGGCAGTAAGTTACCACTAGGAAGGTTGCATCTGCGGTCAATGCGCCCAAGCCCACGAGGAAGCCGTTCTTCCTCGACCCTGAGGCGGCCTGGACCGCTATGAGCACGTTGACGGGCCCCGGGGGTGCAGATATGGATAGGCCGAGACCGACTCCGACCGCGACGATTAAGAGAGGTTCGATCAAACCGCGCACCACGCGAATGGGTCAGCTACGATCCGATTCTGCTATGCCCTCTTCCAGAAGGCAATGGCGTCGTGCGAGTGGATCGACTCCAGGCTCCTCGCCTCGATGTAGCCTGCCCCAGGGAATGCCTCCCTGCAGTCCCTTACGAGATCCTCGACGAACCGGGGCCGCTCCTGTGCAGCCAAAATCTTCGAGACCTCCTCGTCCCGCTTCAGGTGCTCTGAGAGCGTCGCGGAGAAGCATGCGTCCAGCCTCCTCCCAACATCTATAAAGTCGAGTACCTCCTCGGACGAGATCCTGACTACCAGCTGCGCCCTCTGCATGTGCCCTATGCCGCAGAGGTCTTTACTGCATGGGCAGGAGGTTATGCCGTGCTTTTTGAAGGAGTAATTGATGGGGCCAGCATCATTCAGTTCAACAGAGACCCGCATAAACTGGTCGGTGATGGGATAGTCGAATCTGCAGAGGACTGTGCAGCCGGCCTGAGTCCGGTTGACCTCCCTACAGATCGCCCTGAGTGCGTCCTCGATGTTCCGGCCCCCGGTGTTCCGGAGTACTGCACCGACCAAACGGCTCATGTGGACGCCCCTCCTGCGCGTCGGAACCGTGACCGTGAGGGAGATTGGGAAGGACAGCCCGCCGCACTTGTAGATGGTCTTCAGCCCGCATATCCCCGCATTCACTATGCCGTCCGCCGGCTCGTCCTGCAGCTCAGCCTTTTGCACATTGATCACCTGTAGGGTTTTGTCTTATCAGACGGGCGATTCATTCTGCGCCCAATCGTGCCTGACCGACCTGGCGACGCGGCATCACAGCTCGGCCCACCGCGGCGACCTTAGGCGCCTGGTCCGGCGCGACCCTTTGTTTGCGCCTTCTGATATCTCTAGCGATACGGAGGTTGCGTTGTCAGGCATCCTTGCCACCAGCAGCCCCAGCAGCGCATCGTTGATGTTCTCGCATGTCCCTTCGCCATCGAGGATGCAGACCTGGTCCGCCGGAAGGGCGAAGGCGTAATCCCCATGACTCACTATGATGCGCCCGCCTTCAGCCTTGCAGTACCGTCTGTTCGTAACGAGCTTGTGGTCGAATGCTGACAGAACCTCGCTGAGGACCCTCTTCGCATCCCCGAAGTCGATGACCATCCCTCCCGCGCCTATGCTGCCACAGACCTCCATCCGCGCCAGGGATGTGTGGCCGTGAAGCGGGAAGCAGCGATCATGTTCAGGTAGGAAATGAGAGTAGTCAAAGCTCGCCTGGACGTAGACTGTCGCTTCGTTCTTCTCCATAGTGTAATCACTTCCGATCGCACTGTATTTGGCATGTACCTCAAGCTTCGCCGATCTGCGGCGCATCGCTCTTGTAACCATTTCCGAATATCTCGTAACTTGCTATGCTCTCCATTCCCCTCCGCCTGAGGAGCATCGATCTGACGGTCCCGGTCAGAGAGGGTTTGTCATGCGGATAGCCTATGGCAAGGAGGGCAACAACGGCGTAGGATGGGGGTATGCCCAGCAGTGCCTTCACGTCGCCCTCATTGAAGCTCCCGATCCAGCAGGTTCCCAGGCCTTCATCTGTTGCCACCAAGACCATCGTCTGCATCGCTATCGCAGTGTCCACGGCGTACCACTTGGGAGAGGCGTCCTTGTCACCGCATCCGACTATGACTACCGGCGCCTCTTCGAGGAAGTGCGCAAAATGGCCGCCTGAGAGGGCCTTCCGTTTCGCACTGTCAGTGACCACCACGAAATGCCACGGCTGCCGGTTCATGGCTGAAGGGGAGAGGCGGGCGGACTCCAAGATCCTGTCGAGCTTCTCCTTGGGCACAGGGTCCGGCAAGTAGGATCTCACGGAGCGCCTTGACTTGACCGCAACGAAGACATCCATATTGCCCATGAGAGAGGATAGACACACGTAGCGATATTACTTTTTTGTTCACCGAAGTAAAGCCGAGGGAAGGTTTCGATGATCAGCAGTAGTTGAGGTCGAATTTTGCGACCTTGGCAAAAGTATATGACAAGAGAGGGAGGAGGATAGAGGGGGAGCACCGGCTCCCATTGAACTGTGGAGGGACAGGTTTGCTGAAACAGGTAAAGGGGATCAAGCTGAAGATAATGTGCGACAACATGGTGCGCGTCGGCTCTAGGGGGGTACTCGGGGAGCATGGATTCGCGGCAATGATCGCGCACGGGGAGGACATGACGCTTTTGGACACAGGGCAGTCCGCAACGGTCATACTTAACAACATGGCAATGAAGAAGGGCAACATGGACAATGGAACGGTTAATCGGAAAGAGGATGCGAATGGGTCGAGCCGCCTCACAGTGGCATTGAGCCATGGCCATTTCGACCACAGCGGTGGCTTGTTGGGTCTCGCGAGTTGCGGGCGCTACAGGTGCACGGTTCATGCCCACCCAGATGCGTTCTGCAGGAGATACAAGAAGTCCAAGGAGAAGGTTGTCGACATCAGCATGCCGTACCCCAAAGAGAAACTCCTAGAAGTAGCAGAGGTTGCCGAGTCTAGAGGACAGACCCTGCTCAAGGAGTGGGCGATGTTGAGCGGCGAGGTTGCGCGCTCTAATGCGTTTGAGGTCCCCGAGACAGAGTTCTTCATAGACAGGGGGGACGGCATCGAGAAGGATCCGTTCCTGGACGACCAGTCGGTATTCATGAATCTCGAGGGGAAGGGCCTAGTCATAATCACGGGTTGCGCGCATTCAGGCATAATCAACATAATAGACCACGCAAGGAGGGCTACGGGAGTGCAGGATGTGTATGCAGTCATCGGCGGATTCCACATGGTGGACTACTCTGCAGGCAAGATGAAGAGGACCATAGAGGCGCTCAGGGAACGGCGGCCCGCGATCCTGATGCCATGCCACTGCACTGGAATTGAGGCGATGTTCGCGCTGAGGGAAGGGCTAGGTAAATGCGTGCAGCCAGGAAGCGCAGGCATGGAGATCGCCCTCTGATCGGATGAGCTTGAGAGGGTGCTGGAAAGGAAAGGTTAAATATAATAAATTCGGCTCGGATAGCAAGTAATCGGTGATTGTTTATGCCATACTGTCCAAACTGCGGCAAGCAGATCGAACCTGACGCAAACTTCTGCATCTCTTGCGGCGCGCAGATGAAGCCCGCAGCAGCGCCACAAGCATCTGGGGAGCTGCCGCTGCCGCCTCCGCCGCCGGATTATGTGGCTCCGGTCGAGGGGGGTGCCGCTGCACCGCAGGCCCAGACGGAACCACCACCGCCGGCCGGGGCCCAGCCCATGTCGGGCGATGGGGAGCAGACAGTGGGAGTGATACCCCACGCGAAGAGGATGAAGTCGATGGGAAGGTATGACTCCTTTGCGCTGGTCGTAACGACACGGCGGATGATTGTTGCACAGCTGACTTCGGAGATGCTCACGAAGGCAGCGAACGATGCGCGGGAGAATGCCAAGAGCGAAGGCAAGGGATTTTTTGCGGCATGGGGGGCGCAGCTGAAGACTGCATTCACGTATAGTGGCAAGTACCTTGAGATGCCTCCCGACAGCATAGTCGCGGAGACCCCGGGTAATTTCGCCTTGGAGAATAACGCCATATCAGAGATCAAGGTGGACATCAAGAAGGAATACAGGGGCACCAACGTCACCCCGAAAGACTTTGAACTTCACATACAGACACCTTCTGGCACATACACGTATCGCACCGACGATAACGACAACTACACCAAGCTGCTGAAGCAGGTCTACGGCGAGCGCGTGAAGATGCCGTTCGGGTATTTCTCTAAGGGGCCGGTCAAGATCAAGTTCGGATTTTAGGCGAAACGGGGCACATATCCCCTTTTTTTATTGAGCCACGGCATGCTGATTTTGTGAGGCGCGATACCTGCCGGTGCGTTGGACAAAAAGCGGCACATAAAACGGATTTTTTCCATTGAGCTTTTCGTTCGGGTCCAGCAGTTACAGACCAAGCGTATGCCCAAGATGAGCCGGCGACCGCATCGCCATGATAATGCAGTTATACATAATTTTATATCGCCTTGAAAATAATTCATGCATGGTGATATGCCTGCGAGAACGTTACTCGGCCATACGCCCCACAGCAAAGAGGGGCAGGGTGCTCTCGGGTACTGACCTCTTCCTGCTGTGGGCAGGGTCGGCCATAGCAGTAGACGTCTGGTACAGCGGGGGCGCCATGGGGGGCATCGGATGGTCGAGCGGCATTGCAATGATATTGCTCGGCTCATTCGCAGGGAGTGCCATATTGGCTGCCGCTGGAGTTATTGGAAGCGACCACGGCATCCCATCAATGGTATCGAGCAGGCTGGCTTATGGCATCAGGGGGTCGTACATCCTCAGTGCCATCAATTATCTTACATTAGTGGGCTGGACGGCGTGGATGATCAACATCAACGCCTCGGCGGCGGACATGATAGGGCAGATCCTCTTCGGGTTTCAGGGGTTCTATGTCTGGATATTCGTTTGCGGTGCGGCCTGCACGGCGATGGCGCTCCTTGGTGCAGATGGCTGGAGGTGGTTCTCAAGGGCGATCGTGGTTGCGCTCATCGTAACAACGATAGCTATCAATGCCTTGCTGATAGCGTCGTCCGGGCTTGAGGCGCTCGCTGCGGCACCTTACCAAGGAATGCCATTAGGGGTCGGGTTTGATCTCGCACTAATCATCCCGCTGTCGTGGGCACCGCTCGCGTCTGATTACAGCAGATTTGCCAAATCGACGAAAGGGGCGTTCCTCGGTTCGCTCTTTGGACAAGGAACGGCAAACGCATGGTTCTTTGCCACAGGACTCGCCTGCGCGCTGATTATTGGGACGCTCGATCCAACCGTCTATGTCACGCAGATCGGGGGACCGCTCTTCGGCGTGGTTGCGCTCTTTGTGATCTGGGCAGGGACGCTTACAACTACTTTCCTCGACATATATTCTGCGAATATTTCCGCGATCAACGTCTTCCCCAAGCTGAAGGAGTGGCAGGGCAGCGTCATCACAGGGATACTCGGGACGGCGCTGGCGCTCATGCCATGGCTGTCAGCATTTGTAGAGTTCCTCTACATAATTGGTGCGGTCTTTGCGCCGTCCTTCGCTATAGTCATCGCAGACTACTTTGTAATCCGCAGGCGCCGGCTAGTGATGGGGGAGATCTATGAGCCGAGAACCCGCGGCCTGATGAGAGGATTCAGCATTCCGGCGATAGTGTCGTGGTTGTTCGGCATGCTCTTCTACTTCCTGACCAAGGGGGTGCTCGAGCCCGTGGGCGTTATGCTGCCGACGTTCCTGGCGACGGCTGTGTTCTATATCGCAGTAAAGAAGTTATCAGGCGCTCTTCACGGGTAACTACGGAGCCATCCTCATCGGCCTTGCACGCATGGCGGCTTTCATTTCGCTACGCTCTGTCCTGCAGCAGAGGCATTCAGCACCGAGCGAATAATGACGGCCATGATCCCATTCGGGAGGCAGGGATCAAGGCCTCCAATCAGCATAGGCAGAGGCGCTGGGCCGAAGAAATGGTTCTGCCGTGGAGAAAAATTAATAGATTGGTAACGGGGAAAAAGTGGAGGGGGCAAGAGATAGTGTATTGTCGAACATGCGGGGCACTCAACAGCGAAGGGGACGCCTACTGCAAGTCCTGCGGGGCGCGGCTCCTTGGCGATGAGAAGCAGCACATCAGCAACGGGTGGGAACGAAGCGGCAACGTGTGGGGGCTGGCGTTCGGCATCTTCCTTTTACTGCTTGGCCTTGCGATCGCCTCGGGTGTCAACGTATGGCAAAGCATAGGGGCGATAATCATGATTGGTATAGGAGCGGCAATCTTGGCAGGGGCTCTTGTCGGCCTGAGGAGGGGGATGAAGTGACGGGTACGGACGGCGAGCAGAAGGGCAGAAACAAGACGGACATCTTGGGGCTGGCAGGTTTCGGCGCATTCCTGATCATCTTGGGCTCAACATTCGCGGCTAAGCCCAACCTCGTGGACGAGATACGGGAGATGATCCTCGATCTCAGGCTGGAAGAGCTCTATCCGGGCATATTCTTCCCGGCGCCGCAGTCAAGTTTTCCCATCATATACAACGCGCTGCTCCAGATCTGCATCGGCATGTTCGCCGTAAGCGTAGCGATACTGGCCATAAGGCTCTCAGCCAGGCAACCGATAAAGATGGGGGCCGAGTCGTTAGGCGACGCGGTCTTCTGGGCATGTGCTGCAGGAATCGCCAGCATGATGGTGGCCGGCAGTGCGAACGTGCTTATGGTAATGGGCTACTTCCTGGCGAGCATAGGCGCCTCGATGATCATAAGAAGCGCCATAGTGCTTGGCTACAGCTACCTCTTTGGCAGATGATTGCCTCCTGCGGCGGTCACTGCAGAGGGGAGATCGTGACGGTGCCATCGGGCATGCCGGTCACATTAAAGGCATTCGAGAAGCCTGCGCCTGAGACGCACAGGAAGGAGGCGTAAGAGTGGGCCTCTCCGAGGAATGCCGTGGTTATGTTGCCCGCCTCTGCATTGATTGCGATTTTCGAAGGCAGCAGCAGAACGACGGACACCGACGAGCCGCCTGCCTTAGCCTCCGAGGCGGCGTCAATTATCGCACGCACGACCGAGTAGTGCATCTCGTTAGAGGACGCGCCGGTCATGGCTGCAGCCAAGCAGCCGTACTGGGCGGATGCAGAGGCGACGGCAAATGCCATGATGCACATGATGGACGCGGTAAGCATGATCTCTACGAGTGCCCGATCCATGATCATCACCTCATTGGCGCGGCAGCGGCTCCAGCCGGATGTTGTAGTGTGTGGATTGGACCAATATCTGCTCGCCGGAGCAGACGTGGAATGACGCCGCCTCGACGGCGTCTATGTAGACAACCACCACGCAGTCATAGAGGCACTCCCGCCTGTACTGGTTCCTGATTATATCCGAGGTCTCCTTGAGAATGTCGAAGCGACCGGATGCGCAGAAGTCGGAAAGGTAGCACGAAGAGATGGAGAGCTTGTGCAGAATCCTTCCGCCGATGCCGCCCTCATCCACCTCGTAGGAGAGGCATGCCTGCGGCCGCATCACGAAGGAGCCGTTGGCCTCGAACATCGCGATTGGGGGCGCGGGGGCGACAGAAACGATGCCGGCATCCACATCGCGGTTCAGCGAGAGGTTTCGGACGATCAGCGCATTCACTGGGAAGGACCAGAACACCGAGTCCCCAGAGAGGCTGATTGAGACGTTTCCAGTTCCGAGGTGGAAGGTGGCCATCTGGTGCGGGCCGGTAGAGACGCCCCTTATCACAATGGTGCCATTCTCGAAGAGCGCATCGCCCAGCTCCAGCCCCTTATCGATGATGGACGCCTCCCCCATGCTCCATGCCCCCTGTATGTAGTAGCCAGCCATGACAACGGAGTAGCAGACCGCAAAAATGACGGCAAGCGCCACCATCATGCGAACCAAACCATGGTGCGTTATGATACCCCCATCACCAGCCCTGAGGCGGAGCCACCGACGACGCGAGGAGGAAGACGCCAGACCTCGTCGGACAGTACAGAACATTGCTCGAGTCGGGGGGCAGCAGCATAAGATACAGCCTGCATCCGGAGGGCCTGCCGGCGATTGCCGCGGAGATGCTCGGGTGCGTGACGAGTATCGCGCCCCTCAGGAAATCACCCTCTAGATCTATGCTCAGCGAGGCGTCGATATGCCACCTCAGCTGGTCGGGCGAGATCAGGACGCTGCCAGCGTATCCCTGAAGAAGCACGCATTCTGAAGGGGCGGAGAGGCGGATATCGATGATCTCCGCCGCTGAGCTGCCCCAGATGCGCTCATCGCCCCACCAGAGGATTGCAGATGCCCCCTCGACCGGTTCGAGGCCGTCAGATCCCCAATCGAACGCCTGTATCGCGAGATGCGTATCGTTATGCGTGAGGAATTGACCTGAGAGCGTCGTGAAACGGATCTGAGACGGGAGGAACGACGGTATTGCGGAGGGGGAGCCGCTGAGATTGGAGAAGATGGAAAGGGACCAGTTGCTGGCGATGTAGTCGACGCGTTCCATGGCAGCGTAGGGGATCCATAGGAGGCAGTCGCCTGATCGGTCGTTCGGAGAGGAGAAGCCTGCGCCGATCTCGTTGATGGATATGACATATGACCCCACGCGCCCCTCAAGCGGACTTCCGTCGGAGTAGGTCAGGTGGACGGCGGCCAGTGCGCCGGACAGGTTGTAGCTGAAGGCGGAATGCGCGGCGATGTATTCGGCAGTCCATGAGCCGTTTGCAGAGTAGGTCGCTCCGCCGGCGGTCACCTCTGCGAATACGAGGTGGATGGAGCCCGGGTCGAGATTGCTTGTGACCCAGCAACCTGTGAGGTTGCCTATCACAGTCGAGAAGGATCCGGACCCGTCGGTTATCGCCTCGGACTTGGCGAGGCATGATCCGTCGGCGATGATGCCTATCGTAGAGCCCAAGTAAGATGCGCTGCCGGCGCTGAACCAGACCGTTATAGAGACGGGTGTTGGTGCGGTTATGCCGCTTATTCGCCCGGAGACGTTTACTCCGATGCATTCTCCACCAATGAGTCTTCGGTACATGACGCCGGTCTCTAGGTCGCATGGCCTTACGTTGATCCGGTCGGGGTTCCAATAGTCATCCTCGAACTTGGCGAGGAGGGAGTGGTCAGTGTCCATCATTACAGATATCGAGGAGCCTCCGCCGGCGTATTCCCCGTCCAAAAACCATCCCGCGAAGGAGTAGCCGTCAACGATCTGATAGACCGCAACATCCTGGATCGAATGGCGTGGCAGGCGGTACAGCCCCGGCGATGGCAGCGTCGAGCCGCCGGCGGTTGATGATATCTGGAGGTCGAACGTCGGCGGCGTGGCAGAGAAGTACACCTCTACAGACCCGTTGGATACGACCGGACCCAATGTAACCTCAGGCGAGTAGAATGTCCGGCCGCCAACGACGATCCTGTCGAAGTAGTATCCGCTGAACGGCTCTGCCTTCACGGATATGTGATAGCCTGTGTCGACCGTATACGCACCGTAGCCATTCGTGTAGGCGCTATATGCGGCATAGTATATCGGCCAACAGGGGGAGTCTGACGAGACGTCTACCGCCCCCCAGTCGGGTGTCGGGGAGGAGACGCTGACAGCAAAGTCGAAGCTCTTAAGATAGAGCATTACGGTCACGGGCTCTGCGCCGGCATAGACGCTGCAGGACTGCGGGTATGAGGCAGAGGAAGGCGCCACAGGGATAGTCCCGCTCGAGTTGATCACGTCGAGTGCGAAGAGCAGCGACACGGGCGGGCCCCCGCTTTCGTTGAGCAGCGATCCATCGTTGCAGACAGGCAAGAACTGGAAGGCGACAACTGTCGCCGATGCCAGCAGAATGTTGTGCGGCGAATCTGAGAAGGATTGGGAAGGCGCCCCGCCGGTTATAACGACGGTCCCCCATTCCGAGAAGTCCCCACGATCCCAGCCGGTGCCGTTCCAGACCATTGCCTCGAAGACTAAGGTCTCCTCCAAAGCAGGGGGCGTTGCGGAGAAGTATGCCCTAAGGTAATGGTTCTTATCCATAAATATGGAGATTTGCGGCGCGGAAGAGTAGTAATAGCCGTCCAATGCCCAATGATCGAAGGCATACTCTTGGGAAGGTACGGCAACCGCCTGCTGCACGGAGCCGATCGAGCAGAGGCGGGCCCCGGGCGACGGGCGCGTCGTCCCTCCGGGCTCAGCGGATATGGTGAGAGTGCAGTATGCCTGCGATACGGTGATGGTTACATCGATGTGCCCCGAGACGCCTCCGGCGCTCGCGGTGACCCTGAGCGTAAAGACCCCCGCAGGAGTTCCTGCGCCTGCAGAGAACACCAAGGCGGAGGAGTAGTTTGTCGCGCCGGATTGCCTCGAAAGGGAGAGGCTGGATGAGGCTGGCACGGTGCCCACCCACTGAAGCGCGATAGTGGCAGTCACTGGGGAGCTGGAGTAGACCCCAATTGTCGAGGATTCTGAGCCACCCTGCGCCACGGATATGTCGTTTGACTTGGTCAACCAGATCGAGGGGGGCTGTTCACCGCGGGCAGCTTCGATTCCAAGCTGCGCCTGCCCGGCCCGTCCGGCAGAGTCCGTTACACGCAACACGGCGGCGTAGGAGCCGGGCTGCGAATAGGTATGGCTGCAGTTCTGCTGACCGGAGGTTCCGCCGTCACCGAATGACCAAGAATATGAGTATGGGGGCGTTCCCCCGCTTGCACGGCTAAGGAATGCAACGGTCAAAGGTGCAGCTCCGGATTGTGGCGATGCCCATGCGGAGACGCTGACTGCCTCTACGAAGATGGCCTTAAGGATGTGGTTCGAGTTCATCACCACAGTGATCGGGTTCGCCGCACCTCCCCAAGACCCGTCGAGAATCCAGCCGTCATGCACGTAGCCTGAGGAGGGGGTCGCGCTTATGATCGCCTGCTCCCCCTGTTTCACGCCATAGGTGCCCGAGGGGGGAGAGGTGTTACCGCTTCCCTGGGAAGAGATCTCGAGCCAGAGCGACGAGACGCAGACCGTGGTGGATTTCGTGTCTGAGACGCCCAGCGAGTCAGTGGCAGTGCACAGGACGGTGTATGTGCCAGGAGACTCGAAGGTGAAGGAGGGGTTCTGCTGGCTCGAGGCGCCAAGACCGGCGAAATCCCACGAGAAGGTATAGGGCGCAACGCCGTCCTTCACAGATGCCGAGAAGGCGACCTGCAGGGGAGCCACACCTGAGGCGGGGGCATAGCTCACGGAAATCTCCGTTCTATACAGCTTGACCTGCATGTAGGCAAAGGTCAGCCTGACCTTGATCAGCGAGCAGTCAGTGAATATCTCCGAATTCGGGTACCAGAAATCGGCGGCAGCCCAGACGCAGGGACCAAGGAACGTACATGATGTGCCCCCAGCATCCTGCCTTCCGGACGTGGTGAATGCGTATGCGATGCTCCCCATTGTCACATCAGGGGCATGGGCGCTGACGATGGACTGCGACGCACCCAGAAGGGCCCATTCTATATAAGAGAAGGGCAATGCGCCAGCAACGGTGGCAGTGAACGAGCCAGAGGAGTTCACGTTTGGCCGCCCTCCGAGAGAGGTGGGTGTTGAGGCGGAAGCGTAGACCTCTATGCCGTCTTGGAGTGCCACAGAGTACCTAGCTATGATCGGGTCGCCGTTGTGGAAGCCCAAGACCTGATCGAACGATGTCCCTGCCGGCGAGAACGAGGCGCCGAATGAGAGCGCACCAGCAGGCATGTTGACCGTCTCGGAGTAACCAAGCGTGCATGCCTGCGTGCTGAAGAAGAATACCAGAGCGCATAGCGCAAGCGTGAGCGAAACGCGCTGACCCAGCGTCAGACCGAGGGCATCACCTAAATGAGGCATCAGGCTTTCCCCGAGGCAAAGCAGGCATAAAAAAGGCTTTGGCTGATGATGGGGTCATAGGCGCAAGCCGTAGAAGGTCTGCGTGATGCGGGCAGGAAAGAGGGCAGCGTATGAAACCCCTGAGACGGAAACATCGTGGGGTCCGTTGGAGGGGGGCACGCATGCGCAGTTGCCCACGAATGCCAGTTCTTCACCATCGACTGAGATAGAGGAGAGCTCGAACCTAGCAGATGACTTGAGGTTTGCGCATATGACGGCGGCGTCCTCGCTGCAGACCGAAGTTTCAGAGAAAGGGTAGATGCACCCTATCCAGAGAGAGGGGAGGTCCGCGCTTATGCGGCCGGCCCGGGCGGCTAGCGCCAGCGCGGGGAAGAAGTCAGGAAACCAGATCACGACGCTGGCTTTGGCAGGGTCCCCCGGCAGATCATTCATGCTCTTATTCGTGCCGCAGAGGAAGTAGTCGCCCAGAAGCGCGGAGGGCCTATGCGCGGGGTGCTGCGAGGGGGAGACAGAACAGATCAGCCAGCAGCTCCTGCCCTCAGGGTCGTCCACCCTGATGCCGAGGGCCAGAGTATCCTTGGGCGCGCCCTCGGGTACGCTGTCCAGGACTTTGCTGACTGTAGCACTGAATGTCGCGGCGCATACAGGCGATGGGAGCGGCTTAAGGGGGGAGCCAGCGTCCAGGGTGGAGTTCCAGCACGCGGATCCGGATGCCGGCGCGCGGACAATCGTCAGATCCAGAAGGTCCTGTGGAACGGAAGTGCCCTCTTCGGCAGAAGCGGAGAGCATCGCGGGGAGGCAGGTCAGTGCAAAGGCTGCGACGGAGAATGCGGCTATAGAGAGCAGCATAATCGCTGCAGTGCGAGCATGCAAAAGGAGCCCCGAGTACCGGCCGCGGATATATCCCTAGCGGCCGACCGCCGGGTCAGCGCCTGCCGCTTTCGAAGGCCGGCGGCGAAAGACGCCTTGATGAAAGGGGTGGACGCGGATGACGGGAGAGGGATCTGCGGCAGGGTGCAAGAGCCTGCAATACATTTAAATATCGAACAGAAGAAGTGATTCTGTTGTACCTGGAGGGTATAAAATGAACAAAGGTGCTCGACTTTTCTGTTAAGGCTCAATGCCTTGTAAATACCAGACCCTCTGCGACCATTGAAGATGCCCTTGTGAAGTTGGCCGAGAAGAGCATGACAGACATGCAGAAGCGCGTTCTCCTGTACGTATATTCATGTCAGAGGAGCGGCTCGGCGGTGGGCAAGACGTACTCTTGGCACGTGAGGGAGATAGTAAAAGGGCTCGGCATGCCGGAATCAACCGCCAAATGGAGCCTGAACAACCTGCGGGATAGCCTCCTGCTCGAGTGCGGCTCCATGCAGGACAGGGGAACTCCACTTAGGATAACCAGACCGGGCGCGGTGATTGCCGAGAAGATCAATGCCAGAGGGACGATCGTGGAGATCGGGGAGCTCACCTGATTGCAGGCAGGCGCACAGGGGGCAACCGTCCCCCGCCCCTGCCTTAGATGGCAGTTGGATGCAGAGTGCAGCCAAATGGCAATGGTAGCTGATCAGCGGCATTGAAGGGACCGCCAACCTGTGCGAGAAGTAATATATGCGGAAGGCGTTGTTTTGTTGTCTAGCCGGTGAGACGATGATAAAGATATCCAAGCAGGAGCTGCTTCAGATTCCATCTCTGCTTTCGGCAATGGGCTACAGGGTCATAGCGCCGATCAGGGCCGGCGGGGTCGTAAAGCTCGCTCCCCTCGGTCCCGACGACCAGCCTGAGGTGGAATATATCAGAATCATCAATTCTCCGAAGAAGTTCCTTTTGCCTGACGATGAGTCGCTCTTCCGGTACAGGAGCACAGCTACGATAACGTCGTACGGCCTCAAGATCAGGTTCCCAACTGCAGAGGGGCCTTGCCCCGTTACCATTCTTCCAGAATACCTCCCGATCAGAGAGAGGCTGGCGTTCTTCGGCATTCACCAGTGCATGGTAAGTTCGGTAAGATATCTGGACAAGGTTATGATGAGTGATCCAGCGGACCCGTATTACAAGAACCGGCGGGAGGGCATGTTCATTGCTGAACTGGACTGCGATGAAGGAGACGAATACTGCATGTGTAGGACGCTCGGCACTTACAAGATACCGGCGGGCTATGCGGACATCCAGATGAGGAAGAGCAGCAGCGGCTACCTCGTCAACGCGGCATCGGAGGCGGGTAAAGAGCTGCTCTCACGGCTAAAGAAGCAGGATGCCCAAGGGGCGTATCCGAAGCCGGTTCCGAAGATGGTCAACGACTTTGAGCTCGTGGCAAGGGATGAACAGGAAATAGACGCCAAAGGGGCTCCGAAGTCATTGGAGGCTTGCACGCTCTGCGCGGCATGCACCGTAACCTGCCCCACCTGCTACTGCATGGACATCGAGGACAAGTTCAGCCTCGTCGATCCGTCCAATGTAAGCAGGATGCGGACGAGGATGTCGTGTCAACGAAAATGCTACAGCGCCATCGCCGGGGGGACCGCGTTCCTGCATGCAAAGGAGGAGAGGTTTAAGTGGCGGGTTAAGCACAAGTTCCCGTTCTCAATCAATGCATTCAAGCTGGTCGGGTGCACCGGATGCGGCAACTGCGTCGCTTACTGCCCGGCAGGCGTTGACTTCCGAGAGTTCGTCGGTAGGAGGGTCGCATGATGGCAAAGGCGGTGGCAGGGGATGTGAACCCGTATATCCCGAAGCCAGTGACGATAATCACTGTCAAGAACGAGAGCCTCGAGACCAAGACGCTCCGGCTGAAGCTCTACAACTGGAGGCTCAGCTTTGTGCCGGGGCAGTTCGTCCAGCTTCTGCTCCCGGGTGTTGGGGAGGCGCCGTTCTGCATCGCATCGTCCCAATTGGACCAGAAGCACATCGATCTCACGATAATAAGGAGGGGCATCCTCACGACGTCCGTCCACTACCTCCGTCCGGGGGATGCGGTTGGAATCAGGGGGCCATTGGGCAAACCATTCCCATTAGACGCGTTTGTGGGCAAGGACCTCCTTATCGTAGCCACGGGCATAGGCATTGCCGCCCTCAAGTCGCTGATAATATATGCGATCGAGAACCGCAAGAAGTTCAACGATGTGACGCTGCTCTATGGGGCCAGGTTCCTAGAGGACATAGTATATCGCGATGAACTGAAGGAGTGGGAGAAGTCGATCAATGTGGTCATCACCCTGAGCAAGGCGCCTCCGGAGTGGCGCGGGCTGAGGGGCAGGGTCACCGACCACCTGGGCTCGCTGAGGCTGGGCAAGGGAACGGTCGCGGCGGTCTGCGGCTCGCCCGCGGTCATGTCGAGCATAGCGGACGCGCTCGTGAAGCACGGCATATCCAGCGGCGACATATACGTCTCTCTCGAGAGGCACATGAAGTGCGGGATAGGGAAGTGCGCCAGGTGCATAATCCCGGGCGGAAAACACGTCTGCATTGACGGCCCGGTCTTCAGGGTCGCGGACATCAGCATAGGGGCCATAGGGGAATGATCGTATGAGGCTCGCATTCTACGCACTCACCTCCTGCGAGGGCTGCCTGACTACGCTGATAACCAACCTCGGGCCCAACGTAGAGGTGCTCTGGAAGATGTTCGACATAGACTACTTTAAGCTGGTGAGGGAGCCGGTTGGCGGCACCAGAATACCTAAGGCGGACATAGCGTTTGTGGAGGGGGCGGTCGTCACGGATCGCGACCGGAGGACCCTGACCGAAATAAGGAAGAACTCCAGCTTCGTCGTGGCGCTTGGGACCTGCGCCTCGAGCGGAAATATCGCATACGCCGCGTCTAGGGATGTCGATTTCGAGGCGAAGCACCTAAGGGACCTGGAGATATCCCCTGCCGAGCCGCTCTCATCGTTGGTGGCAGTAGACTTTGAGCTGAGCGGCTGTCCGGTCAGCGCAGAGGAGTTCACGGAGGCGCTTCTGAGGCTCATCAACAGCATAGAGCCCATACAGCCCGATTTTTCGGTCTGCTATGAGTGCAAGAGCAAGGGAAATCCGTGCCTCCTCGATGCGAAGAAGGTCTGCCTTGGCCCGCTCGCTATGGGAGGCTGCGGCGCGGCATGCCCCACGGTCGGCTCGGCGTGCTACAGCTGTCGGGGCCCGGCCATGGAGGCCGACCTGAAGGCATACCTGCTAACCCTC
The DNA here is from genome assembly GCA_001717005.1 of Candidatus Methanomethylicus mesodigestus. Classification (GTDB taxonomy): domain Archaea; phylum Thermoproteota; class Methanomethylicia; order Methanomethylicales; family Methanomethylicaceae; genus Methanomethylicus; species Methanomethylicus mesodigestus. The sequence continues at coordinate 66,146 of MAGS01000039.1, read as the reverse complement.
GAGAAGAAGGGGATAGGGAAGGAGAAGGCGCTGATGATGCTGAGGATGTTCACGGGGAAGAAGGCAAAGGAGTTGTTGAAGGATGGGCGGTAGCAGCAAGGGAGACGTCATAGTAGATACAAACGAGCTGAGGTTTATCGAGGGGCATGCGCGCCTCCAGGTCAGGATGGCAGGGGGCGACACAGTGGCGGAGTTCCAGAATTTGGAGGGGCCGAGGTTCCTCACAAAGTACCTTGTGGGAAAGCCCATCGAGATGGCTCCGATGGTAGCATCCAGGATATGCGGCCTCTGCTACACCGCGCACTCGATAAACGCGGCAGAGGCCATCGAGAGGGCGCTCGGCATCAAGGTCTCCAAGGAGGTCAGGGAGCTCCGCAACGTGCTTTACCTTGCAAACAACCTGAGGAGCCACGTAATGCACCTGCTATACCTCACCCTGCCCTCGATAAAGGGCGTCATCAGCGTCCTCAGGCTCCGCGACAAGGACCTTTACGAGGCTGGAACGAGGCTCCTCACGAAGTCGACGGAGCTCATCGAGGTATGGGGCGGCAGGTCGGTCCACGTCCCGAATGTCGTCGTGGGCGGCTTCGGGGCAGTCATGAATGGCAGGCAGCTCGTAAGCTCGGTGCATGAACTCGAGGGGCTGATGAATGATGCGAGGAAGTTTGCGGATTATGCTATTGAGCTGGATCTGCCTGAGCTGGAGAGGTACCGGCCCTTAGGATCGCTCAGGAATCCGGGGCATTACCCTACGTATGCCGAGGACGCGTCGATGGTTTTGAACGATGGCTCGCTGCTCACCAGCGACGAGTATTACGACAGCATCACCGAGGTGACGAAGTACTACTCAACTTCCAAACACGCATACTTCAGAAACTCGGAGCTGACGGTCGGTGCGCTGTCACGTGTCATCCTCAACAGGAGGCACCTGAAGCCCGAGGCGAAGGCGTTCGCCGAGCGGGTCGAGTGGCGCATGAACCCGTTCCTGATAATAAAGGCACAGGCGGTCGAGGTCGTCCACTATATGGAGGAGCTGATAGCGGCAGGGCAGAGGCTGGGGGACATAATGGTCGAGCCGAGCAAAGAGGGGGCTGCATCGGGCGTTAACTGCAGCGCCACTCAGGGCGAGATCCCTGACTGTCAGGGCACAGGGAGGGGATTCTTCGTGGCCGAAGCGCCACGCGGTGCACTCTGCCATGCGTGCGAGGTGGAGAATGGCAAGATAAAGAGCTACAAGGTCTACACCCCGACGGCGGTCAACTCGAAGAGCATAGAGCTGGACGCAGCGGAGTTCGTCAAGAAGTTCAGGCCGCTGGGGGTCGAGAAGATGAGGTACATTCTTGAGGACATGACGCGCGCGTATGATCCATGCCTCTCATGTGCGGTGAGCCTTGACATCTACTAAAAAAGGGGGGCAATCTATGAAAATAGAGTGCATATCCAGCGAGAAGCTCAGGGATAGAATTGATTCGGGAGGAGAGTTCGTCGCAGTCTTCAGCACAAAATGGTGCGGATTCTGCAGGGCGCTTATGAGCGAACTCGAAAGGTCTCAAGCGGATTTCGTTGCGGTTGAGGTTGACATATCTTCCGATGACGACCCGGCGTGGGACGGGTTCGGGGTAAGCACTGTCCCGACGGCGGTCCTCTTCAGTTCAGGCCGCGAGGTCTCCAGGAAACGCCCAGGATACGATGGGCTTAGAGTGAGGGACCTCAAGAGCTTATACGATAGAAGCCGCGCATAGCCCTCAGGGTAAGCACGGCGGATATCGCAGCCAGAATGGCCAGCAAGAGGTAGGGCGACGACGGTGCGGATATGAAGCCTATGTACCCCATAAGCATCGGCCCTATGAGCTCGCCTATGCCGATAGCGGACTCGAAGAGGCCGGCATAGAACCCCTTGGCAGGCTTGTTGAGCACGAATGCGAGGGAGTGCGCATATAGGAGCCCGAGGGCAAGCCCGAGGAGTGCCACAGAAGCCGCAAAGCCCGCGGCGGAGGGCGCTGCCCATGAGAAGAACATGGATGCGGAGAGCGCGATCATCCCAAGCCCAATTGTCGACCTCCCCAGAATCGAGAGGATGCGCCTGTAGAATACGAAGACCAGCGTCCTGACAAGAGACGTGATGCCGACGAGGTAGCTGATCAGTGAGGCGTTGAGCCCTGCTATCGCAGCGTAGGAGGGGAAGAGGAAGAGGAAGGAGAGCGTGGCGAAGCCCCACATTATCATCACATATATGATGAGCGGCAGCCCGCTGACCCCTGTCGGGGCGGTGGCCTCTGATGGCTGCTTGGGCACCTGAGGCATCTTGATGGCGGCCACCATCGAGGCTCCGGCCGCCATGAAGAGCGCGACGCCGTAGAAGGCGTTGTGGATATCGGTATAGGGTATGACCGCACCCAGCACGATGGGGCCTGCCATGTATCCGAAACTCCACGATACGCTGTACATGCCGACCAATGCCGAGCGGCTGATGCCGTCGCTCTTGTCGCCCACAAATGCCTCGGCGGAGGGCCATACCGCAGAGAAGCACACGCCCTCCAGCACCCTCAGGATCGAGAGCTGGAGGAATGTGGTAGACTGGGCGTACATGACGCATGCTGCGGCGTAGAGCAGCAGCCCTCCGATAAGCGGCGGCTTCCGGCCTATGCGGTCGGATATCTTGCCGAAGACGGCGGGCATGAATATATACGGCACGGCGGTGAATGCCCCCAGAAGGCCCAGCTCCAGGGCGTTCGCTGATGCAATCGCGCCCGCATATATAGGAACGGCAGGCGTCATTATGCCGAAGCCGGTCGAGAAGACAGCAACGGTGACGAAGAAGAACGTTACCGAGCTCATTACAGGGCGAGTCCTAAGCGGTGGTTCCGGCAAAACGAACACCAGGATGTGATCAGAGCATGCCACTAGACGTTGTAGAGGGCTTCCTCACTGCGTGGATTTATCTCTTTGCCAGAGGGTCAAGTCAGAGGAACGTGAAGGAGACGATGCATATGGCCAGGCAGATCGCGGCGTGGTGGGTCGCACATACGCTCATGTCGACGATCTTGGCGATGAGCAGCCCGACAACGAACGCGGTGAGGACGACCACGAACGATCCGGTAGATGCGATCAGGGAGAGCGTTGCGGCGTTGGGGAGTATCGAGATCGGCAGCAGGCCTCCAGGAAGGTTGCTCAGCGACGGGAACAGCATGTTGCTCATGAACATTATGACGCCCGAGAGGAAGGCGGGGGTCGCGTATCCCAGGAACGAGTAGACCCTGGTCGTGCTCTTGGTCTTCTGCTTCTCAATGACGACCCCATTGACGAAGTGCGTGAGGCTCTCCAGCACCTGGGGCGTGCCGCCGCCGGTGTCGACGATCTCGCTCAGTATGAAGAAAGTGTACCTGCAGAGCCAGCTCCGGACCATCATCGTCTCCGAGACCCGGCGGAGGGGCATGTTCATCTCAAGGTGCTCAGCAACACGGTTGAGGAGCCTGTCGAAAGTCCTGTTGTATTGCCTCTGCTTTGGCAGGTTTATGATGGTCTGGTTGATGTCGTAGCCTATCTTCATCATCTCAGTGATGTCCCTTAGAAAGAATGGCAGCGCCTTCTCGACCCTCCCGATGTCGCTCTGCTCCCGGATGTACTCCGTCCCAACAATTATCGAGAAGACCAAGAGCGTCGAGGTTAGCCAGTATGTCATAGACGGGATGAAGAAGTATGTCGCGGCGCCGAATGCGGCGGAGGCGCCTAACGCGATGAGCAGCGCCCGGTTCATGTTATATAGGTCATAGAACCGCGGCTGCGATATGTGGACGCCCATGACCAGAACAGCCCCCATCAGAGGCAGGATCATGTACCCATAGATCTGCATCATCGCAAGGCTCATATTGCTTGAGAATGCGATCGACATCGCAATGAGCAACGAGGGAAACATGAGAAAGACGGAGATGGAGATCTCCCCGAGCGTGCTTGCCGACTCGGCGTACCGCCGCCAGCGCCCTATTACGGATTCAAGGCCGTCAGCGACCTTCGAGTTGAGGTATACGACCATGTCTCCGCCGCTCCTGAGGACTGATGTGTACCCCAAGAAGATCGTCTTTATGTTCTCGTCAGGGTGGTCACGTGCGATATTCTCGATGGCGAGCAGCGGGTTGTGGGAGAAGAAGAGGTAGTCCCTCTTCACGATGAGCGCCTCCCTCTTTATCTTCGGAAGGATCCGCCACTCTGCGAGACGGTCAAGAGCGGTGTAGAGCGAGAGGCCCGCCGCCTGGAGCGCCGCGGCGTACACCATGAAGAAGGGGAACTCGTTGGCGGTATCGCTCTTCCTGTTCGATATCTTCACCTTCACCTCCATCAGAGGGATGAGCACAATGATCATCGGCGCGAAGACAGGGATCAGCGCAAGCGGGTTCCGGAGGAGGGCGAGGAGCACCAAACCGGCGGGCATGACCGCTGCCAGAACGATCAGGAAGACGGTGCTGTAGAACTTGGAATAGACTGTTGGGTGCAGGTATATCATGGCCTTCGGAATCTCGTCCTTTATGCTGTTCGCCATGAAGTTCGAGATGTACTTGATGAGAGCGTGATCGCCCATGAATGAGGAGACCGTAGAGGCGTACTTACGCTCCTGCTTCTTGGCAGCCGCCTCTTGCCGTTTTTCGTTGCCCTCGCCTGCGGCCTGCACGGGATAGTATCGCTTAGAGAGGGAGAAGTAGAGGCCCCCCCTCAGCACAATGATCATGGTGAGCGAGATGGCGATCATCAGAACGACGATTGTTGCCACAATGATCGTGATTGCGGTGTCAAGCAACAGCTCGGCGATCAAGGTACCGAATGACATGACGATGGCTATGGCGCCGAGGATCGTCTGCACGGTAAGCTTGGGCTTGGCCATCTAAGGCACCTTGCCGGAGTAATACTTCTTTATCTCGTTCGAGACTGCATCGTACTCCAATATACCGTTCCTTACCATGGCATCCACGAAGTCCCTCCTGCGACCGAGCTCCGCAGTCAATTCGTCCTGTGTAAGGCCGAGCATCGTCCTCAGCTTCTCCAGCTTCCTGCTTCTCTTGACGACCTCTGCAGGCTCCAGAGGGTAGTGCTTGTCGTCGTTAACGTTCCACTCGAATATCCTGTTGCTCGCGACAGACTGGGGACCGATGACTCCGGTTATCTCGTTGGCCTCCACGACTCGCCTCATTGGCTTCCTGCCGGGTAGCTTCAGCATCCGGCTGATTATGACGCTGCTGATGAGGGGGAGGAAGGAGGGCGAGGCGTTGATCGGGGCAGTCGTGAGGCGCATGACCATAGACTCCACGGAGTCGCCGTGGAATGTGCAGCCGCCCCCGTGGCCGGTCGCCAGCGCCTGTATGAAGACGTATGCCTCCTCGCCGCGTATCTCGCCCACGATTATGAACTGAGCACGCTCCCTGAGGGAGAGCTTGACAAGATCGTACAGCCGGATCTCGGTCTTCGACTCCGCGATCGAGTAAGTGTGGCGGGCAACCAGCGGCTTCCACCCCATGTGGGGCAGCCTGAGTTCGGGAGTGTCCTCGATAGTGACTACCTTCCAGTGGGGCGGCAGCAGCGATGCCAGCGCATTCAGGAGGGTGGTCTTGCCGCTTGCCATCTCGCCTATTACGAATGCCGAGCCGCGGTTCTCCAGTATGAGCCACCAGTATGCGGCCATGAGCGGGGATATGCTGCCGAACTTGACCAAGTGGCAGAGGGTTAGCGGATCTGACCTGAACTTCCTTATGGTCAGGCTAGATCCGAACGGAGATACTTCGTTTGCGAACGTCAAGGCGCACCGGTGGCGCTCAGGAAGGGACCCTTCTGAGATGGGGAAGGCGGTCGATATGTGCCGCTTCGACTTGTGTGCCAGCAGCATGATGCCGGATTCCAGCGCCCTCTCGTCGTTGAAGGCTATGTTGGTCGTCAGCCAGTCGAAGTGGGAATAATCCCTGTGGAAGATCCAGACGGGACGCCCTACGCCTGCCATCGACAGGTCCTCTATGCGCCCATCATTGATGAGTGGGTCGAATATGCCATAACCCAAGACATCGCGCTTGACATAGTACCTTATCTTGTTGAGCTGCTCCGGGGCGAGGGCGAGCTTCAGCTCGGTTACAGCATGGTTCAGCCGCTCATCGATGATCTTCATCGGGTCCTTCTCTTCGCTAGGCGGGATAGTGTAGTAGATCGCGTTCATCAGTATGTTGTACAGTTCAAGGTCTGATTCGCCCATTGGAGGCTCGGTTATCCAGTAGTAGCCGTCGCCGCCATGCTCGCATATGCTGACTTTGGCTGCGCCCACAGAGTACTCTTCCAGGAGAGACGCCTCAGGCGTGAGTGGCGGCACATTGGAGCCGGCGATGTGCAATGAGAACGTCTTCCCCAGGTATTTCTTGTCAATGCCCTTCCTGTCGGTGGTTTTGTTGCCAGTCGGGCTTTTGCCAAACCTAAACTTTAGCGCCATATAGCAATCCTCTCAATGGTATGGGTTAGGAGGGTAAATCTCGAGCCCCTGAATTACGATTATGAAGACGTTCCCGCGCGACGAGACGAAGGCGATCGTGCAGTTTGTCGTGGGAGTCACTATCATTCCAGGGATGCGGTAATTGACCTGAACCATGCCGGGATTCAGAGTGATGGGCAAGGCGGCCATGCGGGTAACGTCGATCGAGCCGGCATCCGATTTGTTGTGGACGAGGATGTTGTTCAGCGTGATTGTCTCGCTGCCGATGTTGGTTATGTTAAGCTTGAGTTGCCCATCGATATCCGATGCGTGGGTGAAGAGGATGTCCTCCTGCGACCGCTCCCGCTCGACTGTGCTAAGGTAATCTGCACTGCGAATATACCCACCATACTCTATCGAGACGACTGCGATGATCGAGGTCAGCGCAACTATGGCAAAGACGAAGAGGATGGCGCCAAGCACGTTTGTTATGCCCCTCCTTTGGCGCCTCTTCTTGGACAGGGAGCGGAGATAGGTCATGGTATCACAGCCTGAACTGCGTTGAAACGACGTTATTCCTCTCGGTTATGATGGAGATGACGTGAACGGTATTGAGGGATACAGTCTGATTGAGCTTCAGCACAGCCATTTCGCCTGTGCGCACCATCGAAGGGGTATATTCTAAAGTGGAGGTGTCTATGACTACCTTGACGATAGTCGCACTCCTTGCGCCATAATTGTAGACCGAGATGTAGAGGCGGGCATCCTCCAACTGGGTATCATTCTGGAAGAGGTAGATAATCGAGAGCCGCTCATAGTTCTGCTCGGCGCCCATGCGGAATATGCCGGTCAGGAGACCGGTCTCTCCCGCAAAGTAGGTGTTGAAGGCCTGCACGTAGATTGCCATCGCTGCGAGGGTTATGGCGACCAGTGCAAGCGTCGCCACTACCTCGGATACTCCCCGCCGCCCCTGCCGCATCGACATCATCTCATCATGGTGTAGAGAGCCACCATGAGGGCATACGATGCGCTCTCGTAGTCGCTCAGCCGAGAGCTCTCGCTGTGGCCTTGGGTATAGATCGGTGCGCCCCAATGGACATAGTAGCCCGCGCCCAGATAGAAGCTCATCGCGCCGGTCTGGCTTACGCCGCTTGGGTTGATGTAGAATGTGAACTTTGTTTCGAGGGGATCTGAAGCGGGAAGGATTATGCCATAGTCGAACCAGAGGTTGCTGGGGAGCGCGTCGTTGCCTGTAACGCTAAGGAAATGATTCAGGCTCACTCCGTCGTCCTCCGTGAGCAGGTTCTCATCAAGCGATTCGATCCCTCGGCCATGGGCCTTTATGCGGCTGACGTCGAAGAACCACTCTGCGCCGTCGTTGCCTATGTCTACGGTGGCGGTTCCATTGGTTACAGATGAGAACGGATATCCGCCGAGGTGCAGCCAGGTCCAGCTGTATGTGCTGACCATCTCGCTAAGCAGGCGTATGTAAGCCTCAGCTGAAGCCTCATCCTGAACTGCCCATGCCGGAGCAGGAACTGCGCCTCCAAAAGGATTCACGATTATAGCTCCAAGGGGCGGGTTCGCGAGTACCGATTCCCACTGTGCCATCGTCGTGATCAGGGTAACCGGGCAACCGAGATGGTCGGCGGTGTCGAGGATCCCCTGCATGGACTGGAGGGGGTTTATCGACGTATCAACTACGTACTCGTCCCCCTCGACCACTGTGCCCCCGATCACGTCCAAGAACATGCCCCAGTTTCCATTGGGACCGTCCCATGCCAGAGTTACGCTTCCGGTCAAGGTGAAGTCGCCGGACATGTCGGCCCCCTTTAACCAGAGAACGTCGTAGTTGGTCGTGTTGATTTCTCCGTCCAATGCCTCGCCGTTGAACATGAGATCATCTACGGCGATCGACATCGGACCGTTCCCAGTGACCATCCCCTTGATGAACAGGTCGGTAGAGCAGGCATCCGGAGTGGTGGTTATGGTCTCGTTGCCAACGGTGTAGTAAAGCAGATTCTGCGAAGAGTCGTATGTTAGGTTAAAACTGACAGGGACGCCGCTCTGCCATGAGTATGATGTGGAATTAACATCGTCGCCGCGTTTGTTGGACAAATCTATCAGACTGTCCGATTTGGACTTCGTGGAGCCGGCAAACCAGAGCGTGTCATCTACTATCGCATTGAGGTTTGTATCACTTTGTATATGCACCGGCACGATTGAACTTGGCATTCCCTCAGTAAAGTTGCCGGTTATACCATTGATGGCCAAAAGAAAGACCTTGCCTGATGAGACCTCGACCCCAGTGCACTCAACGGTGTATGCCATGTCGATGTCCCCCTCGATCTTAATGACGTAGGTCTTGCCAACGAAGAATTCGCTGCCGCAGGAACCGGATTCGGTGGCAACGATCTCGCCCATGGCAGGGAGCAGGACATCGCACATTTTCCATGCTACGACGCCGTCCTCTCCAATGATGGAGATCTGGAAGGCGAGGTCGGATTGCACGTTGCTGACCATGCATAAGCTGAAGTATGCATATCCATAGTGCTTGGAGAGCAGGATATCAGTAACCACAACGTCCTGTGGGGTAGGATTGGACACGACCTTGGTCATTTCGGCATAGTAGACTCCGGAGGCTGCAATGGACAATGCTGCCATCAGCAGCACGGCGATAATTGGTATTATTCCCCTCTTTGAGGTCATCTTCCGTTGCAAAATATGGTCACCTCATTAAGCAAACCGCGTTGTGTGTCATAGACACGGATCTTGTAGCTCATGCCAACCATGAATGATGAGCCGTCAGTCTTGCTCTCGAAGACGAAAGCGGCATGCTCGCCTGGCATAAGGAACCGGGATTCGCCCTGACACGGATATTCGTTGAGCGCCTCATCCATGATGACGCAGTATGCGTTGAGGTCGCCGCTGCCTATGTTCTTCACGTTCGCGGTCATCAGCACGTAAGACCCTTGTTTAAGCAGGTTGGCCTGCGATATCGAAGCAGCGTAGGTGGGCTTGTTCATGGTCGCAGACACTATAGGGTACATCACGGCCACCACGGCCAATACGATGACGCATAGCATCATCGTGGCGATGATCGGGGAGACGCCACTGCGTGACCTACGATAATGTACCCTCATTGCCCATAACCCCACAGAGATACTTCGCCAAATCACTTATATGAATTGTTATTTCTGTACTTCAGAAAAACAGTTGTGCAAAAATACAGTTACGCAAAGGCATGGCGACACTTGACGCCGCCAGCCCTGCACTCTGACTCGAATGCACCATAGAAAGCATTGAAGTTGAATTTTGTTATGCGCTCCATTTCGCCTTCTGTAAATACAGAAAGCAAGCGTTTATGCAGCATCGGCTTGACATTCAGACCGTCGTAAAGGACCCTGCTCCCGGTCTCGCCTGCAAGCCTCACAATAAATTCGATATCCGCGGGAAGGTCGTTCGACCCGGGGATTATGGGGCCGTAGAAGATCCATGTTTTGACGCCCATCGAACTCAGCTCATTCAGTGCCCTTGCACGATCAGCGATTGGGGATGCGCCCGGCTCAAACCTGGCTCTGAAGGATTCGCCGCTCGAGGTGATAGTGATGCCGACCTCAACGTCTCCCCCGCGAATTATGTCGGCGTCCCTGGCCACCAGCGCGGATTTTGTCTGTATCGAGACGGGAAACGACATTTCGGAAAGGACGGATATCGCCTGGCGGGTGATCTGGAGGCTTCCTTCCAACGGCTGGTACGGGTCGGTCACCGTGCTGACACCTACGACGCCGGGTTTCAGGCGCCTCAGGTCATCCTTCAGCTTGCAAAGAATGTCTTCTTTGACTGCCGCAGACCTGCCCCAAGTTGACGATAGTGAAGGGTTGCGCATTATGTCCGGCACATAGCAGTAGAGGCAGCCGTGCGTGCAGCCGCGGTACGGATTGAAGGTGTATTCCAGCCCCGGGAGACGGCTCTTTGAGACGGCACATTTGCACGGAACCGTCGAAACTGCCCACCTCATCATAGTTCCGACCTCCTGAAGTAATCGGTAATCCGCCTCTGCAGCACCGCGTCTCTCAGCAGAGCACTCTTCTCCAGCCAAGTCTTTAGCGGGACCCTCAGGTCCCCCTTGAGGTGCTGGAGGCATGACCGAAGGTCTTCGAACTCCGCAGGCTTCTTGCGCAGCATGCTCCTGATGTTCTCCCTGACGAACCAGACGCCGAGGGGCAACGGAAACTCAGGCAGTATCTCTCTGATGACCAGGGCGGTAGCCTGCCGCCGAATCTTCTTCAGGTACTCTGCCACGCCCAGGCGTGTAGAGAAGTAGCATCCGCCTATGCCGGGATATGTTCTCCGCCCGTACCACCCCTCGCTGTCGCCCATTACGGCGGCGTTGCCCCCATCTTGGTTCCAGAAGGTGCCCGGGAACCAGGCCTCCATCCATTCGTATGACCATGACCGCGGCATCAGGATGGCGGCGAATGTGTTGTGCTGGTATTTGTGCATGAACACCTGATACCGGTCAATCGTCTCGTGCTCCTTGACCTCGTCGATGAGCCGCTGCGAGAGCGTGCTGTCGACGGCAGTGATGCTCCAACGGGTCGGGACCATCCTGCGGTTCTTCTGCATGCCGAATACGCCCATGCTGAAGGCCCTCTGGAGGCGCGAGACCTGTGTCCCAGAGCCGTACAGGTCGAAGATGGCGTCCCCCGCCTTCAGGTCGCGGTCATAGTAGGCCTTCTCTATTCTGTGGTCGACCTTCACTGAGGCGATGTCGAACTTCCTGAACGGGGCGGATGGACCGAAGGGCTGCGAGTGGTCATCCAGCGTGATCCTCTCGGCAGGCCGCTTTGTGAACTCGATCTCCGTCTCGGCGGCCGTTATGCCCATGGACAGCTCCTGAAGGGCATCAACGGTCCGGTTGCCCCTCCTGACTGCGTCTATGGGCATCTTTGTGCTCCCCCTCACCAACGAGTAGCGGTAGCCCAGTATGCGATCTACCGTTAGCCCCATCCATTCCTCGGGCATATCCATCACCTCGGTGGCGCCGGAGACCGGAGGGACCATCGGGCCGACGGAGACGAACGGGTAGCCGTATTTCCCCACGAAGACGGAGGGGGGAGATGAGCCGATTATCTCGCGGCCGTAATCCATCTTGATGCTCTTCATGTAAGCGTTCGCCTTAAGCTGGATTGGGCAGACGGCCTTCCCGCAGAGGTTCCGACCTCCCCTGCAGAGGATGCAGAGGTTGGCGTTCCGTGTGCTGACGCTGACCTTTGATTGAGGTGTTCCGCCCTGAAGCATCGAAGCATACCACTTGCTCATCGCCAGGCACTGCTAATACACGAGGTAAGGCGGGATAAAAGCAAAGCTGTCCCATGGTTCAGGGCAATACGGCATCATGCAGTTCATCATAAACGCTGGGGATAAGCCTCAGGAACGGATAAAGAGGCAGACAGCCACGTTGAGAACAGGAGTTGACTGCGGTGATAGAGACGCCGGAGATGGCGGTTGATCTGGTGGCATTCGACAGCATGGGGGCAAGGTCGATGTGCACGTATATTGAAACTAAGGACGTCAGGATCACCATAGATCCTGCGGTGGCCCTTGCGGAGAAGAGGTTCAACCTGGGGCCCCACGCCACGGAGGTTGAGAGGATGGGGCAGCTGGCGGAGAGGATCAGGAGGAGGGCGATGGGGTCGGACGTCATAATCGTCACGCACTACCATTATGACCACCATGATCCGGGGGACGCCGTGCCGCTGGACATCTACGGAGGAAAGACGGTCCTGATCAAGGACCCAAAGAACAGGATCAATTCAAGCCAAGGGAACTACAGGGCGCCGCTCTTCTTGGCCATGATAAAGGGCAGGGCCAAGCAGATAGAGGTCGCCGATGGCAGGAGGTTCAGCTTCGGGGGCACCGAGATCGAGTTCTCCGACGCGGTCTGCCACGGACCGAATAGCGCGATGGGATACGTCATCCAGACGATGGTTAGGAGGGGGGACGAGAAGATCGTGCACACATCGGATGTCCAAGGGCCCTCCAGGCAGGACCAGGCAGAGTTCATCCTGAGGAACCGCCCCAACACCGCGATCATCGACGGCCCGATGATATACATGCTTGGATATGCCTACTCTCAGGGGGACCTTGAGGCATCCCTAAGCAACATTCGGGCAATACTCGCCGGCGGCACCAAGAATGTCGTGCTGGACCACCACTTCGCGAGGGACCTGACGTTCGAGAAGTACCTGAACGAGCTCAGGGAAGATTACAGGGACGCCAAGATCGGGACGGCCGCGGAGCTGATGGGCATGGAGGACGACCTGCTGGAGGCCAGGAGGAGAGAGCTCCACAAAGGCGGGTGAGTGGGGGCCAGGGCGCATTAATAATATACAGGAAGCACAAGACGGTTCAGCAGGGTGGAGAGAAATGGCAATAGACCCGATCTGCAAGATGGAGGTCGACGAGAAGACGGCAAAATGGGTTTCGGTATACGAAGGCAGGAAGTACTACTTCTGCGCCCCCGGCTGCAAGAAGATGTTCGACAGGGACCCGAAGAAGTACACCAAGTGACGGGGAGCCTGCGCCGTGTAGCCGGCTGGCCATACCCGCAAATGAGACCCTCTCGACCGCAGGCTTCGCAGACCCGATGCATCGGCAGGTAACGTTAACGGTAACGGCACGAGTGTTGCAAGCAACCGCACTCATCCCGCATCCCCGCACGCGCATGCGGGCCCTGCTGCCGGCGGGGTAAGAGTTTATAATCGGACCGCGCAGAGGTTCAGCCATGAAGAAGAAGGCTTCCGTGAAGATAGAGGGGATGCACTGCGCAACGTGTGCGTTGTCCATAGAGGAATCATTGAGGAATCTGAAGGGCGTCGACAGGGCAGACGTAAGCCTGAGCGCCAACAGTGCCATCCTAGAGTATGATCCGTCGGTTTCGGGGTTCAGCACGATCTCGAAGACGGTCGCGGAGGCGGGGTACAAGGTCGTGAATGAGACCGCGGTGATCGCCGTAGAGGACATCAGGTGCGCCACATGCATTGGCGCCATCGAGGAGAGTTTAAGGAGGCTCGACGGCGTGGTCTCCGCCAATGCCAATCTTGCCACGAAGCTGGTTACAGTCGAATATAACCCGGCTGCGGTCACTCTGCAGGAGATAAAGCAGGCCATCAGGGATGCGGGATTCACCCCGGTCCTCAAGGAGGAGCTTGCTGGTGCGGGCAGGGAGAGCAGGTTCGACTTCCTCTTTAGCCTCGCGCTCTCGGTGCCGATACTGCTGATAAGCATGGTGTTCATGGGGATGATCCCATACCACCACCTGGTCCTATTCGCGCTCACTACCCCTGTACAGATAGTAGGAGGCAGGGGGTTTTACATAGGCGCCTACAAATCCCTCAGGCGCCTGATGCCCGACATGAATGTGCTGGTGGCTCTTGGGACCACCGCCGCTTACGCATATAGCGTCTATAACACCTTCTTCGCGAGCGGAGACCTTTACTATGAGGCGGCAGCGCTGCTCATCACGTTCGTGCTCCTCGGCAGGTACCTGGAGGACGCCGCCAAATCGAGGGCATCCTCCGCAATCAGGAGGCTCATCGAACTGCAGCCAAGGTTTGCAGCCCTGCTCAGGGACGGCGAGGAGGTGAACGTTCCGATAGACGAGATAGAGGTCGGCGACAGGCTTCGGGTAAGACCGGGCGAGAAGATGCCGGTCGACGGCGCAGTGGTTGCGGGCTCTACCTCGGTCGACGAGTCGATGGTCACAGGGGAGAGCATGCCGGTCGACAAGAAGGCCGGCGACCCAGTGATAAGCGGCACGATCAACCAGTCAGGGCTCATCGAGGTGGAGGCGGGCAGGGTAGGGAAGGACACGCTCCTGGCCCAGATCGTCAGGTTCGTCGAGGAGGCCCAGGCCAGGAAGGCGCCGATACAGAGGTTTGCTGACAGGGTCGCATCGAGGTTCGTGCCGGCGGTGCTGTCAATCGCCCTTGCCACATTCCTGGCATGGACCTTGGCGGGGATGCCGTTCAGCTTTGCCATGATAATGGCAGTCTCGGTGCTGGTCATAGCCTGCCCCTGCGCACTAGGCCTCGCTACGCCCACTGCAATCATGGTCGGGCTGGGGAAGGGGGCAGAGATGGGCATACTGATCAAGGGAGGCGAGGTGCTTGAGAACGTGAGGCGGCTCACGACGGTGGTCTTCGATAAGACTGGGACGTTGACGGCCGGAAAGCCAAAGGTCGTCGAGGTGAGGGGGATCGGGGGCACGGCGGATTCAGAGGTGATCAGGATCGCCGCGTCGCTCGAGAAGGGCTCCGAGCACCCGCTGGCGAAGGCTGTGGTCGAGGGGGCAGGAACGGTGCCGCTCCACAGCGTCGAGGGGTTCGAGGCCTATCCGGGCGAGGGGGTCGCGGGGACGGTTGCCGGCAGCTTGGCAGCCCTCGGCAACAGGAGGATGATGGAGAGGTTCGGGGTCGCGATTGGGGATGCAAATGAGGAGCTCTCCAGGATGGAAGCGGAGGGCAAGACGTCGTCGGTGCTGGCGGTCGGAGGCAGGGCGGTTGGGATCGTCGGAATCACGGATGTGCCGAAGGCGGATGCGGCTGAGGCGGTTGCGGACCTGAAGGCGCAGGGGCTCAGGACGGTGATGCTGACGGGGGACAACGAGAGGGTGGCAAAGGCGGTTGCAGGGGAGATAGGCATCGACAGTTATCTGGCAGGCGTCCCCCCCAACGAGAAGGCGGGCGCGATAGCGAAGCTCCAGGAGCAGGGTGAGGTGGTCGCAATGGTCGGGGACGGCATAAACGATGCGCCGGCGCTCACCCAGGCGGACGTCGGAATAGCGATAGGGAGCGGGACAGAGATAGCCAAGGAGGCGGGCGGGATCGTCCTGACGAGGGGCGACCTGAGCGGCGTCTCGTCTGCGATAAGGTTGAGCAGGAAGACGGTGAGCAAGATCAGGCAGAACATGTTCTGGGCGATGGTCTACAACTCGGCGGGGATCCCGATAGCGGCGGGCATACTTTACCCCGCGCTGGTGCTGAGGCCGGAGATAGCATCGCTCGCGATGGCGATGAGCTCTGTGTCGGTGGTGACCAATTCCCTGCTCCTGAAGAGGTCCGATTTTGGTCGTACAAACTACAAAAGAGATCAATAAGCGATATTTGTTTAAGAAATGGTGATGGAAAAAGGTACAAGTTACACCAATCCATTTATACTTTTGTACGTAACAGTATCGCAAGAGGCATAATCTATGAACAAATATGGAGTGGGAATACTAGCAGCAGTCATGATTGCAGCGCTCGTCATGCCGGCAGTGGCAGCAGGACAGGCAACGGTGGACAGGACCAGTTTTTTCAGTCCACAGTACAATAATGTAAGGGGCTACGTGCATGATAGTAACTCCGGGGCGCCTGTTGAGAATGCCACAGTAGTCTTGGTATTCTATGGGTATTGGACTGCTGACGTACCGTCTAATCAAATTGACATAGCTACCACGACCACAGACATGTATGGCTATTACGACTTTGGAAACAATATCTGGGGGTATCAATACTCACCAGCTCTACTCTTCGCGTACGCTCTCGGGTGTGAGCCGAGCAGTCCAGAGATAATCCTCCTGCTATCATATGATTCGCCTTTCTACTACAACCTCTGGGTGTATAACAGCACATATCTAGCAGGTATGATTATACCATAGGTTAAAACCAAGTAATGGCTAAAAGCCATTTTCCTTTTTTTAGCAAGCTACTCCTTGATCTTCTCCAGCAATAGGGTCCCCCGTGATAGGGGGTACGATCAACCAGTCAGCATAAAAGATCAACAAGCGGTGGTTAATTATGGTAAAGGATGATGGAAAAAGGTGCAAGTTACGCCAATCTTTTTATATATTTGTAGCGAAGAATATCGCAAGAGGCATACTCTATGAACAAATATGGAGTGGGAATACTAGCAGCAGTCATGATNTCGACAGTTATCTGGCAGGCGTCCCCCCCAACGAGAAGGCGGGCGCGATAGCGAAGCTCCAGGAGCAGGGTGAGGTGGTCGCAATGGTCGGGGACGGCATAAACGATGCGCCGGCGCTCACCCAGGCGGACGTCGGAATAGCGATAGGGAGCGGGACAGAGATAGCCAAGGAGGCGGGCGGGATCGTCCTGACGAGGGGCGACCTGAGCGGCGTCTCGTCTGCGATAAGGTTGAGCAGGAAGACGGTGAGCAAGATCAGGCAGAACATGTTCTGGGCGATGGTCTACAACTCGGCGGGGATCCCGATAGCGGCGGGCATACTTTACCCCGCGCTGGTGCTGAGGCCGGAGATAGCATCGCTCGCGATGGCGATGAGCTCTGTGTCGGTGGTGACCAATTCCCTGCTCCTGAAGAGGTCCGATTTTGGTCGTACAAACTACAAAAGAGATCAATAAGCGATATTTGTTTAAGAAATGGTGATGGAAAAAGGTACAAGTTACACCAATCCATTTATACTTTTGTACGTAACAGTATCGCAAGAGGCATAATCTATGAACAAATATGGAGTGGGAATACTAGCAGCAGTCATGATTGCAGCGCTCGTCATGCCGGCAGTGGCAGCAGGACAGGCAACGGTGGACAGGACCAGTTTTTTCAGTCCACAGTACAACAGAATTAGCGGCTATGTGCACGAGTATTGGACTGGAGCACCTGTTGAGAATGCCACAGTAGTCTTGGTATTCTATGGGGACTGGTGGAACGACGTCTACATCGGCGATATTGAGATAGCCACAGCAATAACAGATGTGAATGGCTTCTACGACTTTGGATACAACGTCTATGCATATCAATTCTCGCCAGCATTGGTCTTCGCCTATGCGTTTGGCTGTGAACCAAGCAGCCCGCAGATAATTTTCATTGCATCAAACTATTACTTCAATATCATCTTGGAAGGCATGATTGGTTAGAGGATAATTGAAAGCTTTTTTTCTTTTTTCCTTCTTTTTTTACCAGCACCCGTTTAAGATAATAATTGATGCTACTCCTTGATCTTCTCCAGCAATATGGCCGGGCAGAGCTTCTTCACGCCCACTATCGCGCCCATCTTTGAGAGTATCTGCGCGAGCTCGCGCCCATCCTTCGCCCAGACCTCCGCCATAAGCATGTGGTCGCCGGTCGACGTCGCCACGTACTTGGTCGCGCTCATGTCCGCGAGCCTCTGTGCCACGTCCAGCAACAGGCTGGGGTCGACATCAAGGCCCACTATCGCAACAGTGTTGTAGCCTACTTTCAGGTGGTCCAGCACGCATGAGAATTTTTTGATCACGCCCTTCTCTTTCATGGCGATAACGCGTTTTCTGATCGTAGACTCGTTCTGGTTAAGTGCCCTTGCGATCTCGGAGTAGGAGAGGCCGGCGTCCTTTGAGAGTTCATTGATGATCTGGGAATCGAGCTCGTCTATCATACTTGTGACCGGTATATTGGGATCATATGAAATATTTAAGTTTTATCAGAAAAAGGAATGAAAAGAAGAAGAAACAAATACACAGATAATAGATTACATCCCGCAGAAGGCATAATTCGATATCAAATGCGTAGGAAATCGGAATTTTGCTCTGCAGACAGCTAGTCAAGCCAAGGGGGGTCAAATGCTTAAAAGGGGATCAGGACACAAGACACCTGAGGACCCATGACATTCAAGATCCGAGAGGTCTACCATTTTGAGAAGCCCGGAGAGGTGAACACCGACCTCGTGGCGGAGGCTGTGACCAGGCACATAGAGAGGAGCAGCATACGGGACGTCGTTGTCGCCAGCTCCTCCGGGGCCACGGCGCTCGAGTTTGCGAGGGTGCTGAAGGATCAGGCCCGCATAATCTGCGTCTCCGAGAGCGCATTCAGGAAGGAGATGGGATCGGAGTGGCCGTGCATGGACGAAAAGATAAAGGCCGAGCTCGAAGAGCTGGGCGTGATAGTGCTGGACAAGGCGCCGTATGTCCTCCATGGCGGCGTCTACGACGATTCGCAGCGCCCGGCGCCGACGGCTGAACAGGCCTTCAGGGACACACTGTACGCCTTCGGGCAGGGGATGAAGGTCGCGGTCGAGGTAGTCCTCTCTGCGGTCAACTGCGGCGTGCTCGAGCCGTACAAGGACGTCGTAGGGGTGGGCGGCAGCGGCAGGGGAGCGGACACTGCGGTAGTCGTCAGGTCGACCTTCCCGGGGATGGTCTTCTCGAAGGACAAGGAGAAGAGGCTAGAGATAAGAGAGGTACTTGCCATGCCGCTAGCCAAGAAGTGGTGGGACTGAGCGGCCCCCAGTCTCTGAAAAAGGGGCTTCCGTCCCTTTTAGCTAGTTGCGGTATTCCAGTTTCGTTTGGAAGCTCAGACCATTCTTTTGTGCGGCTCATGAATTTTAGTAAAAAGGTTTTTACTAAAATCGGCCCCACGTTTTAGTTTATTTCTGCCTTCTCATACAGTCTAAGCAGCGGTGTGAAGTATGGGAGAAAGGCCAGATGAATTCAAGAACCTTGAACAGGATGTTTTCAAGGCTCTGGAAAACCAGAAAAGACGTGACGTTCTCCGACTGATTGGAGAGAAGAAGGGAATAACCTTCACAGACCTATTGAACGCCAGCAAGATCTCCGATAGCCCAACGCTGTCATACCATCTCAGGGAGCTGGCGCCGTTCATTGAGCAGAAAGAGGGAAGGTATCAGCTTACATCCATGGGCAGAGATGCCTACAGCCTGTTGTTGAAGACTGCCGCCTATGGCAAAGTTGTCCTGTTCCAGAAAAAACGTTTTGGGGCAACCTTTGGGAATTTGTTACTGTGGTCGATCGGCATCGCGGCGGGTTTCTACCTTGGTGTCGACATAACATTGACGGGCATCGTCATGCCATTTCTTGCTTTCATCGCAACAACGACTACTTACCAGCTTTTTGAGGAGGTGAAATAGCATGGACTCTAAACAGAAAGACATCTCGCTGGCCGGAGTGGGCGCGGTTTTCGGAGCAGCATTCGGGTATGTCTTTGGCAGTTTCGTAGGCAACGTGGGATTATGGATCGCTCTGGGATCGGCATTCGGGCTGTTGTTTGCGCCCGTAATAAGGAAAAGAGACACCATTTAAATGAACTCTTCAGAAAGGCCCTTTTTTTCTCGTTTTTAGAATAAATGCCCAAAGAGCAGTAACTTTTCGCGCTCGGGCCGAAGAAACCAGCGGCTTTTCGCCGGCGCGTCGGTTTGGTTTGCCTAGCTAGCCATGCCTCTGCTTGAACCTCTGCCACCTGTAGTAGGCTGCCAGGGACGAGACTGCCCGCTCAGGTATCGGGTAAGACGGGATGCCGTGCTCGTCCAGCTTCTTCATAGCATCGTCGCACTGGGACCCCCCTACGAAGCTTGAGACGACGGTCTTGCCGCAGTGCCCGGCCTCGCAGGCATCTATGACCGACTTCGCGATAGAGACGGGGTCTGTGATGGCGGTCTGGCAGTAGAGCACGATGACCGAGCCGATGCGGGGGTCCTTAAGGGATATCTCGACTGACTTGTAGTAGCTCTCCTCGTAGGCCTGCCCGGTCAGGTCGACAGGGTTCTTGAAGTTGCCGAATACTGGCATGAACTTCTTGAACTCGGACTGCAGGTCATCAGGCAGGGACCAGACGTTCACCCCGGATTCCTCGCATGCGTCCGTCGTCATGACGCCTACACCGCCTCCGTTCGTCAGTATGAGGCAGTTCTCGCTGGGGGGCGGCGGCTGGGCAGTCATCAGCTTGACCCAGTCGAAGGCTTGGGCAAAATCGGTGGCGCGCAGGGCGCCGCCCTGCCTGAATGCGGCGTCGTATATGCGGTCGGAGCCGGCGAGCGAGCCGGTGTGCGACGCGGCCGCCGAGGCACCCTTCTCGGTCCTGCCGGATTTGAGCGCCACCACCGGTTTGGAGGTGGCGGTCCTCCGGATGGAGTCGATGAGGCGCCGCCCGTCGTTCGCGCCCTCGATATACATAAGGACGGCCTTGGTGTTCGGGTCGTCCCTGAAGTAATCCAGCATGTCGGACTCCTCGATGTCCGCCTTGTTCCCCATGCTCACCACCGCGGAGACGCCGATCCTGTACAGGTTCGTCCAGCCCATCATTGCGATGCCCAGCGCCCCGCTCTGGGTTATGAATGCGATGCCCCCAGGGAAGACCCTCGAGAGGCCGAAGGTGGCGTTCATCCTTGACGGCGAGTAGTATAGGCCGAAGATGTTGGGCCCCAGCATCCGGATGCCGTGCCGCCGGGCTATCGAGAGCAGCTTCGACTCAAGGGCGGCGTTGCCCATCTCCCTGAAGCCGGAGCTTATGACCAGCGCCGTCTTTATGCCCTTCCTGCCGCACTCCTCCATGATGTCGGCCACGTAAACCGCCGGCACGGCGATTACCGCAAGATCGACATTCCCGGGCACATCAGTAACCGAGGTGTAGGACTTCATGCCCATGATATCGGCCCCCTCGGTGTTGACAGGGTAGAGCTTGCCCTCATATCCGCCCGCGAGTATGTTGCTGACCAGCTCGTACCCTATCTTCTTGGGGTTCCTTGATGCACCTATCACTGCGATGCTCTGCGGATTGAACATCAGGTCCAAGTCACCCAAGGAAAATCACCTTATTGCGCTTCAGAAGTATTAGGGAATGCCCACACTTTATATTTCTATGCTACAACATTATCAGCTGCCCGCAAGGTTCTTGATATAGGGCAAAGCATCGCCCCCGGGAGGACTGTCGATGGCGCAACTCTTCAAGGTTCCTGACGACACGCCGCTGGTCGGCTCGGTGGCATTCGGACTGATCGACAGGGGGACCAACGTGATTCAGGTAAGGCCATCATCGTCGTGCCCCCTGAGCTGCGTCTTCTGCTCCACGGATGCCGGACCATGCAGCCGCAGGCGCAGGGCGGAGTATACGGTCGGGCTGGACCACATCATGGAATGGTTCAGGGCAATGACTGCGATGAAGGGGAACGGCATAGAGGCGCACATAGACACCGTGGGCGACCCGTTCACATACCCCCAGCTAGCGGACCTGGTGCAGGGGCTGGCGGATACAGAGGGCGTCAGCACCATTTCGCTCCAGACTCATGGCGTGCTCATGGATGAGGCGAACGCTTCCGAACTTGCCGATGCCGGCCTCGACCGTATCAACCTGTCCATAGACTCGACCGACCCGGAGCAGGCGAGGTTTCTCTCAGGTACGCCCGGCTACGACCTCCTGAAGGTCATAAGGACCGCCAAATATGTCTGCTCCGAGACGGGCATGGACCTGCTGGTGGCGCCGGTCTGGGTCCACCCTCTTAACGACGGCGAGCTGGGGAAACTCGTGCGCTTGGCAAAGGATATCGGCGCAGGCAGGAGGTGGCCGATGATGGGCATACAGAAGTGCGAGTTCCACCCGCATGGCAGGAGGATGAAGGACATGAAACAGGTCTCATGGTACGAGTTCTACCGCAGGATGAAGGAGATAGGTGATTCGGAGGGGGCGAACCTCGTGCTCAAACCCTCGGACTTTGGGATAAAGCCAGCGAATGCCCTAGCGGTCCCGTACAGGCAGGGGGAGAAGGTAAGGGTGAGGGTCATCGGACCAGGATGGCTGCGGGGCGAATCCCTCGCGGTCACGAGGGACGGGCAGAGGGCAGTCACGGTGGTCGGCGGGGAGCTTGATCAGGATGCGGACGTAAGGGTCAGGCTGCTCAGGACGAAGGACAACATACTGATAGGCAGGCCGGCGTGAGGCGGTAGTTGATAATGGAATCGAAGACGGGCGCGGCTGCGGGGCTGCTGATCGCGGTTTTTGTGTGGGGAGTATCGTTCCCCGTATTGAAGGTCGCGGTCGGGGAGGTCGATTCGCTACTCTTCATCAACATGAGGTTCCTGCTTGCTGCGCTGGTCGTCCTCGCATACCTGCTGGCGGCGCGGCGCCCGATACGCAGGCTGGTCTCGGGCAAGATACTTTGGATCCTAGGCATAACCAACGGCTTGGGGTTCGTCATGGAGATCATCGGCCTCAACTTCACAACGGCGACGAAGGCATCCCTCCTTGTCAACGTCAACGTGGTCTTCATGGCGATATTCAGCGCCTTGCTGCTCGGCGAGAGGATCAGGCTCAGGGCGAAGGCGGGAATCGCCATCGGGCTTGTTGGAGTCTTCCTGATCACCACCGGCGGCGATATCTCGGCCATCTTTGGCGGGACGGTAATGGGCGACATGATCATCTTCGCGGGGGGCGTGGTATGGGCCTATTCCATGATCTACAACAAGAAGGCCGCCACGCAGCTGCGGATGACGGCGATGGAAGTGACCGAATCGATGACGCTGACGTCGGCATTGACTGTCCTGCCTTTTCTTGCGTTCTCCAGCTTCAGCTTCTCGCCAACCCCGATCGCACTTGCGTCCGTGGCATACACCGCGGTCTTCTGCACAATAGCGGCATTCTTCCTCTTCTACAGGTCGCTAAGGGTACTCACCGTGGTGAACACGGGGATCATAATGCTCCTTGAGATAGTTGTAGCGATCATGGTCTCCTCTGCGTTTCTGGGGGAGGCACTGCCGCCCGTCGGCATAGCAGGCGGCGCCCTCATTGGGCTGGCGATATTCTTGGTTGCCTAAATGGTGGCGCCGGCGTCCAGTGTCAGGGGGTGGCGGGCTAACGGCCAAGCCGGCAGACGGCTCATCCCTCGACCATCACGGAGAACTTCATGTGCTTCAGGTGGAGGTCCGCCTTCAACCCATCAATCAGCTTCTTCAGCCGGGCGGCATCCCCCTTTATCACCATCACCTCGAGGCAGCTGTCATTGCTGAGGTGAGAGTGGAGGTAAGAGGTTATTATGTCGCCGAATTCGTGCTGCAGACCGAGGTGCCCGTCGTTCTTCTCTTCCTTGTCGTAGAGCACGGTTATGGTCGCAATGACGCCCCCCTTCATCTCGCTGAGGTCCCTGTACTCGGAGATGTACTTCCTGACCGCCTGCCGGATCACCTCGGACCGGCTCGCAGACCACTCCTCGCCTAGCACGGCATCCAGATCGGCCAGCAGTTCGTCGGGGATCGAGAGGCTTACTACGACCACGTTCATCGACTCTCCAATTTCACGCTACACTAATCTCGGCATGCTGCAATATAACTGATTCATCTTCGGCCGATCAGCGCAGATATGATGAACATCCCGAGCAGGGCGAATACGATGACGCCGCTTGTGGCCACATCGTATGCCGCCGAGAGGAAGAGGCCGGCGACGACCCCGGTTATGCCGAGAATTACCGTTGCGGCCATCGTCTTCTTGAATGACAGGCGCAGCTGGAGGGCGGAGAGCGCGGGTATCACGATCAGGGCGATGACAAGTATGATGCCGATTATCTTTATCGAGACGACGATGGTGACCGCGACCATGATGTTGAATGCCGTAGAGATGATCTCGACGGGTATGCCGGTGAGCCTTGACGACTCCTCGTCGAAGGAGATGCAGAGGAGCTCCTTGTAGAAGATCGAGAGGAAGAGCAGGGCGGTGATGCTCAGGGCCGATACGATGATGAGGTCGGCGTAGCTGATTGTCAGGATGGATCCGAAGAGATAGCTGAACAGCTCAACACTGAAGCCGCCTGCCAAGCTGATTATTATCAGGCCGGTCGAGAAGCCGAGCGCCAGCATCACGGCGATGGCAGAGTCGGATTGGGCGAGGCCCTTCTTCCTCATGTAGGAGATGCCGAGCACCGCTATCGCTGAGATCAGCAGCGCCGGAAGGATCGGGTTGATGGAGAAGAAGACCCCGATGGCAATGCCGCCGAAGGCGGTGTGTGCAATCCCATCGACTATCATGGACTCCTTCCTCAGGATCAGGAAGAGGCCTATCCATGCGCACGCAAGGGTCGCAAGCACTCCGCCTATAAGGGCGTACTGGAAGAACTGGTAGCCGAGCAGCTTCAGGAGGGCAGGCAGGAAATCAATCATTCTTGAATTCCCCCGCGCACTCATGCCTGTGGTAGACGAAGTGGAAGTGCTCCCCATAAGCCTCCCTGAGGACGCTGTTCGGATCGGTGTCGGGGCTTATGTCGGAGACGTTCACGCTCCTGTTTACGCATATGACCTTGGACATCCGGCAGAAGACAGCTGCAAGGTCGTGGGAGACCATCAGTATAGTTATGCCACGGGCGGTGTTCAGGTCGCTCATCTTCTGGTAGAACCGCTCCTGTGTGGCAGCGTCTATGCCGGCGATCGGCTCGTCCAGAAATATGATCTCTGGATTCCTGACGAGCGCCTTGGCAACGAAGGCGCGCTGCTTCTGGCCGCCGGAGAGCTGGCCCACACGCTTCTCTCCGATATCGAGGATCCCCATGAAGTCCAAGGCATCATCCACTGCATGCCAGTCATCCCGCTTCAGGGGGCGGCCCAAGTTGCCCCGCTTGACCCTCCCAAGCGAGACGAGCTCGCGCACGGTGATAGGGAAGTTCGAGTCGAAGTTTATTGCATCCTGGGAGACATAGGCTATCCGCTCCCAGCTCGAGAATGAGGGCGCGTCCTGTCCGAAGATTCGGATCCTGCCGCTCTGGGCAGGGATTAGACCTAGGATAGCCAAGAAGAGCGTGGTCTTGCCGCCGCCGTTTGGACCCACAATGCCCACGTAGTCCCGCCGCATTATCTTGAAAGAGGCGTCCTTTACGACCAAGGAGCCGGATCTGGCGATGTTCAGGTTCTCGACTCCCAGCACGCACTCGTTCGTCAAAACCATGCACCAGATCCAAATGCCGTTGCCTAAGGTACACCAAGACCCAGCTTGAGATTTAAAAGATTTGCTTCCATCTGATCGAAGTAATCCATCCCATCCACGGGCCCCAGCATGAGATAGAGATTTGAGATCGTAACAGTCTGGTTCGTCCTCGACTCCAACTCGACCTTCAAGGTATCGGCATAGCTGTCGGTGTACACGGGATCGAGGAATACAACGTATGTCTCGTGCTCAATCATCATGTCTACGATCCCTGCCAAGGCAGAGGCGCTCGGCTGTTCATCGGCAGAGATTCCGATGACAGAAACCTGCTCGAAGCCGTATCTGTCAGCGAGGTACCCAAATGCGCCATGGGTCACGAAGATGATGCTCTTCGTCTTTGCGGATAGGTTTAGGCTGTACTCCTGATCCATACTCTCGAATTTGGCGCTAAGGGATGCCCAGCGCTGCGCATAGTATCCGCTGTGCGAGGGGTCGACCTGCACGAATGCGTCGTATATCTTCTGTGCCTGCTGCTTTGCCAGTGCAGGGCTTATCCATGTGTGCGGGTCGTATTCGCCGTGCTCGTGCTCATCAGCTGCCCCGTGCTCGTGCTCATCCTCAGATCCAGCTATGAGCGAGAGGTTTGCAGTCGTCTCAACAACCACCTTTCCCGTGGTGTTGATCGCAGTCAGCAAGTCCTCCTCAAACCAGTGGTCGAGGCCGGCACCGTTATAGATTAGAAGATCCGCATCGCTGGCCACCAATATACTGGAGGTCGATGGCTGCCAAGAATGGGCCTCTGTGTTGTACGGTATGAGCGAAGTAACTGAGGCGTATTCGCCGCCGATTTCCGATGCGAAGTAAGCAAGAGGGTAGAATGTAGATACTACCTTGATGGAGCCTGTTTCTGCGCCAGGGGTCTGCGACATCGCGTAAACCGCACCGGCCATGACTATTGCTGCGATTACAACGGCAACAACAAACACTCGCTCATGTCTCAAACGCATCGCCATTCGGTATTCGCCCGCAACCATTTATTAATTTTTTGCTTTTTTTTAATAAAAATGGTGCCATAAAGCAGGGCGTTTTATTAATCAAAGATATCGCTGAGCACGGTCACAACAGTGGGTGGCAGGCACTTCAAGGGGAAAGGTTGAAAGCTTTTAAGCGTTCATCATCATTAAATCCCATTGTGCCGGTGCAAAAAACTTATGCCAAGCAGACTGCGTCATGAGGCGTTCATCTTCGACCTTGACGGATGCATCTACCGCGGCAACAGCGTTATTGAGGGGGCGCCTGAGGTCGTCGAGGCGCTGAGGGGGAAGGGGAGGAAGGTGCTCTTCCTGACGAACAATTCGACCAAGACCCCAAGGCAGTTTGTCGAAAAGCTAGCCCGCATGGGTATAGCGGCAAATGATGCGGATATAATGACCTCGTCGATAGCAACCTCGAAGTACTTGAGGGGCAGGAGGAGAGGGAGAGGGATAGAAAGAGGAAGAGAAGGAGAAACAGGTAGGGGAAGGGGCAGCTGCTACGTTGTTGGCGAGGAGGGGCTGTGCGCCGCGCTGAGATCTGAGGGCTTCGAGCTCCTTGAGGAGGGCAGGGCTGCGGAGGCGGATTACATAGTGTGCGGCTTGGACATGAAGGTGACCTATGAGAAGCTTGCGGCGGCCTGCGTCGCCATCCAGAACGGCGCAAAGTTCATCGCCACCAACGCCGACCCGAACCTGCCGGTCGAAGGGGGATATCTGCCCGGTGCAGGCAGCATAGTCCGATTGATAGAGGAGGCCACCGGGGTTAGGCCGCTCATCATCGGCAAGCCGTCGCCCAGAATAGTGCGCATGGCACTGGAGAGGCTGGGTACGACGGCAGGGGAGACTGCAATGGTAGGCGATACGCTCAACATGGACATCAAGGCAGGCAGGGCAGCAGGACTCCTCACGATCCTTGTCCTGACCGGCGCGGCAGACATGAGAGCGGTCAGTTCGAGCAGGGTCAAGCCTGACATTGTCCTTGATAGCGTCGCAGGGCTGTCAACGCTGATCTGATCGGGCAGGACAGGGCAGGGCAAAACAAGAAAGGGCAGGACAAGACGGAATACCCTAATTTTTTAAATGAACGACTCAAAAAAAATAAAATAGGGTGCGGCAGAGTGTTTATTCTGGTGGCGGCAGTTGTCGTTTGTTGAGGATCCTCTGACGGGAGAAGAGGTCGAGGTCATCGGGCGTTCTGATCTCAAGACGGGCACAGTGAAGAGGGGGAAGGTCAGGGACGTCTATGACGTAGGAAACGAGCTCCTGATATTCCACACGGACAGGGTCTCGGCCTTTGATGTGGTACTGCCCACGCTGATCCCCAACAAGGGCACATCCCTCCTAAAGCTCTCGGCATACTGGATGCAGAAGAGCCGGAAGGTCTTCCCCAACCACCTCTTGGAGGTTGTCGACGACAGGACGATAAGGGTAACCAAGGCGAAGAGGGTGGACGTGGAGTGGGTTGTCCGCAAGTACCTATATGGCTCGCTCTGGAGGGCTTACAGCAAGGGCAGGAGGGAGATGTACGGCATCAGGTTCCCGGACGGCCTGCGCATGGCGGATGAGCTCCCATCCCCGGTAATAACGCCGACCACCAAGGCAGATGTCGGCCACGACGAGGAGATCTCGAAGGAGCAGGCGCTTGAGAAGCGGGTCGTCAACAGGCAGACCTGGAACGAGCTGGAGGAGGGGACCCTGCGGCTCTTCGAATTCTACGAGACCGAGGCGAGGAAGAGGGGGATAATAATACCCGATTTCAAGATAGAGTTCGGGTTTGCTAACCGCGAACTGATCCAGATAGATGAGCCGCCGACGCATGATTCGGCCAGGATGTGGGCGACCAAGTATTACAGGAGCGGGGAGGCACAGGAGATGCACTGCCTGGACAAGGAGTTCCTGAGGGAATGCCTAAGGAGGATGGGGTTCAGCGGGGAGGGCAAGGCTCCGGAGCTGCCAAGGAAGGTCGTCAGGGAGGTCGTGAAGAGGTGCGTCGGCGCCAAGAGGGTCATCGCGGACGGCGCCAGCGTTGATGAACTTGGGCTCGCAAGCGTGGATGAAATTTTTTAAATAAACGTATAAAAAAAGTTTAAAAGCTTTGCAGTAAATACCAATGTTCATAGTAAAGGGAGCGGGGGTTATCTTTTGCTCAAGGAGAAGTGCGGGGTATTTGGGGTCAGGTGCGCAGGCGGCAAGGGCGCATTCGTGCCGCTCTATTGGGGGCTGGTCGCCCAGAACCACAGGGGGCACGAATCTTACGGATTCCTTACGTATTCAGATGGCTTCAAGAGGTATGTCGACCTGGGACTCGTCCCGCGCATCGAGAAGGAGGAGCTGATCAGGTGGAACGCCCTGCTACCGGGCAGCATCGGCATATCGCATGTGAGGTACGGCACCTCGGGGCACCGCGACGTCTACTCGCACCTCAAGGATGCGCAGCCGATGGTTGTGGCCAACGGAAAGGAGAAGCTGGGCATCGCGTTCAACGGCAACCTGGTGAATATAGGCTGGCTGAGGGAGATCGTTTCCAAGACGCACATGAAGCTCAAGACGTGCTCAGACACGGAGCTGCTGGCAAGGTATCTGGCGGGCAACATGGGGAGCAGCACCGCGGAGGGCATCGTCAGGTGCATGAACGACATAGAGGGGGCGTACTCTGTCGTAGGGCTGAGGTCGGATGGGGAGCTCTTCGCGTTCAGGGATCCGCTAGGCATCAGGCCACTATGCCTAGGGGCGAGCAGGGACGGGGCGGTAACCGCAGTCTCCTCGGAGACGGTCGGCCTGGACATCAACAGCCTGGACGTGATAGGCGACGTGGAGCCGGGCGAGGCGGTGATATTCTCGAAGGACAGCGTTGAGCGGCAGCGGCTCGTCAAGTGCAACAGGAGGGCATTCTGCGGCTTCGAGTTCTCGTACTTTGCCAGGCCGGATTCGATAATCAACGGGAGGACGGTCTACAGCGTCAGGGAGGAGTTCGGCAGGAACCTCGGGAGGAGGTACCAAGAGATCGTGAGAGATGCCGACGTGATAATATCGATCCCCGAGACCGCGGACGATGCGGCATACGGCCTCCACGAAGAGACAGGGCTGAGGTGGGAGAGGGGCCTCAGGAGGCACAGGTATGTTACGCAGCGCGCATTCATACTCGAGTCGGACGACAGGTCGTCAACGATAGACAGGAAGATCAACGTCGTTAACGGGAGCCTGCGCGGCAAGCGCGTCATAGTGGTCGAGGACAGCATCGTCAGGGGCGACACCACCAAGACAATAATCAAGAAGCTGAGGGAGCGCGGGGCGGAGAAGGTCTACATGTTCGTTACCTTCCCACGGATTACGCATCCGTGCTTCTACGGAATCGACATGGCAACATTCACGGAGCTCATCGGGTTCTCGTATGACGAGGCAGGGATAGCCAAGCAGATAGGGGCGGACGCAGTCTGCTTCCAGAGCATAGACGACTACGTCAGGGCCACTGGAATGCAGGGGAAGGACCTATGCATGGCATGCGCCTGCGGCAAATATCCGACAGAGCTCGCGCAGAAGATCGCTGACAGGTCGAGGACCGTGATCAGCACCGACAGGAACAGGATATACGAAAAGGCGAATTTGAATCTGGAGGCATGAAAATGGCAGGAATTCTTGGCATATACCTTTTTGACAGCAGGTGGAACTCATACAACTTCGGCGTCTTCGGACTGATGGCGCTTCAGCACAGGGGGCAGGAGACGGCCGGCCTGGAGCTCTTCGGCGACTCGCGCGTGAAGCTGGCGGGGAAGGGGCTTGTGGAGCAGGTCGTCGCGTCCAGCACCGCGAAGGGGCACGTGTGCATCGGCGCGGTATCCCCGTACCCCGAGGAGGAGGCCGAGGTGCAGCCGATGAGCCTGACGGAGGGTCTCGTCGCAAGCATCGACGGCAAGATAACGGCGGTCGACGGATACAAGTGGGACCCCTCGCTGAGCTACGAGGGGAACCTGAGGGGGGCGTACGGGTCGCTCTACGGCAAGAAGGCAGACATAGACTCGATCAAGGGCTTCTTCGGGAAGTGCAGGGGTGGCTTCTCGTTCATAGCGGTGAATGAAGGGAAGGAGATGGTTGCGGGGAGGGGCGCGCTCGGGGTCAAGCCGCTCGTGCTTGGGAAGATGGGCTTCGATGGCGGGATAGTAGCCTCGGAGAGCTGCGTCATGGACATCATAGGGGAGAGGGTGCCGATCAGCCCGGCAGAGAACATCGAACCGGGGGAGGTGAGGGTATTCACGCCAATGTCGGCCTACAGCGAGCAGCTGGTAACCCCCAAGAGCAGGGCCTACTGCGGCTTCGAGTATGTCTACCTTGCGAGGCCCGACTCTTACATCAACGATGTCCCGGTCTACAGGGTGAGGCGCAACATAGGCATGAAGCTGGCTCAGGAGAGCCCGGCTGATGCCGACGTGGTCATCGGGGTGCCGGAGACGGCGATGCCATTCGCAATGGCCTACTCCAACGAGACGGGAATACCGGTCGAGAAGGGCTTCGAGCTGACCGGGAGGAGGGTCAGGAGCGCCATGAAGCCCAACCAGGTGGAGAGGCTCAAGGGCGTCCAGCTCAAGCTCAATGTCATAAGCGAGGCGGTCAGGGGGAAGAGGGTCGTCCTGATAGACGACAGCGTGGTGAGGGGGAACACCCTTGCAAACATAGTGTACCTCATGAAGGAGAAGGGGGCGAAGGAGATACACGTGAGGATAGGGAGCCCGCACATAATCTCCCACTGCCCGTTCGGCGTGGAGGTCCCGGGGGAGGACGAGCTCATAGGCAAGCACCTCTCCGAGGACAAGATCGCAGAGGTTGTCGGGGCGGACTCGTTCAGGTACCTGAGCCTAGACGGATTCGTCGAAGCCACGGGGATGAAGAGGGAGGACCTGTGCACGGGCTGTTTCAGCTGCAGGTATCCGGAGGTGTGATGGAATGAAGATATTGCTTGTTGGTGGAGCCGGAAGGGAGCACGCAATAGCGCTGGCATTGAAGAGGAGCTCCAAGGAGCCGAGGATCAGCTGCTTCGCTGACCTCGTGAACCCCGGGATAAACAAGGTCGTCAAGGAGACCGGGGGCGAGTTCTTCCTCGGGAGCATCAACGATCATGGGGCGATAATAAGGGCCGCCCAGAAGGTAGGGGCGGACTTCGTCTTCATAGGGCCCGAGGAGCCGAATTTCCACGGTGTGCCGGACCGCATCGAGGAGAGCGGGATCAAGTGCATCGGCGCCGGCAGGAAGGTCGCCGAGCTCGAGATGTCGAAGGCGAGCATGCGGGACCTCCAGTGGAAGTACAAGATCCCAGGGCGCCTGTGGTACAAGAAGTTCAAGACCTACGAGGAGGCGCTCCCATACATCCAAGAGTACGCGGAGAGCGTGGCGCTGAAGCCTGCGAGGCAGTCGGGCGGAAAAGGGGTCAAGGTCATCGAGGACTTCCAGGTTTACCTGCAGGAGGACAAGCGGAAGGTGAAGAAGGAGCATGCCGAGATGATCGTGAAGGAGCACATGAAGGATTACGACGACATAGACTACAAGCTCCTGATCGAGGAGAGGGTGTGGGGCCCGGAGTATACGGTGCAGTGCTTCACCGACGGCAGGACGGTCGTTCCGATGCCCGCGGTGCAGGACAACAAGCACGCGTTCGATGGCGACCTCGGACTCGAGACGGGCGGCATGGGATCGATATCATGCGGGATGAACCTGAAGTGGGGCGTGGACGACGACAGGGCAATCATCACGGAGGAGGAGTGCAGGCGCTCGGCAGATATAGTCAAGCTGATGATCGACGCCATCCAGAAGGACACGGGGCAGAGGTACCATGGCATTGCGGCAGGACAGATGATGCTCACCTCGGTCTGGGGGCCCACGGTCATAGAGATGTACTCCAGGCTGGGCGACCCGGAGGCGGGCAATGTAATGACCGCGCTGAAGACCGACCTGGTCGAGATCTGCGAGGGCATAATCGAGGAGCGCCTGAACACGGTCAAGGTAGAGTTCGAGGACATGGCGGTAGCGGTCAAAGCAGTATGCCCGGAGGGATACCCGGACAAGAGGGACCTCGCAAAGGGCCACCCGGTTGCGCTGGAAGGCGCGGGGGAAGGGGTGCTTTGGGCATCGGCGGAGGAGACGGGCGGGGTCGTGCGCACCGGCGGCTCAAGGGTCGTGGAGTGCGTTGGCACCGGCGATGCCCTGCCTGAGGCAAGCGCCAAGGCAGAGGAGCTGACCAAGAGCGTCAGGCTCACGGATGGCTGGAGGACGTTCCACAGGAAGGACATAGGATCCGAGAAGTCCCTGCTCAGGAGGGTACAGCTGGGCAGCATGGCTAGGGACATATACAAGTATAGGGAGAGGAAGGGCCTCCTCGGCAAGAGGATGATTTGGGTGCCGGGCAAGGGGCTCGTGGAGGTTGGATGAGATGCCAGGCAACGGGATGAGCAAAGAGGAGAGGTTTGAACTCATAGACACCATACCCTCACTCAGGAGGGAGTGGGAGGGCAGGCTTGCGCCGCTCGAGGCGCTGAACCCGAGGAGGCCGGCGACGTTCATATCGGTCGGGGGCGGCGAGCTGGGCGACCTTGCGGTCACGGCGGTCAAGAGGAACTACGGCGGCATCGGCGGGGGCATCAAAGCGGTCGCCTTCGACAAGTACCAAGGGTTCCCCGCGCAGGACGCCGCAGAGGTCTCAGAGTGCTTCAACATGATGGACGGCGACCTGCTTGAGGAGCGGATCAGGAGGCACGTCCCTGACCCGTCGGAGCCGCATGCCATCTACCTCGAGGTCGAGCGGATAGACACATACAGGGCCTACAGGATGGGCATCGAGAAGGGCTACAGGATAATGTCCACCCCCTTCGGACCTCTGGTATGCATGGACAGGCACGCCACCAAGATCATGTTCGACAAGCTGGACCTGGAGATGACGAGATGGAGGCATGCCGCCTCTGGCAAGGAGGTCGACGATGCGGCAAGTGAATTTGGGCTCCCGGTGATCGTCAAGCCGGTGATGACCTCAAGCGGCCACGGCACATCGATAGTGAAGACCAAGGAGGAGCTCGCCAAGTGCTACGAGCACGCCGTTGAGCACGCAAGGGGGATCGGCAACGAGGTCATAGTCGAGGAGTATATCCCTGAGCTGAAGACCACGGGGACGGAGATAACGCAGATAGTCGTGAGGCACTTCAATGCTGATGGTAAGATCATCAATTCGACGCTCCCCCCGATCGAGCACAAGCGCCCGGGCGCCACATACCACGAGAGCTGGCTGCCCTCCACCATATCGAAGGGGGCAGAGGCGAAGTGCAGGGAGGGCGCCGTGAAGATAGCGGACTTCATGGGCGGGCTCGGGATATATGCGGTCGAGCAGTTCGTGATAGGCGACAGGGTCTACAACAACGAGGTTGCGAACAGGCCGCACGACACGGGGCTCGTGACGAGGTGGATGCTCAACATGGACGAGGGTGCGCTGCAGCTCACATCTACGATAGGGCTCCAGATCAGCCAGTCATCGATAAAGATAGCGCGCGGGGGAGTCTTCGGCGTAGCGCATGTCGTGCTCGCGCCCGACAGCATAACCGACGAGGTCGAGGTCGCCGGATGGAATGCGAGCAGGCTTAACGCCATGATGCCGGAAGGCGCAACGGGCGATGCATGGTACTTCGGCAAGCCGACGGCCTATGCAGGCAGGAGGATGGGCATGGCAATCGCCTTTGACAAGGACCTCGCGGTGGCCCGTACGCAGGCAGGGGCGATAGCCCATCTTGCGGAAGGATGCATAAGCTACGGGAGGCGCGTCTGATGCCGAAGGCGGCAGTAGTCGTCGGGAGCAAGTCGGACGAGAAGCTCGGCAGCGATGCCGTGGCGCTCCTCAAGTCGTACGGAATAGACTGCGATTACAGGGTGATCTCTGCCCACAGGGACCCCGAGGGGCTGGACCAGTTCATAGCAAAATCCGACGCCGAGGTCTTCATAGCAGTGGCTGGGCTTTCGGCTGCCCTGCCTGGGGTGATAGCCTCCAAGACTGTGAGGCCGGTCATCGGCGTGCCCAAGGATGCGAAGCTGATGGGGATCGACTCGCTGCTATCGATGGTCCAGATGCCGCCCGGCGTGCCCGTGGCGACAGTTGGCGTCGACAACTGGAAGAATGCGGCCATACTGGCGGCCGAGATTCTGGCGATGAAGTATCCGCAGCTTGTTGCTAAGCTCGAAGAGGAGAGGAGGTCAAGCAGGTGAAGAGGGTCAGAGTTGAGATAAGGCTGAAGCCGGGGCATTTCGACCCGGAGGGCGACGTTACTGCAAAGTCGCTCAGGGACCTAGGTTTCGCGGTCTCAAAGGTCAGCGTAAGCAAAGCGTACACCATAGACCTTGAGGCAAAGAGTGATTCGGCGGCAGTCGAGGCGGCAAATGCGATGTGCAGGAAGCTGCTCGCTAACCCGACTAAGGATAACTTCAGCGTGGAGGTGCTCAAGGTTGAGGAAGGCGCTCATAAAGAAGGCAAGTGACAGCCCCGAGGTCTACACGATAAACCTGAGGGGTGCAGACGACGAAGACCTGATGCAGATCAGCGGCGAGATGGGCCTGGCGCTGAGCCTCGCCGAGATGAAGGCACTCAAGAAGCGCTTCGCCAAAGCGCCTACGGACGTCGAGCTGCAGACCTTCGGGCAGACGTGGTCGGAGCACTGCATCCACAAGACGTTCAGGGGTGACGTGGTCACCGAGAGGGGCGTCGTGAGCAACCTGCTCAAGAGCTACATCGCCAAGGCGACCAACGAACTCAACAAGCCGTGGTGCTTCTCGGTCTTCGAGGACAATGCAGGGCTGGTCGAGTTCGACAAGTGCACGGTGGCGGCAGCCAAGGTGGAGACGCACAACCACCCGTCTGCTGTCGAGCCTTTCGGCGGAGCGGCGACTGGCGTGGGAGGCGTCATAAGGGACATACTCGGCGTCTGGGGCGAGCCGATAGCAGTCTCGGATGTCCTCTGCTTCGGCCCGCTGGACGCGAAACAGGAGGAGCTCCCGCCTGGGGTGAAGCATCCCAAGTATATCTACAAGGGCGTCGTCGCAGGCGTCGGAAGCTACGGCAACAACATGGGTCTGCCGACGGTCTCAGGGGCGGTGATCTTCGACAGGCAGTACACTGGAAACGTTATCGTTTACTGCGGCGCCTTCGGCGTCCTCCCTAAGGAGAAGTATATCAAGGACACAAGGGAGGGCGACCTCGCGGTGCTGGCAGGGGGCAAGACAGGCAGGGACGGGATACACGGCGTCACCTTCGCATCGGCAGACCTCTCGGAGGAGGCCGAAAGCCTCAGGTCCGCCGTCCAGATACCCAACCCGCTCGTCGAGGAGAGGCTGAGGAGGGCGACGCTGAGGATAAGGGACGGGCGGCTCGCGACGGGCGTAACCGACCTGGGCGGAGGGGGAGTGTCCTGCGCCACCGGCGAGATGGCTTACAGGTCTGGGCTCGGGCTTACCGTCGATATCGGCAAGATGCACCTCAAGGAACCCGACCTTGCGCCGTGGGAGATATGGGTCTCAGAGTCTCAAGAGAGGATGCTCTACTCCGTTCCTGAGGAGAAGTTCGGCAGCGTGTCGGAGATCCTTGAGGAGGAGGAGATAGAGCACTGCGTGCTAGGGAGGTTCGACAAGAGCGGCAGGCTGAGGGTCGAGATGGGGAAGAAGGTCGTCTGCGACCTCGATCTCGAGACGCTATACTCGCCCCCCAAGATCACAAGGAAGGCCAAGGAGGAGGTTTACCACCCGAAGAGGGTCGAGCTCGAAGAGCCGAAGGACCTCGAGGGGGAGGTACTCTCACTGCTCTCGGAACCCAACCTGAGGAGCAGGGAGAGCGTGATAAGGACTTATGATCATGAGGTCAGGGCGGCCACCGCCATCAAGCCGCTCCAAGGACCGGAGGGTGGCCCGAACGACGCGGCGGTCCTGAAGCCGCTCAGCGACTCATGGATGGGGCTGGTGATATCATGCGGCCTGAACCCGTTCCTGCCGGACGCGTATTGGATGGCGGCGGCATCGATAGAGGAGGCGGTCAGGAACAACGTCGCCGTCGGCGGCAGGAGGGTGGCGATCCTGGACAACTTTGTCTGGGGCAATCCCGAAAAGGAGGACAGGATGGGGAGCCTGCTGAGGGCGTGCGAGGCGTGCTACGACTTCTCGAAGGCCCTCGACGTGCCATTCATATCGGGAAAGGACAGCCTGTACAACGAATCGCCGCTGGGGCCCGTAAGGCCCACGCTGCTGATAACAGGGATAGGGATAATCCCCGACGTAAGGAAGGCCGTTACCACGGAGCTGAAGGGGGAAGGTAATCCGGTCTACGTAATCGGGATGACCAAGGACGAGCTGGGAGGGTCGGCGTACTACAGGTCGAAGGGGCTGGACGGGGGAGAAGTCCCGAAGGCGAACGGTCCCATGGCAAAGGCGGTCATGAACGCCCTGACGACAAGCATGGACATGGGGATCGTAAGGTCTTGCCATGACGTTTCCGAGGGCGGGATCGGCCTGGCGGCAGCGGAGATGGCGATATCGTCGCCCAGGCGGGGCATCAAGATGGACCTGAAGAGGATCCCGTCCCAGACGAAGAGGAGCGACAGCATCATCTTCTCCGAGTCGACGGGAAGGTTCCTCGTCGAGGCGGATGCCGGGAGGACCGAAGAGTTCGACAAGATATTCTACGGCCTGCCGGGAGCCAAGATAGGAGAGGTCGTCGATGGTTCGAGGCTGGCATTCATGGACATGGGCGGCAAGGAGTACAGCATAGATTCAAAGAGGCTCAGGCTTGCGTGGAGGGGATACTGATGAAATTGAAACAGGCAAAGGCTTGCGTGCTGAGGGTTGGCGGAACCAACTGCGACCTCGAGATCAAGGCAGTCCTCACGGAGCTCGGCATCAACACCGACGTGCTCCACATGAACCAAGCGATAAAGAGGGGGCTCTCGGAGTACCAGATGCTCGTCTTCCCGGGCGGATTCTCATATGGCGATTATGTGAGGGCTGGCGCGATATGGGGGAAGGAGGTCGTGACAAGGCTTGGCAAGGACCTTGAGAGGTTCATAGACGAGGAGAAGCTCGTACTGGGGATATGCAACGGCTTCCAGGTGCTGGTCGAGACGGGCGCCCTCCCAGGCGACGGCGCGTCCGCGAGCGGCATCCCGACCGCCGTGCTTGCCAACAACAACTCCGCGAAGTACGAGTGCAGGTGGGTCCGCCTTAAGGTCGAGTCGAAGAAGACCCCCTTCACGTCGGCGCTGAACAAGGATCAGGTCATCGCGGTCCCGGTGGGCCATGGCGAGGGGAGGCTCGTGCTCCAGTCGGAGGGCATGCTGGAAGACCTCATTAGCGAGAGGCGGGTCGTATTCAGGTACGCGCTTGAGGACGGGAGCCCTGCCGGCGGCAAGTATCCGGAGAACCCCAACGGGGCAATCTTCGATATCGCGGGCATCTGCAACAAGAAGGGCAACGTGATGGGCATGATGCCGCACCCGGAGAGGGCATTCTACGGCTGGCAGCTGCCGAGCTGGGGAGGGGAGCCGCCCGAGTTCGGGGATGGAAAGGCCATATTCGAGGGCGCCATAGCATACATAAAGAAGATGTGAGCGCAGGGCTTCTGCGCCCGACCACTTTTTGCCGGACCGCGGGCAAGAGATAAGGCGGGCAGCATCAAAGGCTGTAGACCTGCTCATACTTCGAGTTCAGGTAGCTAGCGAAGTGCCTCGGCTCTATGCCCTCCCCTGTTATTATCCGGAGCAGGTCGAGGGGGTCGTGGAGGTTTCCGTGAGAGTGCACGTTGCGGTTCAACCATCCTCTCACCTCCAAGAAGCTCCCGTTCCGCACCTGGCTGCGCCATTCAGGCATCTCCTTCTCCAGCTTTGCCTGCAGTTGCCCGCAGATGATGTTCCCGATCGCGTATGAGGGGAAGTAACCGAAGTATCCCTGCGACCAGTGGACGTCCTGCAGGACTCCCTCCGCGTCGTCCTTGATGTCTACTCCAAGGTACTTCGAGTACTTCTCGTTCCAGACCTGTGGCAGCTCATCCACGCGCAGCTTGTCGGCAAATAGGTCGCGCTCGATCTCGAACCTTATGACTATGTGCATCGCGTACGTTGCCTCATCTGCCTCGACCCGGATCTTCGAAGGCCTTACGACGTTGACGCACTGCACAGCGCCCCTGTAATCTAGCGCCGCGAGCTCAGGGGCGAGCGACTTCAGCACCGGCAGGTAATAAGACCAGAACTCGGGCGATCGGCCTATCACGTTCTCGACAAACCGCGACTGGGACTCGTGGAGGCAGAAGGAGCAGGCCGCGCCGACCGGCTGGAACATCCACTCGTGCGGCAGGCTCTGCTCATACATGGCATGCCCACCCTCATGAAGTATGGAAAAGAGCGACGAGACGAAGTTGTTCTCCATGTAGTGGGTCGTGATCCTCACATCGTCATAGAAGCCTATCGTGAAGGGATGCTCGGTCTCGTCTATCCGCCCCATGGCCTTATCGGAGTCGATCTCGTAACCTATGAACTTAGCCAAGGAATTTGATATGCGCGACTGGCTCGCGGTCGGGACAGATACGCCCATTGAAGCTAGATTGACCTTCGAGGATTCGGCGGACCACTTTGAGATTATTGGAGTGAGCATGGTCTTGAGCTTGTCGAAGGTGTTCGAGATGGTATCCTGAGGGATCTTGGGGTCAAACGAGTCCAAGGCGGCGTCATATGGCGTCTTCACGCCCTTGGGTTCCATGAGGAGGAGGGCTGCGCGCCTCTTGAGGTCGAACATCCGGCCGAGGTCCGGCTTGAACATGGAGAAGTCCTTCGCATGCTTTGCCTTGCGCCAGACGCCGAAGCACGTGACGCTGTGCTTGGAGATCTCCGCCACGAGGTCTTCGGGAAGCGCCACATTCTCTGAATATGCCCTCTTTATCAAGTAGACATTCCTGCGCTGCAACTCAGAGAGGGATGGATAGTCGGCGTGGCTGAGCACCGCATCGAGCAGACGCCCCAGCTCAGGGTCTATCGCCATCTTATGGTCCATGCGGCTCAGCAACGCCAGTTGCTCACCCCTGAGGGCGGAGCCTCCGGGGGGCATCTTGGTCTCCATGTCCCACTGCAGCATGGCCTCGGCGCTCAGCAATACGGCATAATCCCTGTACCTAGCGTTAAGGAGGTTATAGCGCTCAATGAGCGCGTTTGTGACCATTCAAGATCGCCACGATATGAATATTGTCATGCCGGCAGTATATTAAAGAAGCGCAAATTTGCCGCCAGCCGAGTAAATAAAAGAAAATTATATTACAAGCTAATTATCGAGGGTGACAACAATAAAGGTGCCATTGTTGTGTCGTCAAAGGTTTTTAATCCCGGACCGTTGGGTCTAGCAGCATTCGCCATGACAACCACGGTGCTATCATTATACAACCTAGGTGCGCTTGCAGGGCTCGGAAAGAGCATGGTCATACCCCTGGCATTCGCTTACGGCGGACTTATCCAGGTCCTCGTAGGGATGTGGGAGGCCAAGGCAGGCAACACGTTTGGCTTCACCGCGTTCACATCGTACGGGGCATTCTGGTGGTATTATGCGCTGGTAGGTACACTCGCCGCAATGGGCATAGTGACCGTCGACGCGGTGACTGCCGGCGTAGCACTCATGCTTTGGGGATTCCTCACGTTCTACCTCTGGATTGCATCGCTGAAAGCTAACAAGGCAACGAACCTCGTCTTCCTCTTCCTATGCATAACGTTCTTCATACTAGGCATTGGAGACGTCTCGGGCGTTGTGGCAGTAACGAATGTGGGAGGGCTGATGGGCCTAGTGACCGCCGCCACCGCTTGGTATGTATCGGCGGCTGTCGTAATCAACGACGGCCTTGGGAAGCAGGTGCTGCCACTCGGCAAATCGTTCAAGTAGAGCATGAAGGGGGGCAGCCCCCGTCTATTTTTTCATTCGTCGCCCCATGGCAGGGAGTGATAGGCATATATAAATTGAAGGGCCATTTTAGCCATGCATTGTCGGAGAGTTGCTTTTGATGGAGCCCCTCCAGATTGCGTCGTTGATCATATTGATTGGAACGGTGGGCGCCATCATATGGGGAAAGGTCGACAGGGCAGCGGTTGCGATATTCGGAGCGGTCCTGATGATCCTTGTCGGGGCCATTACGGAGTATGATGCGTTCAGCCTCGTCGACTGGAACGTCATAGTCCTCATAATAAGCATGTGGATACTGGCGGGGTACTTCGGAAAGACGGGCATCCCGGAGGTCTTGGCGCACAGGGCGGTGGGATGGTCGAGAGGGTCGGTCAGCACTTTCATGATACTGCTGGGGGGCATGGCAGGGCTGGTGTCCCTCTTCGTTGACAACATACTGGTCATATTGATCTTCGCTCCGGTGGCCCTGCACATCACGCGGCTGATGAAGACTAACCCGATACCGTTCGTCATATTCATAGGCCTCTGCGCCAACTTCACAGGGTCGGCCCTGCTGATAGGCGATCTCCCCCCTCAGATGCTGCACAGCGTCTCCGGCATCGAGTTCTTGGGTTTCATATGGAGTGAGGGCAGACCGTCATCGTTCATAATACTCATGGCCACGTTTGCCGTTCTGCTGGCGCTCTTCAAGGTGAAGTTTGACAGGATATACAAGAAAGATGATAAGGCGAGGGATGCCTTCGCGCTCATAGATCCGGAGGGCGGCTCCTATTTGAAGGACAGGAAGGCGGCGGCTATAATAGTGGCGTTCTTCGTCGGGACCATCGTTGCGCTATCATTGAGGCAGTACATAGGGCTCCAGCTGGGGGCGATTGCCCTTATCGGAGCCGCTTCGCTCGTGCTAGTCATGGAGACCCTCGGGGACAGGGTGAAGAAGCCATCGTTCGAGGAGACGCTCACATCTCTCGATTGGAGGTCCGTGCTCTTCT
The DNA here is from genome assembly GCA_001717005.1 of Candidatus Methanomethylicus mesodigestus. Taxonomy (GTDB): domain Archaea; phylum Thermoproteota; class Methanomethylicia; order Methanomethylicales; family Methanomethylicaceae; genus Methanomethylicus; species Methanomethylicus mesodigestus. The sequence continues at coordinate 25,053 of MAGS01000039.1, read as the reverse complement.
ATATAGCACTCTTCGTGCTCATCGGGAGCATAGAGAAGCAGGGCCTGATCGAGATGGCGGCCGATGCGCTCGCCCCTGCGCTCGTGTCCAGCGAAGCGATAGGCGTCTCGGTAGTATACTGGGCAACCGTCCCGATTGTAGGGGTCTTGGAGCATGATGCCTACATACTCGCATTCCTCTACCTGATAAGGGATTTGGCGGCGCAGGGGGCGATAAATCCATGGCCATACTGGTGGTCAATACTCTGGGCAGGAACGCTGGGCAGCAATCTGACCGTGGCAGGGGCACCGGCCTTGCTGGCTGCACTGAACCTGTGCGAGAAGGAGGGGTGCAAGGTCCACCTGAGGCGCTTTCTGGGCTTAAGCCTGCCATTCGTCGTCATCTCCGTCGCAGTATGCTATGCGCTCATGATGATTTTCTGGGTACTGGTCTGAGCGCAAAGACGCATTCTATGCCTCCCCTGAGAAGGGAGTCATAATAGCTTCAAGCTGCCTCAAAGAGGGGTTCGCAAGGAGGCCGTTATGGTGAAATATATCAGTGACACGTACCGGGAATCAAT
>MAGS01000039.1:0-22985 GCA_001717005.1 Candidatus Methanomethylicus mesodigestus | reverse complement strand
ATATATCAGTGACACGTACCGGGAATCAATATATATTAGATTCAAATAGTATATATAGAAGAAAATACAGTATATACGAAGGCAGGGGGATGCCTACGGGTACTAGGAAAGTCCAGAAAGTAGGAAAGTCCACATTCACGGTATCGCTTCCGCAGGAATGGGTAAAGAAGAACAGGGTGCAGGCACAGACAGAGGTCGACATACAGACCCTTTCAGACGGCAACCTGAAGATAGCGACGATGGACAACGCCAAGGGCGTCTCCCAGAACAGAGAGATAATGATAGCTACAAAGGAGTCTGACGCGGGCTATCTCGTTCGCGAGGCACTCGCGGCATACATAGCCAATTACGACATAATCAAGCTCGATCTCACAGGACTCACGCTGGATCCCACGGCACGGAACAAGATCAGGCGCATGATCAAGTACAAGATGGCAGGTGGGGAGATCATCGAGGAGTCGGTCAATTACATCACAATACAGATCCTGCTCAGGCCCTACGAGTTCCCGTTGGACAAGCTTCTCATGAGGATGGCGACTATGGTCAAGGATATGCTCTCTGACATATCCAAGGCAATCGACAGGAAGGACAAGAACATCCTCAGGGACGTGATGGAGAGGGACGAGGATGTCGACAAGCTTTACTTCATGGGCAGCAGATGGCTGACGAACATAATGTCTGACATGAGCGCGCTCAAGGATTATGGCGTCAGGGACCTGAAGGACTGCCTCGAGTACAGGCTGGCGTTCAGGCACATAGAGAGGGTGGCGGACCACGTCTACAGGATCGCCAGCAAGTTCATGGAAGTCATCGACAGCATCGATGTAGAGCTCGCGACAACAATAGTCAGCAACATCGAGATTGCAGGAAACGTCTTCATAAGATCGGTCAATTGCCTGCAGAACGGGAGCCTCATCGAGGCGAACAAGGCGATCCATGATGCAAGGAAGGTAAGCGCCAGCGCGGAGGAGCTGATGAAGCGCGTCATCGACAGCGACCTTCAGACGAAGGTCATCGGTGCGATGATAATCATCATGGATTCGACCCACAGGATTGCAGAGTACGGGATAGGAATCGCGGAGCTTGCTTTCAACATCCACGTCTCGGCAGAGGCATGACCGCGGACAGCAGGTAAGTTGTCAGGTGGCGCACTTTCAAAGGATGCCAGGAAGGACCCTCTCGATCCGGCTAACGGCTTCCTCAAGCTTCTCCGAAGGGACGGTGTATGCAATCCGAAGATGCCCCTTGCCAGCTGCTCCGAATGACGACCCGGGGACAACTGCCACGTGCGCCTTCTCGAGAATCTGCTCGGAGAACCGCAGGTCGTCCATGCCGCCAATTCCAGGGAAGATGTAGAAGGCGCCTCCTGGCTTCGAAACGCCGAACTGGCGAATGCCCCTAAGGAGGGAGTAGATGCGATCCCGGCGCTTCTGGTACTCGATGCGCATGGACTCCGTGGCCTTCCTGCTCCGGGGATCCCCCAGAGCCTTTGCGGCGGCATACTGCGCAAATGCAACAGGGCATGCGTCCAGGTACATCTGCAGCTTGACCATCTTCTCGATGGAGGCGGGGTCTGCAGCGATGTAGCCGAGCCGCCAGCCGGTCATGGCATATGCCTTGGAGAAGCTGTTGATTGTGATAGTCCGATCTGCCATCCCCTCAAGTGAGGCGATGCTCACGTGGGAGTTTCCGTCATAGACAAGCGCCTCGTAGACCTCATCAGAGATCACCCTCAGGCGGTGCTCCACGGCAACTGTGGCAACCTCCTCGAGTTGCTTCCTCGATAAGACTGTCCCGGTCGGGTTGTTTGGAGAGTTGAGGAGTATGCAGCGAGTCTTCTTGGTCACTGCGCGGCTGAGCGACTCGGAGCTGATCGAGAAGCCGCCGCTCTCGTCGGTATCCACCTCGACGGCGCTTCCACCGGCGATCGTGACTGCGGCCTTGTGGGTCACGAAGCACGGCGACGGTATGAGGGCCTCCTCGCCTGCCCTCAGGAACGCAGCCAGCGCGAGGGTTATTGCCTGGTTCGCGCCGACGGTGACCATGATGTTGCGGTCAGGATCGGCCTCGATCGAGTTCTCCGACCGCAGCTTGCCTGCCAGGGCGCCCCTCAGCATCTGCAGGCCGGAGTTGGGGGTGTAGTGCGTATAGCCGAGGTCGAGTGCCTCCTTCGCATATTCCCGGATGTGCGGAGGCGTGTCAAAGTCAGGCTCACCGATGCCCAGCGAGATCGCGTCGGGGTAGCGGCTGGCAAGCTCGAAGAGGCGGCGTATGCCAGATGGAGGGATTTGGTCGAGGCGTTCTGAAAGCGACATTCGTTGACACCAAGCAAGATGGAAGTTTGTCGGATGGACCCTTAAAAGGATGACCTTGTTGCCCCGGCCGCTCCGCGCCCCATTCTGTCAGAGGTATTCGAATTCCCCATAGCCGGTCTTCAGCCTGACGGCGTTTCCACCTGGGCGCCGTTCGCACCTGCCGATCACCTGGGCACCGACGCCGAACTTGCCTGCGGCCTTGAGAACTGCCTCGACGTCCCCCTTTCCCACCACGACCTCTAACCCGACGCCCATGTTGAAGTTGCGGCACATCTGCCGGGGGGGCTCGCCGCTCTCGGCCATGATCAGCTTGAAGATGGGGTCAGGCTCGGGGAGGCTGTCCTTGACGTAGAGGGTTCCCTTGCCAAGCTTGATGCACTTCGTGAGGCCTCCGCCGGTGTTGTGTACCATCGCCTTCACGTCGGCATGCCGGAGTATCTCGAGGGCGATGGGGAGGAATATGCGCGTCGGCGATGTGATCGCCTCGCCTACAGTCATTCCCAGATCGTCGACGTAATCACCAACAAGGAAGCGCCCGTAATACCCCTTGATTCCGGGGTCGCTTATCTCAGGGTACTTCTTGAGGTGCTCATTCGAGAGGAGCGCGTGCCTCGCCAGGCTTATCCCGTTGCACATCATGCCGCTGTTGGGGCGTTCTTCGTAGGAGCACTTCCCGCCGCTCCTGATCCCTACGATTGCGTCGCCGTGGGATATCCGGTCTCCGGTTATTGCCTGCTCCAGAGCTACCCTAGCAAAGACCGTGCCGGATACGTCCAGCGTCCTTATAACATCCGGGAGGTCCGCGGTCTCGCCGCCCCCAAAGAGCAGCTGCGATCCGTGCCTCTTCAGCATGGACAATGATTTCGCAAAGCCCTTGGCCAAGGAGTTTAGCAGCGGCACCTTGTCCACCTTAAGAGCGTTGAGCGCCACATAGTCGGAGAATACCTCCGGGCTGCCGCCAACGCAGATGACGTCGTCGACATTCATCGCGATGACGTCGGCGGCGAGGGGCGCAAAACACGCGGGGTCTCCGGCCTCCTTGTAGAGGAGGTAGGACACTATTGGCTTGCTGCCCGCCCCATCCTCGTGGAGTATGAGCCCCTGTTTGGGGTCTTTCGGGTCCCGGACTACGGTGCAGAACGAACCGGGAAAGAGGTCATTGGTCATGTCCCGGAGCGCCTCGATGCCCTTCTTGTCGACATCGACGCCGAGAGCGCCATACTTTGAGTTGCTCAATTGATATGCCCATTTCTGCTGATGTCTGCAGAAATTCATAAAGGTTCCCATTCGGCACGCGGTGTGCCTTTCAGGGCTTACGGAGGCATTGGGGGGCACTCACAGGCGCCTCTTCCGTTGATCTCAGGAGGCACATATACGGACAGGATGTAGCAGAGTTCTTGGGAAAAAGCATTCCGTTATATTTATTAGAATACAACGAATTACCGACTGTTATGTCTCCACAGAATAATAATCTAAAGAAAGGCGTTTCGAATACAGTCATTGTTGCAGCAGTTGTCGCCGTCATCATCATTGGAGGCGCAGCGGCATACTATCTAAGCACGATGCAGGGCACCAACAACAACGGCGGAGACACAACGCCGTTGCCGGAGTTGACACTGACGGTAGTTGGATTGAACGGCACCACGGTGACGCTCAACTCGACGAGCATGGGCAACCTGACCCCATTCACCTCAGTAGGCGCTCACGTGACGAGCGCAGGAACTATCAAAACACCGCTGAATTTCACGGGAGTAACGATAGTCACCCTTTGCAACCTTGTTGGCGGTATGACAAACGAAACAAGCCTGACGGTAGTTTCGTCTGACGGTTATTCAATGGTCTACACTTATGATCAAGTAATGGGGGAGTATACAACATATAACCCCGCGACCGGCGATGAAGTCGAACATGCCCAGCCTCTGACAACTATCCTTGCCTACTTCATGAACGGTACTGCCCTAGAAGAGGATGCGGGACCGCTCAGGTTTGCCATCGTGGGCCCCGAGGGCCTCATAACAGATGGCCACTTCTGGATCAAGGATGTCGTGAGGCTTGAGGTCCATCCCGCTGTCGCAGAGTATACCCTGACGCTGAACGGAACACTCTTTGAGATAATGGATAGGGCAACATTAGAGTCGGGCGTCAATTGCCACGGCGAGAACTGGACAGACACTGCCACCGGAATCACCTGGACGGGCATACCGCTGTGGTACCTAGTTGGCCAGATAGATGACCAGAACGCACACGAGGACAGGGCATTCAACAGGACCCTTGCGGATATCGGATATACGGTCAGGATAATTGCAGCGGATGGCTACTTCCTTGATCTCAACAGCACATTCGTCAAGCTGAACAACGACATTCTGCTGGCAAACTGGGAGAACGGCACGGCGCTCGAGACGAAGTACTGGCCGCTACGGTTAGTCGGCGCAGACCTTGAAAAGTCGCAGATGATCCGCAACGTCGCCGAGATCCAGCTGATATTCCAAGCAGCCGAACCTCCGGAGGTCGACCAATATACGCTCACGCTGAACGGGACGCTCGTCAGGAGCATGGGCAGCGTGGAGCTAGAGACGATGGTAGCAAGCCATGAGGCAAACTGGACTGACGGCTCGACCAACATAACCTGGACGGGCATACCGCTGTGGTACCTAGTTGGCCTAATTGACGACCTTGACGCGAACACGTTCAATGAAACCCTTGCGGATATCGGATATACAATCAACATCATCGCCAACGACAGTTACATAACCACACTCAACAGCACATTCGTCAAGCTGAACGGCAACATAATCCTCGCCTGCTTCGAGAACGGCACGGCGCTCGAGACGAAGTACTGGCCGCTACGGTTAGTCGGATCTGCCTTGACAAAGGGCCAGATGGCACGCAACATAGTTGAAATCCAAATAGTCTTCCAGAGTTGATCTCTTGAGGAGAACCTACATAGCACTGGCCATCGTCGCATTGGCGGCGGTGGCCTCTGTTGTTTTTTATCAGGGCATCCAAGGGACGGTGCAGCAGACAACTGTCCTCAAGATATACTGCGCAGGCAGCCTTCTTTACCCCCTGCAGTTGACGGAGGAGGCGTTCGAGAACGAGAACCCGACGGTAGATCTGCAGATAGAGGGGCACGGGAGCATCCAAGTGATCAGGCACGTGACAGAGATGGATGATGCGGTGGATTTACTGATGGTTGCCGATTATTCGCTCATCCCGATAATTATGTATAACACAACCATGCCCAACTCGACAGAGCCTTATGCAGATTGGTACATACGGTTTGCCAGCAACGAGATCGTGCTCGCTTACACGAGCCAGAGCGCCCATGCATCAGAGATCAACGCGGGGAACTGGTATGAGACGCTCGCCATGGACGATGTGAAGTTTGGCTTTGCGAATCCGGAGATCGACGCGCTTGGCTACCGTGCGCTCATCGTGATCAAGCTTGCAGAGAGCTACTATGGAGAAAACCAGCTCTTCTACAATCTCATCAGCAAGAACTTCAATCCGCAGTTCACATCCTACAGCGTGGGCAATGGCACATACATATACGTCCCTGAGACCCAGATCCCGGCGAATAGCAAGGTCTACCTTAGGTCAAGCGGCATAATGCTGATGCCGCTCCTCGAGTCAGGAACTATCGACTACTGCTTCATCTACAAGAGCATGGCGATCCAGCAGAACTTTTCGTATATCGAGCTGCCCAAGGAGATAGACCTTGGCGACGTGTCACAGGAGCAGCATTACAACACGGTGACGGTAAGGTACCAGCACCAGAGGTTTGCCACGGTTAACCTTGACCGCGCCGGCAGCACCATATACTACGGGCTCACGGTCCCTGCTAATGCGCCCAACGCAGCAATGGCTGAAAGGTTCATCGAGTTCCTAGTCAACGGGACGGGAAGGGACATCTTCGACGGGGCACACATGCCGGTATTTGGCACGTGCTACACGGACAATCAGTCTGCGCTCCCACAGTCTTTGATTCCTTTTATAGAGGCTGAGCCCTAAGTAGAATGAAATGACCCATGCAGAGCCGAGTGACGCTGTGCGGGGCAGTTTGGAGGGTGTGGATTGAGCTGGCTGAGGACGAGGTCGCCTTTCATAATTGCATCCGCGGTTCTGGGTGCGGGCATGGTAATATTCCTCATGCTACCGATAGCGTCTTCCATATTTGGCTCAGCCTCAGGGATACCGGGGGCGCTGGAGGACGCAGGCACGCGCAATGCAATTATAACAAGCCTGTATTGCGCTTTCCTGGCGACCCTGTTCACGATGGTCCTCGGTGTGCCGCTGGCGTATGTCTTTGCCAGATACTCCTTTGCAGGCAAAGGTTTCATAGAGCCGCTCATCGACCTGCCTATCCTGATACCGCACAATGCCGCAGGCATCGCGCTGCTGATGGTCCTGACCCCCAATTCGGTAATCGGTAGCTTCTTCGATAAGATGGGCATCAGGTTCGTGGATTCGGTCATGGGAATAGTGGTGGCAATGGCGTTCGTGAGCGCCCCATTCATGATAAGGAGTGCCCAAGATGCATTCATCTCAGTAAATCCGGCCATGGAGCACGTGGCGAGGAGTCTCGGAGCCAGCGAGCTGCAGGTATTCAGGCATGTCTCCTTTCCGCTGGCCGCTAGGGGCGTGCTGACGGGTTGCCTTCTGACTTGGGCAAGATCGATAAGCGAGTTCGGAGCGGTCGTGATTTTGGCGTATTATCCAATAACCGCCCCGATCGACCTCTACGACACGTTCGTCACAGAGGGGCTCTCCCGTGCGTTGCCGATAAACGGTCTGCTGATACTGATAGCGGTCGCCATCCTGATCATATTCAGTAGGTTGCTCACCAGGCAGAGCAGGTTTCTCAAGCCAGTGGAGGGGAGGGCATGAGCCTCAGCGTCGCAGGAGTGAACAGGTCTTGCGGAGGCGTCTCGCTGAAGGACATACGGCTTGAGATCAGATCGGGCGAGTATTTTGTGCTCTTGGGGCCGACGGGCGCCGGTAAGACGATGCTGCTGGAGACGATAATGGGTATCCGCAGGCAGGACTCGGGGAGGATCGTGCTCGACGGGGCAGATATCACAGACGTGCCCACAGAGAGGCGGGGCATAGGGTACGTCCCCCAGCAGAGCCTGCTATTCCCGCATATGTCGGTGAGGCGGAACGTGGAGTTTGGCCTGAGGATAAGGAGCACATCTGTGGCAGAGATGAGGGCAAGGACGGATTGCGTCCTCGCCGAGCTGGGAATGCTGGGCCTTGCGGACAGGTCGCCGGCGTCTCTCAGCGGCGGCGAGACGCAGAAGGCGGCATTGGCGAGGGCAATGGTTATCGAGCCGAGGATTGTGCTGTTGGATGAGCCGTTAAGCGCCATGGATCCGGAGACGAGGCAGACGCTGCGGGATTATCTTAAAAGGAAACAAGCAGAGGCCGGAACCTCATTTTTGCACGTGACCCATGACCAGATAGAGGCATTCAGCATGGCCAACCAGATTGCGCTGATCAGGGGCGGCACGATCATGCAGACGGGATCGCCCAGGGAGATATTCTCAAGCCCCAAGAACGAGTTCGTTGCGCGGTTCATCGGGTATGAGAATATATTCGAGGGGCAGCCGGCGCACGGCGCAGATGGGCTGATAGCGGTCGATATTGGCGGGGCAGTTATCAAAGCGCCAGCAGGGTCGGCCATGGGCGAAGGATCCCGATGCGTCTTGGGGATACGCGCAGACGAGATAGCGATATCCGAAGCGCCTGATCGGGAGTCTGCCAATTCGCTAAAGGGCACCGTCGAAGGGTATGCGGAGCTGGGCGCGATAGTGAAGGTCAGCGTTCGAATCGAGACGGGGGCGCTCATTCTTGTCGCATTGATGGCAAATGCGTTCATAGGTGCGGGTCTCGACAGGGGTAAAACGGTTTGGATCTCGTTCAGCCCATGCTCTGTGAAGATCCTCTCGGCAGGGAGCGCACCCACGGGCTGATTCGGGCTGCTAGTTGGGATAAGCGCCTGCGGCGGGCGGGCGGGAGGAGGCGTGCGATCAATACCAACCAAGGGTCCCTTCGCGCTTTGCCCTGTTTACGCCCCAGCTGAACACCCAGTAGCCGAGCGGCAGCAGCAGGACCGCGAAGACGGTGCCCGCCAGAAATGCCTGTAGGACGGCAGGGTCTGTCAGGCTGGGGTTCGTCAGCATGGACAGGCGGCAGAGATGGTACACCCAAGTCTGGGGCAGGAACCAGCTGATAGTGGATATGCCCGGGAAGAAGAGGGTGTCCAAGAATACAACTGGAAAGAGTATGCCGGCGAAGAGGTTCTGGAGGACGTTGATCAGCCAAGAGATGGGGTCCGTCGATTTGGTTACTATCCTTATCCCCGTGGAGATCATCGCCAAGCCGACCAGTATCGCAGCGGAGATCAGAAATGCGAAGAACGTGGCGACTATGTTGGGATTCAGGTGCGCATTGAAGAGGTAGGTCCCGATGACGAGGTAAGGGATGAAGCTGATTATCGAGAAGATGTACGTCCACATGACGTTCCCTATCACGAACGCGGTTTTGTTTATCCCTGTCATGAATATGGTCTCGAGCGTCCACGGGTTCAGCTGACGCTCGACCCCCTGCGCGAGCGGCATTATCAGGTTCCCCACGGCAAGACCGACGATCAGGAAGCTGATGTAGTCGCTCGAATACATCTCGCTCACCGGCCGCTGGACGTACGAGGCCTGGATGCCCCAGCTGAACACCCCGATGAATATGCTTATGACCTGCGTGATCGCTGCGGTCCGGTAGGTGGCCCAGCTGAGCGCGTCGCGCTTGGTGAACGCGAACACCTGCTTCAGGATTACAGGCAGGTCGCTCATGCGCCTCCCTCCGCTCGCCCAGCGCCTTGGTTCGAGGCGCCACGGCCAGTCATGGCCATGAACGCATCCTCCAGGCTCGGCTCATCCATATTAACGGATTTGATGCTCAGGCCGCCATCGGTCAGTATGGACAGCACGCCCGAGATGTCCGCATCCTTGTCAAGCCTGATCGTGAGGGCGGTCAGAATGCCCTCCTGATCGAATGTGGGGGAGACCGAGTTGACGCCGGGCGCTTCCTTCAGCGCTGATATCAGGCGGTCCTGTATTGGTCCGTAGACCATGCCCGAGAAGACGACCCGCATGGTTCTCTTCTCGGTGACCAGATGGCGGATGTTGTCAGGCGTGTCGCAGGCGATCACCCCGCCGTGGTCCAAGATGGCGATCCGGTCGCAGAGGCCCTGTGCCTCCTGGAGGTTGTGCGTGCTCAGGAGTATCGTCTTGCCCTCCCGCCTTGAGAGGCGGTCGATGAGCAGGTCCCTGAATTCGACCGCCCCCGTCGGGTCCAGCCCGGCCGTCGGCTCGTCGAAGACGATGATGGGGGTGTCCCGGATCAGCGCGCGGCAGAGCAGGAGCCTCCGCTGCATGCCTGTGCTGTACTTCTGGTAGCAGTCGTCTGCCCGTTCCCTCAGCCCGGTATAGTCCAAGAGGTAGCCTATCCGCGCCCTGGCGTCGTCCCCATGGAGGCCGTAGAGCAGGGCATAGAATTCGAGGTTCTGCCGCCCGGATAGCCTCCAGTTGAATCCCCTGCTCTCTGGCAGGACTGCCTGAAGGTTCCTGAGGACATCGGACGGCGACTCTGACGGGTCATAGCCGTTGACATACACCTCGCCACCGTCGCGGAGCACGAGCGTGCAGAGTATCTTGATGAAGGTAGTCTTCCCTGCCCCGTTGGGACCCAGTATCCCGAATATCTCGCCCTTCTTGATCTTGAGGTCGACGCCTTTGAGCGCCTCGATGTAGGGGCCATGCTGCTTCTTGAAGAGCCCGAAGATGCCAGTGAAGGACTGGACGCTTCGCGACTTGGGACGGCCGTCAAGGCCGATGAAGGTTCCACTCGGGGCGACAGCATACCTCTTTACAAGGCCCACGGTCTCAACAGCATAAGCCATGATGTAGCACGCCCCAAGCCAAGCCCCCTCTGCCTTCAGAGCCGGCATCGGGGGCATAGATCAGACAAGTAAGCAAATTGCCCTCCGCAGATATATCTTTGCGCAGGCATCCATGTCATCGCCAGGAGCCCGTTGCGGATGCCTGAGGCAGAGGGAAGGTAGACGGGGGGACGCCAGATGGGCGACATGGGGCGCTTACAGATGGCAGAGGTGCCCGCCTCAGGGAGGAAGGGCGGGTTATGAAAGATATATATCATTTGGAGTTGCAGGGATGATTGACACGGACCAGCAAGAGGGGCCCTGTCGTGAATCAGGTGATTTCCATGAGCCCAGAATTTATGACCTCGGTATTGCTGTGGTTCGCGCGCGCGTTTGTATCAAGCGTCATATGCCTGCTCCTGGGATATCTCGGGATAAGAGGGATCGCGTACATAACCACGGAGATCAACGAATTCGGGAAGATCAGAGAGGACCCGATAGCGACGAGCCTCTTTGTCAGCGGATTCTTTGTATTTGCGGGGCTTGTGGTCTACGGGTCCATGGTCAACCCGTTCTTCCTTGGGCAGAACGTGCTCATAGGAGCATACTTCAATCTCGAACGCCTCCTGATTGTCGTTGTGAGCTTTGCGGTGAGCCTGGTATTCGGATGGCTCTTCTACGCGGTCTTTGCTAAGCTGAGGCCCTTTGGCATCGATCTGGACGACGTGAACAAGTCGCCCATAGCGGTAGGGATCTTCATGTTCAGCTACGAGGTCTTCCTGGGGCTGATCATGTATGCCAGCCTGGTGCTGCCGTTGGGCTAGAAGAGGATGTCAATGGGCATACAAAGAGGATGCGTCCTCGGAGCCATAATCCTGCTTCTGATGGCATCGCAGGCCAGCGTCAGCGCCTACACAAGCGGGCGGGTGGACCCTCCGACATTCACGTATAAGAACGGGGAGTGGTATGACAGCTGGGGGTACAACAGGAACTACTGCTGTAGCGAGGATGGCTACATGCCCAATCTTGCGTATGAGACGCTAGGCATCAACAAGGAGCGGGCTTACAGCATCGGCCAGGGATTCATGGAGGATTACCCGGACGACATTCAGAGGGCAAAGGCAATTCTGAAGTATGTCCAGAGGTGGACGGAGTACGGCTACGATGAAGATAACGTATTCATGGGAGGCAAGGCCCAAGAGGAATGGGCATGGAATGCAGACGAGACCTCTCATGCATTCAACGAGGAGGCTAATATCGTCGCGATCGGCGACTGCGAGGATATGGCACTCCTTTGCGCCACCATATACCTTGGCGCGGGGTTCGATGTGGCGCTTGTGCTGACAACGTCGCACGTGGCCCTGTTGATCTGGCTCCCTGAGTATCAAAATGCCAACATCTACTGGGACATACTAGACGGCAGGGGGAACGGATGGATTTGGGTCGAGGCGACCGGCGAGAGCAACCCATTGGGATGGACCCCGCCGGACTTCAACGACGGCTATTGGGACGCGTTTCCGCTGAACGCTGTGATCTCAGGCATCAGCTACTCCCCCGAGAGCCCGCAGGATGACGATGACGTAACGGTAACCGCCTCGATCGGCCTTGAGAGCGGCGAGATCGGCGAGGTACTACTGGTCTACTCGGTGAACGGCGGGGCAGAGAAGACGGTTTCGATGACGCACGCTGGTTCGCTCTACAGTGCGACGATACCGAGGCAGGCGACGGGGGCGACCGTGGAGTTCCGCATAACAGTTAATGATGTGCACGGGGGCACCTCGGAGTCTGCGGAGTATTCGTACAAGGTTGGGGGGCTCGAGATACCAGGGTTCCCGTTCGAATCGATCGTGGCAGGCCTCGCGGTCGGGCTCTTGGCGATATACTACCTGTCGAAGAGGCGCATCGTGCAAACGCCCAGCTCGCAGGTGCCTCACTGACTGCGACTGCGGAAGGCAGACAGCAGGAAATCGCCGAACTCCGGCAGCACCTTGTCGGTTATGACTACAAGCACGACCATCCCGAGGATGCCCAGCAGGAGGCTCATAGGATAATGGGCAAGCGACCAAGGCAGCATTCCGGAGTAGACGAGCGAGAATTCGAGCGCTATCCGCACCGCGTTTGCGGCATAGAGGATGGCAGAGACGACCGACAGGGCAAGCAGCTTCCCCTTCCATCCGGCATTGGGGAGCGGGATCAGCAGCCCCATGAAGACGGCTATAACCTGGATCCCGGTGCATTCCCTGACTATATGGATGCCGTCCAGAAACGCCGCGCCGCCAGTAATGATCACCTGGGCATCTATGCCAATTAAAGAGAGCAGGTATGCGGCGTGGTTGGCAGTCCAGACCTCGAGAAAGAGGTAATTAGGAAGGAAATACACTCCCAAGATTATCAAAGCGGCGGCTGCTATGTAAGGTATGGTCTTCGGGGGCGGACGAGTATTGTCATCGAGCGCTTTGCTGTTGGGCATCCTGTTCCTATGTGCCGGGGCAGCCTTATATCTGTTGGATTATAGCGATGCGGCGCAGGCATTAATCATGATCGGCCTGGCACTGTTCATAGCAGGTGGGATATTGGTCAGAAGACGAATCGAGCGGCATAAGTGCAGAGAATTAAATCCATTAACGATGAAAATTATTGACGATGCCCCCGGGTTCCCAAAAGATATATTATTTCAATGAACAGATTGGAACTTGTGATCCGTAGATGAGCGAGGAGCTAAGGCGTTGCATTGAGGATGCGGTTTACAAGTATGTCAAGAGGCAGATCGAGGAGAGCAAGTTCACTGCCAATCTGCGCATAGAGATAGACAACCCCATCGAGATCAGAGGCATGAAGGGCAGAGTTGTCGGCTACATAACCCTCGGAGAGAAGGAGGGCATGAGCTACAGCGTGCCGACTTTGCCACCGCAGCCCCTGCCGGAGAAGGGCGGGCAGGAGGAAGCGAAGAAGGGCGACGAGATGGGGCTCCAAGAGGTAGACAAACTACTCCGCTCGCTTGGTGTTTGATGGCTAATCAAGCACTCCGAACGCCAAGGAGCCGTTGCCGCGCCCCAGGGGCATGCGGATCGTGTGATGAGAAGTGGGATCGTGGCGTTCCTTTGGATCGTGTCTGACAAACGGAAGAGAGAGATGACGCATTACCTACAGATCTTCCCAAGAGACAAGAAACACCAGATAATGAAAGGGGCTGCAGCGGAGGTGATGGCATCCTACGCCACCGAACCGGTGATGATTATCAACGGACGCACCGAGCCATTGACGGCAGATTATGATATAACAACATACAGGATAGAGGGCGAGAACGCCTACCTGATTATCAAGAATAAGGGCAACCTGGGCGCAGAGTATAGCCTGCGCTTCTCAGAGGGGGGGCGGGACGTCTATATCGAGCAGGATATGCTGCACGAGATCCGGGCCACATACAGGCTCGTGTCCGCGCACCCGAAGGACGTCACGGTGCCGGGACCGAACTCGAGGGCATACCGGCTGGAGCAGAAGATGCGCCCGGCAGAGCGGTGCGCTTGAGCTGAGCTGAGCTGAGCTGAGCTTACATGCCCTCCTTGCGCATCTCGAAGATGAGGCTGAATGCGGAGACGTACTTGAAGTTGGGCTTCTTTCCGATCATCTCTTCGAGCGCCGATTCGAGGAAGTTCTTCATGAAGAGCGACCATTTGTCCCCCATGCTATGCCCCATGCGCACCTCGATGACGCTCCCGCGATCCTCCTCGTAGTAGGATGCCCAGTTGGAGTATCCGCACAGATATATCTCGATGTACTGCTTGAAGCTCTGCATGCTGAGCTCACCGTAGAGCTGCAGTATCGCCTCCTTGGCAGTGCGCTTGCCCATGTCAGACGCGATTTCGACGAGGGCATTATCTTCTATCGCGTTTATCAGCGATATCATGTGGGTCCGCGGCATGTAGAGCATCCCGAAGGGCTCCAGCCTGACGCCGATCTTTACATACTTCCTGAGGATCCGGCAGGTGAGGCCGTTCACGGTGGCGCCTTGCTTCCTTGCCTCTTCTTCGAGGGTCCTCATCACATCAGCATCAATCCTGAAAGTCCTCGGCGAGGATGGTTCAGAGGTCATTTTTTGCACACTCCAGCATATAGTCTAGTCTAGTCCATCAACATTGCTATTACCTTGCGGCTTTACTGCCTGCGCTTTCGCGGACCAGCCGCTCCTCCGCTACTTTTACGTAAGCCTCGTCTATCTCGAATCCGATGCACCTCACGCCAAGCCGGGCGCATGCGACCGCAGTGTCGCCGATCCCCATGAAAGGGTCCATGACCAGCCGCGTCCTCCCCAGGCCGTGCAGCTTTATGCACATCATCGGAAGCTCGGGGGGGAAGGCAGACGGGTGAGGGCGCTCCTTGTTGCTGAACCTGATCGTCTTGTACGGTATGAACCATGTGTCACCACGGTCCCTCAGGTCCCTAGGCGCACGGTTCCACCGCCGCACGTTGCTCTTGTCCTGATACGGGATGCCGTTGGCCAACCGGTCCAGCGGCACATTCCCTTCCTTGGTGAAGTGGAATATATACTCATGGCATTTGTTCAGGTACCTGTCGCTGTTGATCGGCTTGAAGTGCCCCACGGCTATGTCGCCAGATATGCTCGCGCGCTCCCCGGCCTGGGACTTCTCTATGGCGATTGACTTTATCCAGTGGATGACGTTCTGAAGCTCGAAGAGCTCCCGCAGCCGGAACGCCAGCTCCCAAGCCACCCAAGGGTCCTTCGACGAGTATCCAATGTTCAGGAAGAATGAGCCGTCATCGCGGAGGACGCGTTTGCACTCCTCGCCTACCTGCACCATCCACCGCAGGTAATCCGCACGGGGAACGGTATCATCATACTTCCCGTACCTGATGCCCAGATTGTAAGGAGGGGAGGTCACTATGACATCGACCTCCCGATCCCTCACATGCCGCTTCATGCCTTCAAGGCAATCCATTGCATAGATTACCCTCGCATTCGAGCTCATTCGCCATTCCTGCAGATTATGTGGTATCGGTAGTTCATTTCTTACCGCGCGTCGCCTTTTCGTTCAGCTTCAGTATCCCTTGAACTATTCCGTTGATGATCTGCTCTGGCTTCGGGGCGCATCCCGGGACGTACACGTCGACGGGTATCAGCAGGTCCGGCGATCCGAGTATGGCATAGTTCTCAGGGTCCTCGTCATAGAAGAGGCTCCCCCCGCAGGCGCAGCCGCCTATCGCGACCACCACCTTCGGGTCAGGAGTCTGTTTGTAGACCCTCTTGATCATCGGGATGAATTGCTTCGGCACGCATCCGGTGGTGATGAGTATGTCGGCGTGCCTTGGCGATGCCACCAGCTGTATGCCGAATCGCTCCGCGTCGAACCTTGGTGCCAGTGCGGCAAGCGTCTCGATATCGCAACCGTTGCACCCGCCGCAGTGGAAGTGATAGACCCATGGCGAGTATATCCTAGCCCTGTCGATGAGACCCATCTAGACGACCTCCAGCCAGACGTGCTTCTTGGTATGCGTGTCGAGCATGACGCCGCGAGCCCTCTTGCAGTCGGGGCAGAAGCCCTCGGTTTTGTGGTAGTCCTCGACCACGATGCCCTTTACCTTCGGGTCTATCTTCTCGCTCAGCCTCTCGAAGACCCGCTTCTGCATCTTCTCCGGCAGGTATGGCCTGTTGCATGCCTTGCAGGAGATCATCTTCAGGTCGGTGTTGACGTATGCCTTCGGATCGTTCTTGTCCGTGACGGTGAGCTCGAACTTCTTAGACATCTTTATCGCCTCCTCCGGGCAGCACTCCTCGCAGTGAGCGCAGTAGGTGCACCGGAAGTGGAAGACCTGAACGGTCCTCTTCTCGGCTGTGTCGAAGATCTTCGTCGCCCTGCCTGAGCAGACCATGTAGCATGCGCGGCACCCGACGCACTTCTCCTCATCCCTCTCGATGAACCCCCTCAGGCCCTCGGGGATCTGGCTGTACATCCGGTTCTTGTCAACCCCTGACGGGTAGTTCAGGGTCATCGGCGAGCTGTATTTTTGGAGGACCTGTTTCAGGATCTTGATGTGTGTAGACATTTATGCCACCATCCTCAGAGCGAATGCGGCTATGAATCCGAGTATCACCAGCGGCACTACGATCTTCAGGTACCACGTGAGCGCCTTTCTGATGGCATACCGGGGATTCAGGACCTGGACTACCGCCAGAAGGAAGACTAGGACGAGCGCCGCGACGACGTAGAGCGGCAGCCAGAGCACCGAAGATGACACGGGGGGCAGGAAGACGGCGATGAATAGCGCGACCATGTTGTATAGGACGAAGATCTTGGCCAGGAAGTATGTGCCGAGCAGCTTGCCGGAGTACTCCGTGTATGGCCCAGCGACGATCTCGCACTCTGCCTCGGGCATGTCGAATGGCTTGATGTGCAGCTTGCCGAGCATGGCGGCAAACATGGTTATGCCCGCAAGCAGCGTGACCAGAACCATCGGTATGCTGCCGACGGTGCCTGAGAGCTCGGCTATCACGAGCGATCCCTTCATGAATGCGACCAAGAAGAGGCTCGCGACGAACCCCAGCTCTGCGACCAAGAAGAGCTCAACCTCCCTCCTTGCGCCTATGGCTCCCCAAGGGGAGCCGCTGGCGACAGGACCGAGAATCGTGAACAGTATCGACGCGATGAGCAGGTAAGATGCCACGATGAGGCTGTAAGGAGCGTCGGAGAGCAGCGGCATGCCCGGGAACGGGATGAAGAGCACCGCGGCAAAGCTGAAGAAGAGCGAGAAGTACGGCGACCATGTGAAGAGCCTCTTGTGGGCGCTTGCAGGGATCAGAGTGTCCTTGCCGAAGAGCTTCAGTATGTCGTACATCGGCTGCCAGACCCTTGTCGACCCGATGACGGGCGCAAGATCGCTGTACATCCTGACGACAGGGCCCACCCTCCATTGGAACCGGGCGTTGAACTTCCTCAGGAGGAATGCGTATATCACGCCGAGGAAGAGGCTGATCGGGATTATCAGCGCTATCGATATGATTGTGAAGGCTAGGTCAGCCATTTCTAGACCCCCCTCCTCTTGCCGAGCGCCACGAGCTCAGCCCAGCTCATCGAATGCGATGGCCCGCCACTCTCGCGGATCACCTCAAAACGGTCCGTGCATGCAAGGCACTGGTCGGTGCTGCCCATCACGACCGGCACATCTGCCAGGTTGGAGCCGACCAGCATCTTAGGGATGAGGGCGTTATTCCGGTAGCTGGGCGTCCGTATCCGGTATGCCTGGGGCAGGTTCATGTTGAACTCGCTCGCCCGGACATAATGGACGAGCTCGCCCCTGGGCGCTTCGTTGAGCCCTATGCCCTCAGAGTTGACGGGTATGACCTTCGGCTCGATCCGGACCTCGCCGGTGGTCCTTGCCAGATGCTCCAGGCACTGCACGATGATATCGGAAGAGACCAGAAGCTCCTTGACCCTGACGAGCGTGCGCCCGAACGTGTCGCAGTCATCGTCTGTGATGACCTCCCAGCTGATGACCTTCGGGTCGTACATCGCGTGCGGCGGGTTGTCTGCCCTGACGTCGATCTTCCAATTACTTGCTCTCGCGACCGGCCCAACGGCGCCGCCGTCGAATGCATCGGCGTAAGAGAGCGGGCCGACGCCCACAAGCCTCGACTTCACGACCGAATGCGCGGCAACCGCTGGCAGAAGCTGGGCCATCTCGGCCTTGAGAGCCTTTACTGTAGGCAGCGCCCTCTCAGCCAGCTCTTTGGATACGTCCCTGCTCATGCCGCCGATGCGCCATATCCCGTAGTTGACCCTGTTGCCGGTTATCGATTCGATGATATCCATGACGCGTTCCCTTAGGCCCCAAGAGAGGTGGAAGCCGGTCTTCCAGCCTATGACGTCCGCAACGACGCCTATCCAAAGGAGGTGGCTGTGAACCCTGTTCAGCTCCAGCAGGAGGGTCCTTATGTAAAGGGCCCGGTCAGGCACCTCGGCTTCGTAGAGGTTCTCGCATGCGGTCACGTATGTGAGACCGTGTGCGGCGCTGCAGATGCCGCAGACCCGCTCTGCCGCGAAGACCCCCTTATGGTAACCCCTGCGCTCGATGAGCTTCTGTATGCCCCTGTGGTGGAAGCCGGTCTTTATATCGGCAGAGACCACGGTCTCACCCTCCACCTTGACGTATACGGTCTGCCCCTCAATTACGCCGGGGTGGTACGGGCCGATGGGGATCAGCGTGGCGTATGCGTCGTTTGGCATGATGCCGAGAGGGATCCACTTCTCCTGCGGACCTGAAGGACCCTTGTCCGGGCGCGGCGGAGCAGTCCCGCTCTCGGCGGCGTTCGGCCACTCGTATGGCAGGAACTGCTTGCGCGGATCCGGCGTCCCCTTGGGGCTGATGCCGAGGAGGTCGTGTATCTCGCGCTCTGCCCAGCTCGCCTGCCAAGTGATCTTTGCTACCGATGGTGGAGAAGGGTCGTCCTTGGAGATCTGCGCCTCGAGCACGACAACCAGCCGTTCCCTGACCTTGGAGAAGTCATAGATGTAGATCATGTCGAACCCCTCGCCCTCCAGGTCCACGGCTGTCTCGTGAATGAGGCGGGCCTTGAATTTGCTTATGAACCTCTCCGCGAGCTTGTCGGCGTCCTCCGCCTTGATCCTCACTGCAACCCTGTTCTCATGGAGGGGCTTGAAGGAAAGCCCCTCAGGCGCCACCTCGGTTCTGACGAAATCAACCAATGTTGGATCCGACTTGAACTTCATAGCGATTCGCCTCCTTTCTTCTTCTCCACCGCAGCCTTGGCATTCTTTGCGGCTATTGCTCTGACCTTCTCTATGAACTTGTCAGCGGCTATCGGCCTGCATTTTGTCATGCCGAAGTCCTCGGGCTCGTAGCCAAATGCAAGCGCGAGCAGTTCCGCGATGTGTATGATGGGAGTCTCGAAGATGATGCCCTTCTCCTCCCGGTATATCTTGACGCCCCTCTCGAACTGGTCGTAGCAGCCCGAGCAGATGATCACATAGGCATCCACGCCCAGCGCCTGGGCGGTCATCATCTTCTTCCCTATCCGCTCCAATATGGCCTGGTTCGAATCGGCGAAGTAGAGCAACAGGCCGCAGCAGGTCTTGTCGTAGGGCGTGTCGATTATCTCGACGCCGGTTGCCCTGAGGATCTCGTCGAAATCGTTCGGCAGAGTCTCGTCGTGCTTCCTTGCGTGGCACCCGATGTGCCTCATGACCTTTATTCCAGTCAGCGGGCGCACGACGCTTGCGACTATCTTCTCCATGCCGACATCATCGTGGAGGAGCTCAAGGTAGTGCTTGACCTTGACATCGCCCTTCAGGTGCATGCCGGCCTTCCCGAGGTGCTCATTGACCATCTTCAGCTTCTCAGGCTCCTCGGTGAGCTCCTTTAGGGACTCGTAGTGGGATATCCAGCAGCCGTTGCACGTGTCGACGATGGTGATCCCCTGCTTTTCGGCATTTGCAAGGTTCTGCGCCGTGACGCTGAGCCACCAGTCAGGGTTCATGGCCTTCCATACGCCTGGCCTGACGCAGCAGAGGGTCTCCTTCATATAATCGAAGTCCAGCCCAAGGTGCTTTGAGACAGTCATTGTCGCCTTCTCTGCCCATGGCATCTTCACAGGCATCACGCACCCCAGGAAGTAGCCATACTTAGTCGGCTTCGCACTGCTGACGGATTTCACTCCGGACTCCGCAATGCCATTCTCTGCGCCATCGGCCTTCGAGTTGTCTTTGGATTTAGCAGCAGCCATGGTTACCACCAATCAAATCAGTAATCGAAAGTCCCCTTCTTCTTGTCGTAGCCGGCCTTCTTGAAGACGCCCGCATCCTCAAGGATGACCCTCTTCTTGGCGACGGCGTCGGCGTAACTTCGCCCCGTTGGGGGCAGCCTGCTCAGCCCGCACGCCGCCCGGTCGTTCTCGACCTCGTCCCCAACGTAATACACCAGCCCCTGCTCAAAGTCCCTCTTCAGCGACCCCTTGGCAATGTCTGGAGCTGCCGGCCTGAATGTCCTGCGCAGCGGATAAACGATGTTCTCATCGGATTGCCTGTGGGTCGTGATCTTCTTCCCTGCCTCAAGCAGCTTGATCCAGCTCTTCAGAGGTTGCGGTTCGCTTGACACTTGATCACACGCTCCTAAGCTTCTTGACCAGCCCAAACGCTTCCTTGCGCGGCATCAGCTTCAGCGCGCCCGTGCTGCACATCTGGAAGCACATGGGGTAGTCGCCGTCGCAGAAGTCGCACTTCACGTAGATCTTGCGTTCTTCATCCAGGCGGGGTATCCCTATTGGGCACGCCTGGTTGCATGTCCCACAGCCGACGCACAGCATCGGCGAGATCCTGACTATGCCCTTCTCGTCCTTGTATATGGCCTCCTTCGGGCAGGACGCCAAGCACATCGGGAAGACGCAGTGCTGGCAGTTGGCATTCACATAGAAGCCGTTTTTGTTGGGCGACTCGTTGACGTAGAGCAGGGCAAAGCGCCTGTCGAACGTCCGGTAGTGCTTGTAGGCGCATCCGATCATGCACTGGTTGCAGCCCGTACACTTGCTAGGATCGTGGACGATGACAAGGTCTGAGACCTTCTCGTCGGTCCCAGGGACCTTGATCGGCTCTGCGAGCTGCTTCTGTATCTTCGGCGCCGGAACGAGGAAGACCGGAGAGGTATACTTGTGTTCGGTTGTCATCAGTGTCCGCCTCCTAATGCTGCGGTTTGGTTGAATATCGTAGTGGCCGCCATTTCGAGCCACTCCTCAATACGCAGGAATACGTCGTGGAAGGCGATGTTGTTGGCCCCCAAGGTGATGATTATGCCGAGGACGAGGATGCATATCGCGATGACTACGCCAGGGAGCCTGAGCAGCGCGTGGCTGCCCTTGTGCGCTTCGAGGTAATCCACATTCGCCTTCGGCTTGCCCGAGGCGAAGCAGCGCAGGGAGTACACCGTCGAGAAGAATATGAGCGCTGCTGCGGCGAAGACGGCGGCGGTAAGGTAAATGCTCACGTTGGGTGATGTGAACTCCCTGAAGGTGGTGTAGCCAAGGGTCCCGGGTATCAGCGCGAGCGAGAAGCCGCCCACGAGATAGGTTATCCCGTTGGGACCCAGCTTGCTGCCCATGCCCTTGAGCAGAGACAGGTCCGCCACCCGGCTCGCCTCGATAACGAAGCCGCTGTCGAAGAAGAGCAGGGCCTTTGCGAGGCCGTGGTTGAGGAAGTGGAGGAGTATGCCCACAAAGAAGACGGGCAGCAGGACGGGGAAGAGTATGCCAAGCCCGATGAGGATGTAGAAGACGCCGACCTCTGAGGACGTGGAGAACGCCCAGATGCGCTTTATGCCCCTTATGTTGACCATGCCGACGTGGAACCGGGACCACTTGCTCCCGGCGGTCGCCTCCACCGCCGCGAGCGCCGCGCCCACTATGACGCTGAGGGCGCCCATGCCGATCAGAAGGTAAGCGAGCGGCGCGCTCTCGGGCGCCATAACGCCGACTATGCGGGCAACCGCAAACGCGGCCATCTGGACCATCACTCCGCTGAGTATGGCGCTGACAGGGGTCGGCGCCTCGCTGTGGGCCGAAGGAAGCCACAGGAGACCGAATGGGAAGACGCCGACCTTGATGCTGAATCCGATGGCATATATGGCGGCAAGCATGACGACGTCGGACGGCGGAAGCGCCTCGAATGCAGACGCATTGAGGACGAAGCCGCCGGTGGCGGAGTTCTGGAAGAGTATGCCCACCAGGATGATCAGCGCGCCGATGACGCTCATTACGAAGAAGCGGACCGCTGCCTTGGTGGCGGACCGCCTTCGGGTGAAGAGTATGAGGATGCCGCCGGCGATGGTGCTTGCTTCAAAGCAGGTGTATATGATGAGCATGTTGAAGGAGGATGCCATCACGATGAGCGATGCCACGAACATGCTGTAGAGGGTGTAGAACGCCCCCAAGTGGGTGCGGTCGCCGAAGTACTGGAGGCTGTATACGGCGCCAAGGAATCCCAAGATGAGCGCAAGCTCAACGACAAATGCAGACGAGGCGTTCATGACTATGCCAGCCTGTGCAGGCCAGTAAAGGGCGCCATCGCCGACTGTGAGGAGCAGGAAGGTGTTTGCGCCTATCGCGGCGATAAAGAACACTGAGAGGATGGAGAGCATCCCCTTCCCACCCTTCGAGACGAGCGGAGCGAGTATGCCTCCAATGAGTAGCGCAATCGGCGCTACCAACGGGAGCAATGAGCTGTCGATCATCGCGATTCCACCTTCAATGCTTTCTTGTCATAATACAGGTCCCAATCATAATCATATCCAGCATTTAGCAGCGGAACGTTCGGCCGGTAGACCTGATCGTCGGACATGTACGGCTCCTTTGCCAGACCGCTGTAGAATATCGACTCTGCATTAATCTTGTCTGGAAAGTATGCAGGGATAAGGCTGAGGATGAGTATGAAGAACATCGCGACAGAGGTTATCTCGACAAACGCCAGAAGCAGGATGAAATCAGAGTAAATGCTCGCGGCCATTACGCCAACAAAACCAACCGCCATGAGTGAGAAGGCGATATGGAGAGACATCCTCTGAGAAGTCATCTTGGGCCTACGTGCAAGGCTTTCAGTCACCAGAAATCCCCCACTAATACGAGTATATCATTCAGCATAAGTTGTATATAAAACATTCGAAAGTGTACAAAATAACAGTTTGTACACTTTTTCTCATGCCCCCAAGGGCATGAA
>MAGS01000038.1 GCA_001717005.1 Candidatus Methanomethylicus mesodigestus | reverse complement strand
CAGTCGAGGCGCGCCCTGTCCACCTTCCCCAACAGGTCTGCAGGTAGCGGCGCCCTCGGGAAGAGGTAGGCCATATCAAGCAGCGCCTTCTCCGGGTCTGCCACGAAAGCGTAGCTGCCGGACCTCGCGTGCGCCTCGTATCCGAACATGAGTGACGGGGGAATCTTGTGGTAGGCGATGCCCAGCGCCAGGTAGCGCCTGCTGTTCTTCGGGCTGATGCACTCCACGCAGGCAGGCACCTGGGTCGTGAGCCCATGGAATAGAAGGGCAGACTGCAGGGAGACGTATGACGGCTCCACCAGTTGGGTCGCCACAACAAAGTCGTCGTCGGTGAAGGAGAGCCTCCCCCGCAGGACCCGGGTGGCAAGCCCCCTCTTCACGAGGCGCGAGGCGTAGACCCTGGCTACCGCCTTCGGCTTTCCGGTGAGGTTGGCCAGCTGCTGTATGGAGAAGACGGCCCTCCCGCTGCCCATTGCCATGTCGCGTATCTGGTAGAGGTTCAGCTCTTTCATCTTCACACCAGAATAACAATATTGTTATTTGGGGGCGACGCAGATAAAGTTTTCCGAGGGCGGGCATAATGCACCCTGCAGAGGCATGCGGCAGGCGGCGATTGGGTCGGCCCAGCGGCAGGCGGTGCCCGGTCCACGCATGAAAACGCTTTTCCACTCCAAGGTTGCATAGATGATGCAGTGCGGTGCGCACGATGGAGCGGCTCGTTGTCGACGGCTTCGGCAAGTCGGTCTCCGCGGAGGGGACAAACGTGGTCGTCAGGGAGTACTCCGGGGGCGAACGCAAGACCCTCTACTACGTCCCGGCGGAGTCCCTCAGGCAGGTAATAATCACGGGGAAGGGGTCGATAACGGTCGACGCGATAAACCTGCTCGCCAAGAACCAGGTCGACGTCGTTGTGATAGACTACAGGGGGGAGGTCACTGCCAAGGTCTCCCCGGTCGAGTTCAGGACGGTGAAGACGAGGCGCGAGCAGTACTACGCCTACAACGACGGCAGGAGCGGGTACCTCGCCAAGCGCTTCATCGAGGGGAAGGCCAAGAACCAGTATGCGCTCCTCGGCACGCTGGCGAAGACGCGCAAGGACACGGACCCGGCAGCATTCGAGGCGCTGGTCGCCGCGAGGGAGAGGGTAAGGCCGCTCATCGAGCAGGTGGCAGCCTACCCGGATGCCCCCGTCGAGAGGATAAGGAACCCCCTGATGGGCACGGAGGGCATGATATCGGACATCTACTGGAAGGCGGTGAAGGAGGTCGTCCCGGCTGAGTTCGGCTTCAGCGAGAGGAGCGGCAGGAATGCCACCGACGGGGCGAATGCCATGCTCAACTACGGCTACGGCATCCTGGAGGGCGAGGTGCACCGGGCGATCCACCTCGCTGGGCTCGACCCCTACGCGGGCTACCTGCACGCAGACAGGCCCGGCAGCAACACGCTTGCGTTCGACCTGATGGAGGAGTTCAGGCAGCAGCTCGTCGACAAGACGGTCCTGGCCCAGATGACGAAGGGCATCGTCAAGCCATCGGACTTCTCCATGAAGGAGGGGACGTGCAGGCTCAGCGACGATGCCCGGAAGGGGCTGCTGAGGGACGTCCTGTCGAAGTTCGAGGACTTCACGGCGACGGGCGACGTCAGGATAAAGTGGTGCGACCTCATAGTGAGCCAGGCGCGGAACGTCGCAAAGTACCTGAGGGGCGAGGCGCCGTCCTACGAGGGGTACTACCTGAGGTGGTAGCGCAGGGTGCGGCGCCGCTGCGCATGGAGTGGCAGGCAGCGGCTGACGTGCCCCCATGGCTGAAGTCTGCGGGCCTTCTCAGCCCCGCGTTCGCCCTCGTAAAGCCTTGGGCGGCACTGCTATGTTCCGTTCAGTGGCAGTGCTCCCAGTATATGCAGCTCTCCGGGCACGAGTCAGGCATCCCGGGGTCCTTTTTCTGTGCGACGCACTCCTGCTTCGCGTCCCGCTCCTCGACCCACCAGCGGCGCATGTCCTCATTGATGAAGAAGAGGTCGCGCTTTATCTGGGGCGTCGGGCCGTTCCGGCTTATGAAGACCGTGCAGCCTATGTCGACGGGCACCTCATGGATGCTCTCGAGGACTATCGCGTAGCCGGTGGCATAGAGGCGCATCCACTGGGGGGCTTCGCACGGCTCCATGACCTTGACGTCGAAGACGATCTTGCGGAGGTAGTCGTAGCAGTCGGGGCTGAGTATGCCCGAGAGCCCCAGGAGCTCCCCGGAGACCTTGTGCTCGACGAGGAAGGGGACGGATGTCGCCATCACGTCGCGGGGGGAGGCGAAGGGCTGCTGCATCGCGAGCCCGTCGTGCTGGACCTTGCAGCTGTTGACGGTGTAGTCCCAAATCGCCGATGCGAACTGGCGCATCTGGTCGTCCAGCATCGGTATCTCCGGCGCCCTCACCCTCGACCACCACGCGTCGAACTGCGTGCCCTGCCCGTTCACGAATGCCAGGATCGAGTCGCTTATCGCGCCGTGTATGAGCTTGCCCTGCCCCAGCGCATAGTTGGGCTTCGGGGAGACCTTCTTCACAAGCTTGAGGAAGATGTCCCTCCCGGTAGGGCAGTATTTTGAGCAGACGAGGTACATGGGCAGCTGCGCGTCGTAGAGGGGCTTCAGCGGCTCCTGCGCCCAGCTCCAGCCCCGCAGCTCAGTAGAGACGCCCACCTCCCGGGCAAGCGGCAGGAGCTTGTTGAGCAGCACCTTGCGGTCCATGTCGCTGAGGAAATAGACCATAGGCCAGTCAAGTCGAACATTTGTAATTTTGGGTAAATAACAGTTGCATCTGCAGAGGGCCGCGCCGGCGTGCCGGCGAGGGGGGATGGCGGAGGGGAGGGCATGCGGTCAGACTATCTTCACGCTCTCATCCTCGTAGAACTCGGACTTCTTCTTTGAGGCGACTGATATGGACTTGAGGCACGAGGAGCAGAGCGGTATGATGTAGACGGAGTCCTTCTCCGCTGAGAGGAACTTCGGCACCTCCTGGGCCAAGACGTGCCGGTCGTTCGCGTTCAGCTCCCCCCGGAAGCCGCTGTACTGGACCCTGCGCAGACCGTACTGCTTGAGGTATCCGGAGAGCCGGGTCCTGCTGGCGTCGTCGGAGATGTCGTAAATCACGAGGGTGATCATCGCAGCCCACAGGAGACCCTCTGTCGCAACGGTATAAAACGGGTTCGCCCGGTGGCGGGAGCAGGGGGAGTGTTTTAAGCCCCGGCGCGACATATGTCTTGGCATGCCTACAAAGATCACCCTGCAGATGAACGCACAGAGGGACTTCAGTATGCCGAGGTTCACGGGGCACGTGGCGAGGGCGCTGGCGCTGCACATGATCAGGGCGGCGGACCCGGCGAGGGCGCTGGCGCTGCACCAGCTCGACGTCCTCAAGCCGTTCACGGTCGAGCCCCTGT
>MAGS01000037.1 GCA_001717005.1 Candidatus Methanomethylicus mesodigestus | reverse complement strand
GTTCCTATCGCCTCAAGCCCCCACATTTCAGATATGCGGAGCATGCCCCTCTCGAACTCTGCAAGTTCGGCATCCATGACACCGGAGACCTCAACGCGCTCCCATGGATAGCCCATGCTCTCAGCCTGAAGCCCGGCACGCTCGACGTTCGGAACATGGAACATCCACGAATCGTCGCGCTTGGGGATTGCAGAGATCAGCACGGCGACCTCATGACCGGCATTCAAGAGGCGGCAGATCGCCAAGTTGCTGTCCTTGCCGCCCGAGAACAATACACCTGTCTTCACGGCGATGCACCAAGATGGTCAATAGCGCGCCATTCGGACACGCGACCGCCCCTTTGCAGGAGGGCAACGTGGCGCCCGTCGCATGACCGCTGATAAAGACATGGCAAAAAGATATAACTTTTTGGATGTTGCTATAGGGTGTGGTCGTTATGGAGAGGATTTTCGTAACGCTCACTCCGTCAGAGGGCAAGCGCCTGATAGCGAAGGCGGTAGCCTCGATGGAGCCAGTCAGGGCTGCCCTGAAGGGCGGCACCATAGTAATCTGCCTCGGCACGACGAACGCCTTTGTGCTTGAGGAGGTCGCCGGAATCAGGGTCGAAGACAAGGGCAAGTTCTCAATAGGTGTGATAACAGGCGAGATGACCTGCGTCTCGAGGTCCAAGGGCAGGATGGCGGAGGCAGTCATAAGGGAGGGCAAGATGACAGAGTTGGCGATGAAGGACGTGATAGAGGGCCTGACCCCCAAGGACGTCTTCATCAAGGGCGCAAATGCGCTGGACCCGTGGGGGACGGCGGGCATCTTCCTTGGCTCGCCCGTCGGTGGGACGATAGGCGCCAGCATAGGGGTTCTGATGGCCAGGGGAGTCAAAGTGATAATCCCGGCAAGTCTTGAGAAGATGGTACCATACTCCATTGGCGAGATCGCCTCGCGGATGGGCAACAGGTCGTACAGCGCCTCGATGGGGATGCCTGTAGGCATGATGTCACTCAACGGGGAGGTTGTGACGGAGGTGGAGGCGATCAACATGCTGTACGGCTGCGAGGCACTGCCGGCCGGGGGAGGCGGCATAGGCGGAGGGGAGGGGAGCAGGTGCTACGTCATCGAGGGGAACGAGGAGGACCTTAAGGCCGCTTGGGCAGGGCTGTCGAGCATCAAGGGCGAGGGTCGCGTGGCAGTTAGGCTGGAGGAGTGCGCCGGGTGCAGATTCAAGTGTAGGAAGGGGTGGCAGTAATGCTTCTAGAAATCGAGAAACTGCATGTAAGCGTTGAAGGCAAGGAACTCATCAAGGGCGTGGATCTGAAGATCGACTACGGAGAGATAGTGGCGGTTATGGGGCACAACGCGTCAGGAAAGACGACGCTTGCGCTCACGCTGGCGGGCTTCCCGCAGTACAAGGTTACGAGCGGCAGCATGAAGTTCGACGGGCAGGACATCACGTATAAGACCATCGACGAGAGGGCCGCAATGGGGCTTGCACTGGCGTTTCAGTCGCCGCCGGCTATAAGGGGCATCAGGCTGGGGCACGTCATCTCGCTTGCAGGGGGGGTCAACCCGTGGTCGCCGAAGCCCAGCGACGACCTAGATCTCCCGCAGAGGATGCTTGCTAAGGTGAATCTGGATCCGCAGAGCTATGCCAACAGGGAACTCAACGTCGGGTTCTCCGGTGGCGAACGGAAGAGGTCGGAGCTCGCGCAGATATTTGCAATGAGACCCAAGCTGATGATCCTGGACGAGCCTGACAGCGGGGTCGATATCGATTCACTGAAGATAGTCGGGAACAGCCTGAGGGAGTACTTCAGGAGCAACAGGTGCTCGATGATAATAATAACGCACCACCGGCACATACTGCAGTACCTGGAGCCGACGAGAGTGCACATCCTGTCAGGAGGGAGGGTCGCACTCACGGGGAGCTACGGCGACCTGATGCCGAAGATCGAGAGCATAGGGTATGAGCGCTTGATAAGGGAGGCGGGCAAGAGTGAGTGAGGGCTGGAGAGAGAAGTTCAGGACGCAGGCGTTGCAGGCGGTAACGAAGAGGGCAATGTATGGCAACGACATTGACCTTAGCGACTTCATCTATTCGGGGAACGTTAAGCCCAGCATGGATGACGACACAAAGAAGAGGACCCTAGAGGTCGGGGTTGACATCAACGACGTCAAGAGCGGCACGTACTTCCAGATGGACCATTCAGTCCTTCTGAGCCAGCTCGCTTCCAAGATAAAGGGGCTAGAGCTGCTGCCGACGGACGTCGCGCTGCAGAGATACGAGTGGCTCAGGGATTACTATTGGAAGGCGCTCTCGGTATCCCAAGACAAGTACACCGCTATCGCCGAACTCAAGCAGACGAAGGGATACTACATCAGGTCGGCCCCGAACGAGAAGATAGACCGCCCGGTCCAAGCCTGCCTCTTCATCGGATCCGAGGGCATGCTCCAGGCCCCCCACAACATAATAATTGCGGAGGAGGGGTCCGAGATGAATGTCATCACAGGATGCACGGTCGATACCAAGACGAAGAAGGCGGCGCATGTCGGCGTGAGCGAGTTTTATGTGAAGAAGAACGCCACGCTCGTGTTCACAATGATACACAGCTGGTCAGATGAGGCGTATGTCAGGCCGCGGACCTCGGTGATAGTGGAGGAGGGGGGCACGTTCATCTCCAATTATGTCCTGATCAAGCCCGTCAAGGACATCCAGAGCTACCCCACGGCATATCTGGCAGGCAGGGGGGCAACGGCGAAGTTCAATACGATAATGTACGCGAGCAAGGACTCGATAATCGACCTGGGGAACAAGATCCTTTGCATGGCGGAGGGGACGACCGGAGAGTCTGTATTCAAGGTGGTGGCGACGGGCAATTCGAAGGTCTACAACAGGGGGCAGATAGTGGGCCAGAACCGGTTCACCAAGGGGCACCTCGAGTGCAGAGGCATGATACTGTGCCCGACCGCGTCGATCACTGCCATACCTGAACTGATAGCGGAGCACTCTGATACCGAGCTTTCCCACGAGGCGGCCATAGGCAAGCTCCAGGAAGAGCAGCTGCACTACCTCATGGCAAGGGGAATCTCGCCCGACCAGGCGATAGGGATACTCGTGAAGGGATTCCTCGATCCGGGGCTGCCGGGGCTGCCGGAGAAGCTGCAGGCGGAGATAAGGGGAAGGCTCTCGATGCTCGACAGATCGAGCACCGGTTCCAAGAAGGAGCCGTGCTGAAGGCGCTTTGGTGGAGGGGCGCATCAGGCATTCCGTGGAGCGATGGTAACATCCCCCGCCAATATCCTTTCGACGCCGCCTTCGGTCTTGACGAGCAGCGATCCGTCGTCGGAGACCCCGACGGCAAGCCCGGATACCGACCTTCCGAACAAGGAGACAGTCACTTCGTTGCCGATCGTGCACGACAGAGAGCGCCACTTGTCGAGGACTCCGCCGAAGCCTTCCCTGGTGGCGCCATAATACAGCTGCTCGGCGTTGAGGAGCACGTCGGCAAGCAGGGCTGCGCGGTCTATGCGCTTCCCGAGCTGATCCAATATAGTAGTCGAACGGGAACTGAATGATTCGGAGAGCCACCCTGACGAGAAGTTGGCATTGATTCCGATGCCTGCAATCACGTGGTTCACACGATCAGACTCGGCGGATACCTCCAGGAGTATGCCGCAGAGCTTCTTCCCTCCAACGAGAACGTCGTTCGGCCACTTCAGCCTAGCATCGACGCGGATCTGCTCAAGGCTCTTCGCGACGGCAACCCCGAAGAGCAGCGAGAGCTTGTGCAGCTCGGTGATTGCGATGGATGGCCTCAGGAGTATGCTGAACCAGAGCCCCCCCTTTGGGGACGACCATGCCCTGCCCATCCGCCCCTTTCCCACGCCCTGCTCGAGTGCGACGGCGATGGCGCCCTCGCCCGCGCCGCCGTCTGCCATCGCCCGGACGGCATTCTGTGTCGAATCGGTCTGCTCCAGCGTCACGATCTCCCTGCCAAAGCGCTCGGTCTGCAGTTTTGATTGAATCTCCAGCGGCAGGAGCCCATCGAAGCGGGGAACTAGCCGGTAGCCGCTGGAGCTTGCCACGATTTGGTATCCTTCTGTCCTCAACCGCTGTATCTGCTTGAAGACTGCCGTGCGGCTTATGCCCAGCTCACGCGCCAATGCCTCTCCGGAGAAGAACGCCCCTTTTACGAGAAGGTCCTCGAGGCGATTAGACAAAAAGCATCACAAAAAATGGATAATGGTCGCGAGGTATTTATCGCTCGCGACCGCTTGTGCCTCAGAAGACGCCTTCTTTCTTGAACTGCTCGATCTCAGCCTTCGTGCATCCCAGAAGGTCCCCAAGGACCTCTTCAGTGTGCTGGCCGAGCATCGGGGCAGGCTCCGTTGGCTTGATCTTAGTCTCGGAGAACTTGATCGGGAAGCCGAGCATCTTGACCTTGCCGTATGGAGGCTGGTCGACCTCTACGATCATCTCTCTGTGATTAGCTACATGATCATCCTCTACAACTTCTTTTATGTTGTATACCGGAGCGCACGGGATGTCGCTCTTGTGGAGCAGGTTTGTGATGTCCCACTTCTTCTTGTCCTTGGTCCAGTCAGAGAGTATGGGCTTCAGTGCACCATAGTTCTTGTTGCGATGGGGGTTGGTGTCGAAGCGCGGGTCCTTGACCATCTCCGGCTTGCCCATGGCGTCCGCCAAGCGCTTGAATATGCCATCGTTGCCTGCAGCGATGCATACCCACCCGTCGGCAGTCGGGTAGATGTCGAAGGGCGTGATGGTTGGATGTGCAGCGCCGCTCCTTGTCGGAACGATGCCTTCAACGGTGTACTTCAGAGCGGCAGTCTCGGAGACCGCAAGCATGGAATCAACCTGCGCAACGTCAACCAGCTGACCCTTTCCGGTCTGGTCACGGTACCTCAGAGCAGCGAGAATGCCGATGCAGAGGAACATGCCCGATGCGATGTCGCCTATTGACGAGCCTGCCCTGCATGGTGGCTTGTCCGGCCAGCCGTTCATGTCCATGAAACCGCCCATTGCCTGGCCGATGATATCGTAGCTCGCCCAGCTGCTGTACGGACCATATTGGCCGAAGCCCGAGCCTGCGGCATAGATTATCTTAGGGTTGATCTTCTTCAGGTCCTCATACCCCAAGCCCCACTCCTCAAGAGTCCCGGGCTTGAAATTCTGGATGAAGACGTCGCTCTTCTTGATCATCTCCTTTAGGAGCTGCTTTGCCTTCTCGTTCTTAAGATTGATCGCAACGCTCTTCTGCCCTCTGTGGATGCCTGCATAGTATGCGCTTTTGTCAGGTCCTTTGACTCCGGGGAAGAAAGGACCCCAATCGCGGCACATGTCGCCAGTTCCTGGCTTTTCAATCTTTATTACTTCTGCACCCATGTTACCGAGCAACATGGCACAGTATGGTCCAAAGAGGGCGCCGGTTGCGCTAATCACGCGTATGCCTTCAAGTGGCTTCTTCAAGTGGAATCCCCTTATGTGTGAGCCGTACGCCTAAGAACTAAATAAAAATTGCGGAGAAAAAAAATTTGACAGACTGAAGAAGCAATGATTTAGCGCTTAAACCTTAAAGGATTATGAAAAGAAGGGGAATAAAGGGAAAAAAGAAAAAAAAGGGATGTTTACACAGGCATGTTGCTGTGTCTCTTTGGAGGCCTCGTCATGAGGTCCCTCTTGGTGGCCAGAGCCTCTAGCGCCTTCACGAGCACTGACCTCGTCTCCTTCGGAAGGAGCACCGCATCGACGTATCCCATGTTCGCAGCGATGTATGGGTTGGCAAACTTGTTCCTGTACTCTGCTGCTAGCTTGGCGGTGATCTCCTTTACCTCTTCAGGAGTCTTTGCTTTCATGAGGTCGTGCCTGTTGATGATCTCAACGGCGCCCTCCGGACCCATGACTGCGATCTCAGCGGTTGGCCATGCGAAGACGTAGTCTGCACCTAGGTGCTTGCTGCACATTGCGATGTAGCCGCCCCCGTAGTCCTTCCTCATGATCACGGTGATCTTGGGGACGGTCGCCTCGCAGTATGCGTATATGATCTTCGCGCCGTGCCTGATCACTCCGCCGTGCTCCTGCTTGGAGCCTGGCAGGTATCCTGGGACGTCTACGAACGTGATGACAGGGATGTTGAATGCATCGCATGTCCTCACGAACCTGCCGATCTTGTCGGAAGAGTCGATGTCGAGGCATCCCGCGTAGACCATTGGCTGGTCAGCTATGATGCCGACGCTCTTGCCGCTGAGCCTTGCGAAGCCGATTACGGCGTTGGGAGCGAATGCTGCCTGGACCTCGAAGAACGAGTCCTTGTCGAAGATGTGGCTGATGACGTCGTGGACATCGTATGGCTTCTTTGGATCTGCCGGCACGATCTCGTTGAGATCCTCGTCCGCCCTGTCTGGCGGGTCGGCGCACTCCATGATTGGCGGGTCGTCCATGTTGTTCGATGGCAGGTAGCTGAGGAGCGTCTTGATCTGCTTAATGCACTCCTCGTCGTTGTCGCATGCAAAGTGGGTAACACCGCTCAGCTTTGCGTGAGCGTCCGCGCCTCCCAGAGCATCGAAGGAGATGTCCTCTCCGATTGCAGCCTTGACCACCTTCGGACCAGTGATGAACATGTAGCTGGTTTTGCGCACCATGAAGATGAAGTCTGCAAGCGCAGGCGAGTAGACCGCGATACCAGCGCACGGACCCATGATCGCCACGATCTGCGGGACAACGCCCGAGGCCATGACGTTCCGGAAGAAGATCTCGCCTCCTCCGCCGAGCGACATGACGCCCTCCTGAATCCTCGCGCCGCCTGAGTCGTTCAGTGCGATCACCGGGCAGCCCATCTTCATTGCCATGTCCTGGATCTTCGTGATTTTGCGCTCCTGCATCTCGCCCAGCGAGCCACCGATGAAGGTGAAGTCCTGAGCGTAGACGAAGACGTTCCTGCCGTTGACCATACCGGAGCCGGTTACTACACCGTCACCGAGGACACGCTTGTTCTCCATGCCGAAGTCGTAGCACCGGTGCACCACGAACTGGTCAGTCTCTACAAAGCTTCCCGGGTCGAGGAGCTTCTCTATCCTCTCGCGGGCGGTCAGCTTACCGGTCTTGTGCTGCCTGTCGATGGCTTCTTTGCCACCGCCCAGCTTCGCCTTCTCCCTGAGGTCGTTTAATTCCTTAAACTTGTCAGCTAATGGTTGAAATGCCATGGTTTTCACTCTCACTCGATCACTAACAGGGTGTCACCAACATTGACGAATTTGCCAGGGGCTACGCCGACCTCCTTGACCTTCCCGGCGTTCTTCGACTTTATTGGGTTCTCCATCTTCATCGTCTCCAGCGTCAGGAGCACGTCGCCGACCTTGACCACGTCGCCGACCTTGACCTTGACGGTCATCACTGTGCCAGGCATGGCTGCCTTGACGGCGCCACCGCCCGCGGCCGCTCCGCTTGCGCCAGCAGCGCCGCCAGCGCCTGCTTGGGCTGACGGTGACATGAGGTCTGCGATGCTTATCTTGTAGGTCTCGTCGTTGACCTTGACATCGTAGAGGCCGTATGCTCTCTCGTTGACATTGACGCTGTAAGCGACATTCCCGATGTTAAGCTGGAACTTGCTTGTCTTTGTCATTTGGGACACCTTTTATCTTGCGCTCTTGACCCTTCCGGATACAGTCCAACCGCTCGTTACCGGCTGCCTCTGCGGCTTGCTCTGGATGTACGATGCGATTGCTGCTGCAAGGGCCACGGTCTTCTTGTCTGTAACTGGACCTCCTGCTGCGCCTGCTTCCGTCGCCTTCGGCGCGATCTTTGCGAGCACGTTCTCCTTGCTCTTTCTCCAGGCATCGTCCTTGTCGAGCTGGATCTTTACGCCGTCGAGTATGTGCCTGTCGCCTATGAACTCAGTGTGCAGGTGTCCAGCTATGAACTCCTCATCCTTCATCATGACCTTGTGGAATGGGATCACGGTCTGGATGCCTTCGATCACGAACTCATCAAGCGCGCGGCTCATCCTTGCGATTGCCTCGTTCCTGTCCCTGCCCCAAGTCAGGAGCTTGACAGCAAGCGAG